>JANNWX010000281.1:0-6507 GCA_031409315.1 Sphingomonadales bacterium | reverse complement strand
TCGATGTTGCGCATGAAGGCATCTACATATTTGGCGGCGGCTGCCCCGTAATCCATCTGGAAGCTATGTTCATACATATCGAGCACCAGCAAAGGCACACCTGTCACAGCGCCCATCATATGGTCCGAAGCCCAATAGTTTTCGAGGGTGTTGAGATGTCTGTTGTAAGCGAGCACACACCATCCCGATCCACCTGCCAGTGACATTGCCGTCCGGCGAAAGTCGCTTTCCCATAATTCAAATGCGCCAAACGCAGTTGCCAATACCGATGCAATAGCGCCGCCGGGCTTCCCATTTCCGCCAAATTGCGCGAAATAATCTTCGTGCAACGTGACACTGTTTGACCTGTGCAGATGCTCGCGCTTTAGCCCGCCGTGGACAAGCGCTGGCATATCCTTGTCCGCTAGCGATGATTTGATCCGCGCTGAAATCATATTCAGGGCCTTGACCGACCCAATATAATTATTCTCCCAGTGCGATTTGATAAGACGCTCTGACAGCCCGTCAAGCTTGGCTGGATCGAACGGCAGGGGAACTGGCTGATGATCCTCGCGCAGCGAAGGGCGGATCAATTTTGGTGTGGTCGTCATAGCATTTGTCGCAATCGGCAGGACCGTAGCGGCACCAGCCAGTGAAAGGATCGCGCGTCTGGAAATCTGGACCATGCAGCGCATAGTAAGGCTTGCAATCACAAACGCTAGCCCCGACATGCGGTCATACAGATTTCATTTCCGAAGAAAGGACATTTTATGACAATCGCAATCGGCGACAAAATTCCATCAAGCAACTTTGTGCAACCGACGGCTGACGGGTTGAACCCGGTGGCAAGTGACGGCTATTTTGCCGGTCGCCGGGTAGCACTTTTCTCAGTTCCTGGTGCTTATACACCGACCTGTTCGGCCAAACATCTTCCGGGCTTTGTTGAACATGCTGCGGCCTTGAAAGCCAAAGGCATTGATGAAATTGCCTGCACTGCGGTTAACGATGCGTTCGTGATGGGGGCATGGGGCAAATCATCGGGCGTGAACGATCAGGTAACAATGCTCGCCGATGGCAATGGGGATTTTGTCAAAGCTGTTGGCCTTGAAATGGACGGCAGCAAATTCGGCATGGGGAAGCGCGGCCAACGCTTTGCCATGGTCGTAAACGACGGCGTCCTTGAACAATTGCATGTGGAAGCACCCGGAGAGTTCCGCGTTAGTTCTGCGGAATATATGCTCGAACATCTGTGAGATCATGACCGGCCGGGGCAATCACTCTGGCCGGTCATCCCGCTTTATCGGGTGAGCGACACCAATTCATACCATGTCATCATATATCCGCCGACCCCGCCTTGCACAAAAATAGCATCATCATCATCGGTGATCCATAAATCATAGGGTGGGTGAGCGCCGGTCATGCCAGCAGAGCCATCGTCGACAAATTGGAAATGGCGCGTCGCAAATGTTCCGGCCTGCACTGTCACTTCTTCCTTGCCTAGATAGATCGCATCGATCTTAACCTGCGCAATCATCGGCGGCGTTGCCCCGCGGTGATCTGGCGACGGCAGGTAACAATTGAATTTGTGTTTTTGCCCGACCGTCCACTTTTTGGTCGATAACAGATAGCCATCAGAGACAATTGGATGCGTGCCAAAACCGTCGATCGGCAGTTGCGCCGCCATCCGCTGTGACAAGCGCCCGATGGATGGGCCATAGGATTCGCACTCAATCATAGTCCCATCAAACCGCAGCCAGCCAGACCCCATGAAGGCATCGCCGACAGTCAGTCTGACATGCAAATCCATCGGCTGATTATTTTCATCCAGCGCATAAATGATATCGCGCATGACCATTGGTTCGGGCTCATAAATTTCGCAGTGGGCGCGCATGGTTACTTTGCCGTCACCGTGCCGGGTAAACATGAATGTTTCGAACCCACGCACTTTGCCCATAATTTCTGGCTTGCGCGATGTGTAAGACAATCTGCCTTCGATAATTCGGTGATTCATTCGCTAAAACTCCCTAGGGTCAGGACCCTAATTCATCATGGCGATTCACTTTCTACTTGCCAAGTGTAATTTGTCCGGACAAATCACGATGAATCTGACAGGAGGGATCGATGCATTTTGCCGAACTTGATGTGCTGCGCTGGGCGCACATTCTCGCAATGGTTTATTGGCTTGGGGGGGAATGGGGCGTTTTCCAGACCAGCTACAACGTGACGAACGGCGCATTGTCGCTCGATGAACGTCGGCGCCATATGGAAACGGCTTACCGGATCGACATTTTAGCGCGCACTGGCATCGTCTTGTTGCTGCCGCTTGGTCTTCACATGGGCAACATATACGGGCTGGTGCCATTTCTAGACGGCATGCTAACCCCGATGTGGATATTCTTTGCGGTCTGGCTTTCGCTCACTTGGTCGGCTTTTCTCTACCGGGAAACTGATAAAGGCATCATGCTGACAATGCTGGAGGAGCGTCTGCGCTATCTGCTGATCGCAGCGATTTTCATCATGGGCATATCGTCATGGATGGGCAACGGGCCGTTTCTCATCGGTGAAGGCAGCTATTGGTATCCAGCAAAATTCATCCTTTACGGGTTTACCCTCTGCATAGGCCTGTTCCTGCGCGTCGTCATGCGGCGATGGACAGCGCGCTTTCGTAAACTTGCCGAAGGTCCAAATCCAGCTGAGCAGGCATTGCTTGAAAGCGAGATCAAACTCGCCCGATACGCCGCATATCTCTATTGGATAACGATTTCAGGTATCTGTTTCTTGGGTGCGACCAAGCCATTCTAGGCAACAGAGCACACTTGCTTTGCGGGGCATGGCCTTTTAGACGAGGCCATGTCCCCATCAAACATGTCGCCGTCAAAAGAGATCATTGACCAACTCGAAACCCATTATGCGGCTTCGGTCTCGCGGTTGCGCGCTGCGATTGAACATTATGTTTCAACCGGTGAGCCGCCAGAGGCAAGTTCGCGGACCGATGGTTCTTATTCCTATCCAGAACTTGTCATCCACTACCGGGGTGTTGAACGTTCACCCCATCCGCTGCGATCTTATGGCCGCTTGGTCGCACCTGGTATTTTTTCGGTTACGATCACCCGCCCCCGCATGTTCGCCGACTATCTGTCGGAACAGTTGGATTTACTGACCGAGGAATATGACGTTGAAATATCCGTTCGCGCCGGCAATCAGGAGATTCCTTTTCCCTATGTTTTGGAAGCGGGCGGAAAACTGGCCTTGGCTGATGTCAGCGCCGTTGATCTAAGCCGCTGGTTCCCGTCTACCGAGCTTGCCGATATTGGTGATGAGCTGCCCGACGGATTGTTTGTCGCACCCGAAGGTCAATCACGGCCGCTGTCACTGTTCGATGCGCTTCGCACCGATTTTTCACTTGCCCGTTTGCGGCATTATACCGGCACGCCTGCCGAACATGTGCAACGCTTCATCCTGTTCACGAATTACAACCGTTACGTTGATGAATTTGTTGAATGGGCCTGTGCGCAATTGGGCAACGATAGCCCTTACACGGCGTTGTCGGCGCCCGGACAAGTCATGGTCACATCCGATACACCTGATCTGCAGGCAGCGATGGCAGATAGCGCATGGCGCAAACACCAAATGCCGGCGTGGCATTTGATGGCTCCGGGCCGCGGCGGGATCAGCCTCGTTAATATTGGGGTCGGCCCGTCAAATGCCAAAACGATTACCGATCATCTGGCGGTTGTCCGGCCGGAGGCGTGGTTGATGATTGGCCATTGTGGCGGCCTGCGTGACAGCCAGAAAATCGGGGATTTCGTTCTGGCCCATGCTTATTTGCGCGATGACCATGTTCTTGATCATGTCTTGCCACCCGAAATTCCAATTCCGCCAATCGCCGAAGTGCAACAGGCCTTTGCCGCCGCTGCGATGACGGTATCGGGCGAGGATGAAAAGGCGCTCAAACGTCGGCTGCGCACCGGCACCATCGTCACCACTGATGACCGCAATTGGGAACTGCATTATTCGCGGTCAACATTGCGGTTCAGCCAATCCCGCGCGGTGGGTATTGATATGGAATCGGCGACAATTGCGGCACAAGGATACCGGTTCCGCGTCCCTTACGGCACGTTGCTGTGCGTGTCGGACAAGCCGCTCCACGGTGAGTTAAAACTGCCCGGTCAGGCCAATGCCTTTTACGAACGGGCGATTGCCGAACATTTGCGTATCGGCATCGAAACATGCGAAGAATTACGCCGCAAAGGCCCCAAATTGCACAGCCGTAAATTGCGTGCGTTTAACGAGCCGCCATTCCGCTAGATTGTAAGGATCGCCTGTGCCACATGAGCTTAAATTTCCCCGTCGGACCATCCTTGCCGCTGGTGCTGGTGCGGCTGGTATGGCCGTCGCGGCAGCTTCCGGTCAAAGTAGGACCAAGAACCTAGCTGGCAAATCAATCCTCATCACCGGTTGTTCTTCGGGATTCGGTCGGCTTGGCGCGCTCCATTATGCCCGCGAAGGGGCGATTGTCATCGCGTCGATGCGCAACCTTAGCGGCGGGAAACGAGCCGAAGCCGTCTCCCTTGCAGCAGAGGCAAAGGCTGAAGGGTTGAACCTGTCGATCATCGACATGGATGTCACCGACGATGCGTCGGTTCGGACAGGCGTTTTGGAGGCTGAACGCATTGCAGGCGGTGCGCTTGATGCTATCGTCAACAATGCTGGCATTGCCATTGCCGGGCCGGTTGAACTGAGCGACATGGGCGCTGCGCATTCCATGTTTGAAACCAATGTGCTTGGCCCACTGCGCGTGGCGCGGGCCGCGTTGCCAAAGATGCGGGCGCGCAAATCGGGCGTGATCTTTAACGTCACGTCCCAATTGGGGCGGGTCATCGTACCCAATTACGGATTATATTCGTCGACCAAATTTGCGCTTGAGGCGCAATCGGAACAATTAGCCTATGAATTGGTTCCACACGGCATCGAAGTGACCATCATCGCGCCCGGTGGGTATCCGACCAACATATGGAAAAACAGCTCGGCAGGAACCGACGCATTGCTCAAGCGAACCGATGCAGAGCGTCTCACCGCCTATCCGGCGCTTGTGGCGGTGGCGCGGCGCGAAAACGGCAATATCCCTACGGATCCGATGGATGTGCCCCGTGCGATCGCCGAAATACTAGCCATGCCAAACGGAACACGTCCTCTTCGTCGGCCTGTCCACCCATCATTCGTTCCGCAAACCGAAATTAACGTCGCCTCAGCAAAAGCCCAGCGCGAGATGCTTGGGCGCTCTCCGTTCGGACCTTGGGTCACAGCCGTTCTTGATTAGGGTCAAAACCCTACCACCCGCATTTTTTTCCCTTATTTTCCGATTTCAGCCACGTCATCAACGGCTTGAAATACGAAATCATCGCGGTGCCATCCATTTCGCGGTTGCCGGTAAAGGCTTCGAGCGCATCGGGCCAGGGTTTTGAAGCGCCCATTTCCAGCATGGCGTTCAACCTTTTGCCGACCTCTTTATTGCCATAAAAGGAGCAGCGGTGGAGCGGGCCATCCCATTTCGCAATGTCACACGCCGCTTTGTAAAACTGGAACTGCAAAACCCGCGCAAGGAAATAGCGAGTATACGGTGTGTTCCCGGGAATATGATATTTCGCGCCCGGATCAAAATTGCTTTCGTCGCGTGCAACGGGGGGAACAATGCCCTGGTATTTCAGCCGCAGGTCTGTCCAGCCTTTGTTATATTGACTGGTCGGGATTGATCCGTCGAAAACCCCCCACCGCCATTTATCGACCAAAAGGCCGAACGGCAGGAAGGCAACTTTATCCATTGCCTGACGCAGCAGCAGGCCAGTATCCTTGTCGGCGCTTGGCACTTTATCTTTGTCGAGCAATCCAATCTCGACAAGATATTCCGGCGTCATCGACAGGGCAATTGCATCGCCAATCGCCTCATGAAACCCGTCGTTTGCGCCACCCAGATATAGAATTGATTTTTTGTTATAGGCGCGCGGATAATAATTATGGCCAAGTTCGTGGTGGACGGTCACAAAGTCTCCAGCATTCACCTTCGTGCACATTTTGATGCGTAAATCGTCAACATTATCAAGGTTCCATGCGCTGGCATGGCACACTACATCGCGGTCCAGCGGCTTGGTGATTTGTGAACGCGTCCAGAAAGTCGCAGGCAAAGGATCAAACCCGAGCGATGAGAAAAAACCTTCGCCCGCCTTGACCATTTTCAAAGGATCATAGCCTTTTGTCTTCAGCAGATCGGTTGTGTCAAAACCGACGTCCCCTGCCCCTTTTGGCGCGACGATCGAATAGATATCGCCCCATTCCTGCGCCCACATATTTCCCAACAAATCCGCCCGGATCGGCCCGGCTTTTGCCTGCACAGCATCGCCATATTTTTCGTTGAGCTTGCTGCGGGTGTAGCAGTGCACCGCGTCGTAGAGCGGCTTGACCTGCAACCACAATTTGTCGGTCAACTTGGCAAAATCATCGGCGGGCATATCATAGCCAGAACGCCACATC
>JANNWX010000280.1:0-5572 GCA_031409315.1 Sphingomonadales bacterium | reverse complement strand
CGCTGGCCGCGCAACCGGCTTGGGCGGCGACCAACCCACAGCGGCGCGCACGGGTGATGTTTGAATTCAAACGGCTGGTTGAAGCCAATATGGACGCTCTTGCGCATATGCTCTCGTCCGAACACGGCAAAGTGATTGCGGATTCAAAGGGCGATATTCAGCGCGGGCTTGAGGTGATCGAGTTTTGCTGCGGTATTCCACATGTGTTGAAGGGCGAATATACGCAAGGGGCCGGGCCGGGGATTGATGTCTATTCGATGCGGCAGCCTTTGGGGATAGGGGCGGGGATTACCCCTTTCAATTTCCCCGGCATGATCCCGCTCTGGATGTGCGGCCCAGCGATCGCGACCGGCAACGCGTTCATCATCAAGCCGTCCGAGCGTGATCCTTCTCTGCCGGTGCGGCTGGCCGAACTGTTCATCGAGGCTGGCTTGCCCGAAGGTATTTGTCAGGTGGTTCACGGCGACAAGGAAATGGTCGATGCGATCCTCGATCATCCAGAAATTGCTGCGGTCAGCTTCGTCGGATCATCGGACATTGCCCATTATGTTTACCAACGCGGCGTCGCGGCGGGCAAACGGGTGCAGGCGATGGGCGGGGCGAAGAACCACGGGATCGTCATGCCCGACGCTGATCTTGATCAGGTCGTGAATGACTTGGCCGGTGCCGCCTTTGGTTCGGCAGGTGAACGCTGTATGGCGCTCCCGGTCGTGGTGCCGGTGGGTGATGACACTGCCGAGCGCCTTAAGGCAAAGCTCATCCCTGCGATTGAAGCACTGCGTGTTGGTATCTCTACCGATGCGGAAGCGCATTACGGCCCTGTGGTGACGCAGGCACACAAGGATAAGGTCGAAGGCTGGATACAGAAGTGCATCGACGAGGGTGCTGAACTGGTTGTGGATGGTCGCGGGTTTGAACTGCAGGGGCACGAGAAGGGCTTCTTCATCGGCCCGACCTTGCTTGACCGTGTGACCACCGATATGGAGAGCTATAAGCAAGAGATTTTCGGACCTGTCCTTCAAATCGTCCGTGCCGCCAATTTCGAGGAAGCTTTGGCGCTGCCCAGCAAGCATCAGTACGGCAACGGCGTTGCGATTTTCACCCGCAACGGCCATGCGGCGCGCGAATTTGCGGCGCGGGTCAATGTTGGCATGGTCGGCATTAACGTGCCGATCCCGGTGCCGGTTGCCTATCACAGCTTTGGCGGATGGAAACGCAGCGCGTTCGGTGATACCAATCAGCACGGCATGGAGGGCGTCAAATTCTGGACCAAGGTCAAGACGATCACACAGCGTTGGCCCGATGGCTCCCCGGACGGTGGCAACGCGTTTGTAATCCCGACGATGGGGTGAATGATGATAGGTCTCGCGTTTCTTTTGACAGCGGGTCCTCGCTTTTTCCGATTGAAGCCGACCCAGGCGGGTGTCAGATTGAACGTATCGCAAGCGCGTCCGGCGAAAATCATGTTCTTTTCAGAGGCGTGTCGCCGGACGGAAAATGGCTTGCTGTTGGCTGGGATCGGACCAGTGATGAAAAAGTTGAGCGTGGTGCCTATCTCGTTAATTTAAGCACAGCGGAGCGAAAGAATCTGCCGACGCTCAACAATGCTGCAAGCTTCTCGCCCGATGGAAAGCGATTGGTTGCGGCAAATTACCCCGGGTCAAAGGAACTTAAAACAGAGGTTATAGAATTTGACCTTGAAGCCGGAACGGCTCGCTCACTAGCGCCAAACGCAGCGCTCGAATGGCTGCCATCCTATTCCCGTGACGGGAAACTTGTCGTTTTCAATTCGACGCGAACTGGTCGCTCAGACATCTATTCCGTGGAAACCACGAGTGGCAAAATTGTGCGGTTGACGAGCGACGAACGGTATGAGGCTCACGCGCAACTGTCCTCCGACGGACGCCGCTTGCTATTTCACCGGCAAGTCAAAGATGCCGATTACGAGCTTGTTATCCTTGATCTGAAAACCAACACAGAAATCAGATTAAATCCTACGGATCACGAAGAGGCGTATCCTGAATGGTCGCCCGACGGTAAAAAAATCGCGTTCGCAAGTGACATCGGTCAAAGTGCCGGTGCGACAGATATTTACACCATGGATTCTAACGGCAAAAATATGATCAGAGTAACAACCCATCCCGGCAAGGACGCTTACCCTACGTGGTCACCGGATGGGCGGAGCCTTTTCTACATGCGGCAAAGCAAAGGTGGTGTTGAAATTTTCCGGTTGCATATCAAAGATGGCAATTGTGCAGCTACACGTCGAGCGCGTAGATAATAGAGCAGATCACAAAGGCCATATCCAATTAATTCCAACAATGAGGTGATTGCTTCTGGGCGCATATCTGGATATCATCCCGGATACACGGAGATTCGTTATGAAGATGCAGATTGGTAAATGGGGTAATAGCCTCGCGGTGCGGTTGCCTCGCGATATTCTCATCCGGCATAATCTCAAGGAAGGAGACACGATTGATACGCGAGCGTTTGATCGTGCGCTGCGGGACGTACAAATGACCCGTGAACAAGCATTGGAGCGGATCAAGACCCTGCGCCGTCCTTTGCCCGACGACTGGAAGTTCGACCGCGAAGAGGCAAATGCTCGGTGATTTCCGACTTTGCGATCGACACGAACATTGCTGTCTATGCTCTTTCGGATGGCCCGAAATGCGATGCGGCGTGGATTTTGCTTGAGGCCGGACCAAGCATCAGCGTCCAAGTGCTTAATGAATTTACGAATGTCAGCTTGCGGAAACGGAAACTTCCATGGCTCGAAATTGAAGAACTCCTCGCCATCATCAATAGCTTGGCTGCGGGTATCCGTCACATCGATCTGGAAGCGCACCAACTCGCCCGCGATATCGCAAAACGTTACAGGCTGGCTTTCTACGACTCGCTGATTATCGCTGGGGCACTGCTGGATAATTGCCTGATTCTTTTCAGCGAAGACATGCAGCATGGCCTTGTTATCGACAATCGTCTGACCATCGCCAATCCGTTTCTGGAACTCCAATGACCAACCAATTCGACCTCACCGAAGACCAGATTGCCATTCAGGATATGGCGCGCAAGTTTACGGCCGACGCGATTACCCCGCATGCAGCGGAATGGGACGAAAAGCACATCTTTCCGCGCGATACGATCAAATCGGCGGCGGAGCTAGGTTTTGCGGCAATTTATGTGTCCGAAGAAGCGGGCGGGATCGGGCTTGGGCGGCTTGAATCGGCGCTGATTATGGAGGCGATGGCTTATGGTTGCCCCGCGACATCATCGTTCATCTCGATCCACAATATGGCCAGTTGGATGATTGACTGTTTTGGCGGGACGGATGTGAAGGCGAAGTTCCTGCCCGATCTAATCAGCATGGAGAAAATCGCTTCCTATTGCCTGACTGAACCGGGCAGCGGCTCTGACGCGGCGGCGCTCAAGGCGACTGCGCGGCTTGAGGGTGACCATTATATCGTCAACGGCACCAAGCAGTTCATCAGTGGCGCGGGCGTCAATGACATCTATGTGACGATGGTCCGCACCGGGGTGGACGGGCCAAAGGGCATTTCCTGCCTCGTTATCGAGAAAGGCATGGAGGGCGTCAGCTTTGGTGCCCCGGAACGCAAGCTGGGCTGGAATGCGTCGCCAACCGCGCAGGTGATTTTTGACAATGTAAAGGTGTCTGTTTCCAGCCGGGTCGGCGCAGAGGGAGACGGTTTCCGCTTTGCGATGGCCGGGCTGGACGGAGGGCGTCTCAACATTGGTGCCTGTTCACTGGGCGGGGCGCAACGCTGCCTTGATGAGACGATTAAATATACCAAAGAGCGCCAGCAATTCGGGACCCCTATTGCCGAATTCCAGAATACCCAATTCACGCTGGCAGATATGGCGACCGAGCTGGAGGCTGCGCGGGCTTTGCTCTACATCGCAGCGGCCAAGGTCACAGCGAATGCGCCTGACAAATCGCGTTTTTCTGCGATGGCCAAACGGCTGGCAACCGATACGGGTTCGTCGGTTGTTGACCGCGCGCTTCAACTTCACGGCGGCTATGGCTATCTCAAAGATTATCCGATTGAACGGTTCTGGCGCGATCTTCGGGTGCATTCAATCCTTGAAGGCACTAATCAGGTGATGCGGATGATCATCGGCCGGGATTTGTTGCGCCAATGAATGAAGATATTCTGACGCGCACCGATGGCAAGGCGGGTATCATCAGCTTGAACCGCCCGGCTGCGCTCCATGCCCTCACGTTCGATATGTGTCATGCGATGATTGCTGCGCTTTCCAGCTGGGCAAGCGACGACGCCGTTCAAACGGTCATCATTGACCACGCTGAAGGTCGTGGCTTTTGCGCGGGCGGCGACATTCGTTTCCTTGCAGACAGTGCAGCGAAGGGCGGCAAGGGTGGTCGCAAATTCTTCCATGACGAATATCAGCTGAACCACCAGATGTTCACATATCCCAAGCCCATTGTCGCTTTCATGGACGGGATCACGATGGGCGGCGGCGTCGGTATTTCGCAGCCTGCAAAGTTTCGCGTGGCGACGGAAAATACCCGTTTTGCAATGCCCGAAACGGGAATCGGCCTGTTCCCAGACGTTGGTGGCGGCTGGTATCTATCAAGGCTGGAGGGGCGGGTCGGGCAGTATCTGGCGCTGACAGGCGCACGGATTGCTGGGCCGGGCTGCCTCGCGCTTGGCCTTGCCACCCATTATCTACCGTCAGAGGCTTTGCCTGAGGCAAAATCACGGATCGCCGAAGACCCTGACCGGATTGAGGGCATCCTCGGCCAATTGTCGGTCAAGCCGCCGGAGTCGAAAATTGTCGAACAACTGGCGCAAATCAACCGCTTGTTCGCGTCCGATGTCTATGAGGAGATATTGGCGGCGCTGGAGGCCGACGGAACGGACTGGGCGCAAAAAGAACTGGCCATTTTGAGCACCAAAAGCCCGCAAACCTGCAAAGTGGCGCTTCGGCAATTGGCCGATAGCGCGAAGCTGGATGATTTTGCGGACAATATGCGGATGGAATATCGCATTGCCCACCGGGTGATTGTCCGCCCGGACTTTATCGAGGGCGTGCGGGCGGTGATCGTGGACAAAGACAATGCACCTAAGTGGAACCCTGCATCGCCCGAAGATGTATCCGATGCGCTGCTCGAAACGATTTTTGCGGCTCTGCCAGCAAAGGATGAATGGAAACCCCTATGACTTACGAAACCATCCTTGTTGAAACGAGGGGCGCTGTGACGCTGATCACGCTCAATCGGCCACACGCATTGAATGCGCTCAATTCCCAAGTGCTGGCTGATCTGATTGCCGCCTTTGCGGCCTATGACGCGGATGACAGCCAGCGATGCGCGGTCCTCACCGGCAGCGAAAAGGCCTTTGCGGCGGGCGCAGACATCAAGGAAATGCAAAATCAATCGTTCGCCGACATGTATGGTGGCAACTTCTTCGCTGGATATGACCGCATCACAGCGACGCGCAAGCCCTGGATTGCGGCGGTCGCAGGCTATGCGCTGGGCGGC
Source organism: Sphingomonadales bacterium (assembly GCA_031409315.1). Taxonomy (GTDB): domain Bacteria; phylum Pseudomonadota; class Alphaproteobacteria; order Sphingomonadales; family Sphingomonadaceae; genus Aquisediminimonas. The sequence goes on along the minus strand of JANNWX010000280.1, from coordinate 51 downwards.
GGGTGTGAACTGGCGATGATGGCCGACTTCATCATCGCGGCAGACAATGCC
>JANNWX010000279.1:0-2903 GCA_031409315.1 Sphingomonadales bacterium | reverse complement strand
CCCCCCCCCACTCGGCGACGAACCGTCCGGCAACCCTCCCCTCGACTCGGACTGTCAAACGGCGCCCTGCGGCCTCCGACAGATCGAGCACGGTTGGATCAAGGACCAGCGTGCCGCCCGCAAGCGGCCAACGCCCGCCCTCAATTTTCGCCTTCATACCGGGTAGTAATTGGTAACGAATCTCACCGTCGAGTACCGCGATCCCCGGATTGATTGACCCGAGTCACGCTTTGCCCCGGCACGGTTTCCAGTGCGAGCAGATCTGACAGGCGGATTTCGCCTGACAGGCCAGTGACCGGGCCAAAAGCGGCAGCAAGATTCATATTCCGGGTGCGGAACACCCCGCTGCTGGTCACCTTGTCGGCGGTCCAGTCAATCTGCCCGCGCCCTGATATGCTGCCTTCAACATTGGCGATCACGCCCAATGTGATGTTGGTGAGGGCCTCGGGTTGGAGCGCGCGACCAAAATTGAGTCCGCGCACATCAAGAACCGCATTGCCCGTGCCGGTGTCAAGATTATGGGCAATCGAGACATTTGAAACTGCAATTTGCGATTTCGGCTCACGCGCGATTGCAGTTGCGGTCACCCTATTGTCCATGAGGCGCAGGGCGAAATCATTGGCCACAAGCGGCGAAAATCGGGGTTCGGGTGCTGCGTCTGCAATCTGCACGCCGCCACTCATCTTGAACAAGCCGTCGTTTAGCGCCCATTGCCCCGCGCCGTTGGAGACGAGCAACGGAACCGAACCGATTTGCCCCGCCGCCCCTGAAAACTGCCCGTTGGCCCCGCCGCGGCTTAGAGTTCCGGTCAGTTTGCTTATGTCGAGCAGCGACAAGCGCGACGCATCGCCCAATCTGATCGCCAGCGCGTCGACCCCGAAATCGCCCTTGAACAGGCCGATACGCGCACTGTTTGCCGCGATTGCAATTGGCGCGGAGCCGAGCCGCCCGGAGAGACGCGGCGACGCAATCCGCGCGTCATTGCTGGTAACGCAGGTCTTAAATTGCGCCGGTGATAGAATCAGCCCGGCGATCTCCAGCCTTTGGAACGACGTCGGCAAACAGCCAGATACTGGGGCTTTCCCCGGTCGCAGCATCAGCGGAACCTTTAGACCCGTCAGCCTCCCGGTCCCCAAAGGGCCGTCGATGGTGACAAAGCTGTTGAGTGATAGCCCTGCCCGGTCGAGTCGGAACTTTACCGGGGCAAGGGCCACACGCGCAGTTCCCGCTTGATAGGGGCTGAAATTAGCAAGCCCTGTCCAGACCTTGTTTTTGAGGTTCATTTCGACCGCGCCTGATGGAAAGCCGCCACCGGCAAAGCGATACCGCGCGTCAAACATGGTCTGGCTTGGGTCCGTCTCAAGCGAAAAGCCCCGTCCGCTCCCAACCATTTTGAAGCCTGATTTTGTCCGCGCTTCACCCGGAACGACCTCAACATTCATCCCATTTGCAGATTGCTGAAAAGTGAAACCGGTTTTGTAGACGCTTCCTGCTTGCAGCCGTGCAAGTGCGGCCCGCAACTGTGCCAGAACCGGTTGCAGCGGCGTTCCTGATGCGGTTGGAATCGCTGCGGCAAGACGACGCAGTTCAGGGCCGGTTGGCCGCAATCCTTCGATCTGGATAGTGCCGGCCCCTTTGACACCGGTTGTGGCATCGCGCCGCGCGCTTCCGCTTATTAGAAGGTTTCGCGCGGCACCGGCTGGCAAGTGAAGCGGCACCCCGGCCCCCTGCCAATCCAGATAGGCAGCCTTACCGCGTTCATCACCGCCGCCCTTGATGGTCGCTTCGATGTTTGAAATCCGGAGACCCGACGCTGATACCAAAGCGGATTTAAGCGCGCCTTCAATCAGTATTCTGCGGTTCACGGTGGCGAGATTGACGACAGATGTGGCCCGTTTAACCGACACGTCACCTGTCTGGAGTGCGGGCGACGCCACTGCCAATTGCCCCGAAAATGAACGTGCGATATTGCCCTTGCCACTCAGAACAAGGCCAACCTTTCCCCACGGCGTGGCAAGGCTCATCCGCGCGTCGGTCAGGACGGTATCAATATCTGGCAGGGAAAACGGGGCATCCGTTGGCTTTGGGAGCAGCCGGTCAACCTCGCCCAAAGTCAATTGGCCGTCAACCAATCGCCCCTGCAATCGGACCCCGCCAGCCCGCACCGCTTTCACAACCAGACCAGACAGGCCCACGCCAACGTCGATTTCCGCCCAGCTTGCCGTAAGATCAGGGTTGGCCGCGTCACCGATACTGATATTTTCCAGCCGCTGGTGACGCGTGCCGATCTGCGTGATCGTGTAACGACCGCTAACTCCGTTATCGGCCAAGCTTTGTTCGATAACAGATCGGGCAATTGGTTCACGCTGCGTCCAGACGACGACAAGCGCAATCAAAGACAGACTGCCAAGCGCAGCCGCAACCGTTGATCCTTTTGTCTGCAATGCCAACATGCCTTAACCAACTCGCTTTATCGCCCGCGATCAAGCGCAATTGCGATTCTTACCGGTCGGCATTAGCGTTGCCAATATGAACGAAGCCAAACCCCATGATGGAACCGGCCACCGCGCCCGATTGCGCAAACGGCTGTTTGAAGGCGGCGGCGATGCGCTTCTTGATCATGAACTGATCGAATATCTGTTGGCGCTGGCGATTCCGCGCCGGGACACCAAGCCACTGGCAAAAAGCCTGCTGAAGGAATTTGGCGGGCTAGGCAGGCTTTTGAGCGCCGATGCAGAAGCCATTGCCAAACATGACGGCGTCAGCGACGGTGTGGTGGCCGCGCTAAAAATCGTGCAGGCGGCAAGCCTTCGTTTGCTGCGCGACAAGATCATAGTACAGCCGGTGCTGGCAAGTTGGCAGGCGCTGCTCGATTATCTGCGTGCGGATATGGCGCATATCAC
>JANNWX010000278.1:0-3891 GCA_031409315.1 Sphingomonadales bacterium | reverse complement strand
CGATAGATTTTACGCACTCCAAGCGATATTGGTAGGGAAGCGGAGAGGTCTTCTCGACCTTAAAAAAATCTGTATGGTCAAAATATGAAATTGTCCCTCACTGACTTCCGAGCATTTGCTTCAACAGGCCCGCTGGAGATTCGACCACTGACCTTTTTGGTTGGTGAAAATAGCTCGGGAAAGACATCTTTTTTGGCGGCATTGAGCTATATCTGGCGGCTTCAAGAGCGTATGCTTTCAGCCTCCTTCAACCTCCCCCCCTTCGACCTAGGGACATTTGATGAAATTGTGCATCGTGTGCGCGGTCGGACAAAGCCCGAGACATTTTCGTTGGAATTTGAAAATGTGATCACCGTCGACCCTCGAAGATCGCCCCTCTACATTTCGCGCGGAACGATTGAAAAGTCGTCTGGCCTTGCGAGACTGGGCCTAACATTTTCCGACAATGTCGGAGATGCAACAATAAGTAATCTCAAACTTGATTATGAGGAATACTGCCTGCAAATATCAGTTGGTCAAAAAATACGTGCTATCGTTAAAAAGGATGGTCAAATTAAGTTTGACTCGAATGAAGGCCAAGGTCAACTCCAGTTGAACAATAGAATTGGCAGACTAGAGCGGCTTGATATGTCAGACATGCTTTTTTACTTGAGACGCATGGTTCGAGACAGCGCCTTGCCTAAGGGGGAACCTATCGGAGATATGGAGCACGGCCTCGCGATGACGTCAATGGCACTCGAGCAACTCACACGCACCTTTCCCAGTAGCATTTTTGCATGTGCTCCCGTTCGGTCGAGTCCTAGCCGCGTCTACACGCCGACGGATCAGATTCGGTCGCCTGACGGGACACATACACCCCAGACGTTGTTCAAGATCAAAGAAGCCGATGAAAAAAGATGGTTGAAAATTAAAGCTGGCTTAGAGGAGTTCGGCCGTCAATCGGGTATGTTTTCTGCGATTAACGTCGCAAGGTATCGCTCGTCCGGTTCAAGTCCCTTCCAAATCAACGTGACGCGAAAGGGTAAGCAGTCAAATATCGTCGATGTTGGATACGGCGTCAGTCAAGCCTTACCTATACTAACCGATTTGATCGAAAGTCCTTTAAAAAGTGGATTTTTGTTTCAGCAACCTGAGGTGCATTTGCACCCTCAAGCACAAGCGGCGCTTGGTACATTTTTTGTTGACTACCTTGATCGGAGCAGTGGTTCTACGATCGTCGCAGAAACGCACAGCGACTATCTTATTGATAGGGTGCGATTGTGCGTTAGAAGCAAGAAAATCCGTCCAAGCGATGTATCAATTTTATACTTCGAATCTGTCGGAACGGGCGCGCAGGTTCATCAAATGAACATAGATGCTGAGGGTAATATCCAAGACGCACCCAACGGATATCGAGATTTCTTTGTCAAAGAGCAAATGACACTATTGGGTCTTTCTGACTGATGTGCGTTGTGATCGATGCAAACAAAGCGGCAGACTTTTGCAAGCAGGATAGGCCATATCTGAAAATGCTGCTTCAATGGGTAAATTCGGGAGGGCGGATTGCCTCAGGCGGTCGCCTTGAAATTGAACTTTTCAAGGTTCAAGCGATGAAATTATTGTTAGTTGAATGGTCGCGGTCGGGAAAACTAATCAGAGTTTCACGTCAGAAAATTGTCGAACGTGAGGCCCTTGTTCGGGATCGCTGTGTATCAGATGACCCGCACGTGGTTGCTTTGGCCATCGAGTCTAAGGCTTCAATTGTCGTCACTGGTGACGGAAATTTAATCAAAGATCTCAAAAATTTGGAGCTTATGGGCTCTAAACGTAAAATTTATAAAGAGAATGCTGCCAAACCTACCATGCTGAAAAATCATCGAGCGCTTCTGCAGCGGTCTGATTGTCCTTAGGGGGTTCAGAACGGTAGTAGGATCCCAAACATCATTCTCAAATAGGATAGTGTCTGCTTTCAGCGATCCGCCGCTCGAAACCTGCCAGTCCGCTCCCCCCAACAAAGCAGACGTCCAAACTGACCTACAAGCCTCAGGACCCAAGCAACATGATTGCCGCTTGCAATTCCCACCACGAATAGGGCAATTGGATGTGCTGTCTGGCGGGTGCCGACGGTGGGATAAGGATTGGCCGCGTGGCTTCTGGGATTCGGGTTTTCAAGACGCTTTTCGCAGCGGGCCTCGCGCTGGCCATCGCGGGGCAGGGAGCAGCCCAATTGCCAGTGGTCCAATTGCCAGTGGCAAAGCCCGTCGATCTGCTGCCTAAAACGATGCTTCCGGTCGATCCGGCAACGCCCCCCGTGCCGCAGCCACCGGTGCCGGTTGCGCCGCCGCCGCGGGTTTTACAGGTCTGGCCAAAGGCTGATGCGGCAGCACTTCTGGCGGTGATCGACAGCGTTGCCAAACGCGGTCTGGTGCCGACTGATTATGAACCCGAATCCCTTCGCGCCGCGATTGTGGCGGGCGAAGGCGATCTGCTGAACGCTGTGGCTGACCGGGTGTTTACCCGGCTGGTCACCGATCTGCGCGACGGCCGGACGCCTGTAGAAGCGCGGGTCCAGTGGCTGGTGAAAGACCCCGATGCAGAACTTTACCCCGTCGATTCGGTGATGCGTGTCGCGCTGATGACGCATGACATTGAAACCGCCCTGGCGTCGATTGAGCCGGATCATCCTGATTACAGCGCGCTCAAGGCCGAGCTTGTCAAAACGCTGCCAACCGACATCAAGAAAATCAACCTCATCAAGACAAATCTGGAACGTTGGCGGTGGTTGCCGCGCACATTGGGCCAGCGTTATGTGATTTCCAACGTGCCCGAATATATGTTGCGGGTGGTGGACCGGGGCAAGATTCTGGCGAAATACCGGGTGATTGTCGGCAAGAAATCGACGGCAACTCCGCAATTATCGGCGATGGCACAAGGCGTGGTCGTCCACCCGCCCTGGTATCTGCCGCAATCGATCATCAAGGAAAGCGTCGGCGCGCTGATCGCCAACAACCCGGCCTCTGCCAAGGCGCAGGGCTACACCTGGACCGGCGCGGGCAAGACACTGGCCGTTATCCAGCAGGCCGGGCCAAAAAGCGCGCTTGGCTTTATCAAGATCGATATGCCCAATCCGGATGCGATCTTCATCCACGACACGCCAAACCGCAATCTGTTTGACCGGACGGAACGGGCGTTCAGCCACGGCTGCCTGCGCACGGAACGGGCGATGGAATTGGGCATCTTGCTCGGCATCCTGCAATCGGGTGCGTCGGCGGAGGAGCTGGCAGCGCTGATCAAGAAAGGCAAAACCGAAAAATATCCGTTCAAAACCAACGTGCCGGTGTTCATCAGCTATTTTACGATGGCGACCGGTGTGGACGGGAAATTGCAGTCCTTTGTCGATATTTACGGGCGCGATGCGCCCGTGGTTGCGGCGTTTGCCAAGCCGCGTGTTGATGCGATTGTCGCCCTGCCGCCAACTGGCGGGTGAACTTATAATTTATCCGCGAACAGCAGGCGACCCGGGCCCATGCGGGCGATGACTTCAACAAGATTATCTTCTGGAAAGGCGAAACATCCTTCGCTGCGGCCAAGCTTTCCCATTTCGGGGATCAGGCCGGGATTGGCATACCAGGCCCCGTGGACGACAATGGCCCGATCTTCAGCGTTGTTATTGTCAGCATCGAGGCCAAGCAGCCGCATCGAAAGGCCATGTTTTCCCTCATAATAATTCCGCGTGACATAGGCGCCGCGCGACGACGCGTTCGACGACGGCTCGTTCGAGAAATTCTTGAGCCATCCGTCATGTTCGGGGTCAGAGCCGCGACCGTGGGTCACGAAATAGGATTTAACCCGGCCCTCAAGCATATCAACGATGAAGAAACGGGGATCGCGCGAAGGCATGGAAAAATCCAC
>JANNWX010000277.1:0-13216 GCA_031409315.1 Sphingomonadales bacterium | reverse complement strand
CGAAACTCTAAAGGACTTGATGTCTGCTAATAGGTGGCGGGGGGCAGCGCGTTGGGCGGCGCATGCTAATGACATCGCGCCTACAATCGTTGGCGGCTCCAAAAAGCATGGCGGGCCAGATCTTGGCCCAACACGAGCAAGGCAAGCATGGGCTACGTTGGGTGTCGAAGGAAGAACAATTGCCGAGACCGCGCCAGAACGGGATTTTATAGGCATGCCCCGCCTCACAGTTCGAATGGTGGCGCGTATTCAAGGTTTTCCAGACAGTTGGAAATTTAATGGCCGCAAGACAAATGCTTATCGGCAAGTTGGCAACGCTTTTCCACCACCTGTCGCTCGTGCGGTCGCAATCAATGTCAAAGCTGCCTTGCGGGTGCAAAAGATATTCGCAGTAAAAGTTGCTTGAATGGGCGCACGCGATCTTTTGAGAGATTATTTTCTTAGCCGCCTTGGAGTTGTGCTCGATAGCGAAACCTTGCGTGAGGCGTCGGGCGGAATAAGCGAATGGGCACGCCGTGTGCGTGAACTGCGGAACGAAGAGGGATATCAAATCCTGACACACAACGACCGCTCAGACCTCAAACCAGGGCAATATGTCCTATTCACCGCTAAACCAGAACCTGCCTTTGAGCGCGGCATTTCGAAAGAAACGCGCGCAATTGTGCTCGATCGCAACGGCTTTACATGCCAGATGTGTGGCGCAGGGGCTGGCGAACCCCATCTTTTCGATCCATCACGAAAAGTGCGGCTGCATTTAGGGCACGTCATCGACAAATCGATGGGTGGAACCGATGATGCCTCTAATCTTCGAGCGGTCTGCTCCATTTGCAATGAAGGAGCATCCAACATCACCCCCGACAGGCCTTCGGTGATGAAACTGAAGGCGCAAATTCGGAAATCACGCGGTGAGGATCAATTGGAACTGCTAAAATTCCTCGTCGAGAAATATCCTAGCCAGACCAAGGCCATATTTGAACGCGAATAAAGCGCCTGATCAACCTCTTTGTCCAGCTACCCAATTGCTTCCATTGGGTCAATTCAGACCAGCGGCCCCAATGTCCGCTTCACCCAAAACCGGTCATTCAAACTCCTCAACACAAAAATCGAACGAAGCACAGTCTATGGTGCCTTTACCTCCATCCCGGTCCACCGCGCGATGAAGGCCCATTGGTCGGCGGCCTCCGCGATGATCTTGTCGGTCGGCTTGCCAGAGCCGTGACCGGCGCGGGTTTCGATGCGGATCAGGTGCGGCTTATTGCCAATGGCCGCCGCTTGCAGGGCGGCAGTATATTTGAAGCTATGGCCCGGCACAACGCGGTCGTCGGTGTCGGCTGTGGTGACGAGAATGGCAGGATAATTCTTGCCCGATGCGATGTTGTGATAGGGGGAATAGCTGCGCAGCACTTTGAAATCAGCCTCTATGCCCGGGTCGCCGTAATCGTCGATCCAATAGCGACCTGCGGTAAACAGGTTGAACCGCAGCATATCCATGACGCCTACGGCTGGCAGCGCGGCGGCGAACAGATCCGGCCGTTGGTTGACGACTGCGCCGACAAGCAAGCCACCGTTCGATCCGCCTTGTATCGCCAGCCGTCCGGGGGCCGTGATCTTCGAACTGATCAGAAATTCACCCGCAGCGATAAAATCATCAAACACATTTTGCTTGCGGGCCAAGCGCCCGGCATCGTGCCAATCGGCCCCATATTCGCCGCCGCCGCGCAGATTGGCAACCGCAAGGACGCCACCCTGTTCCAGCCAGGCGAGCCGCGTCGCGCTGAACCCTGGGGTCTGGGCGATGTTGAACCCGCCGTAGCCATAGAGCAATGTCGAAGCAGCGCCCTTGCCCACTGTGTTTTTGCGCTGGACAATGAAGATCGGAATTCTGGTCCCGTCTTTCGATGTGTAGAATTGCTGATCAACCGCATAATCATCCGGATCAAATGCCACCGTTGGTTCGGCAAAAATGTCCGTCTTGCCGGTGGCCGTATTCAAACGGTATACGGTAGGCGGGGACGCGAAGCTGGAAAATACATAGAAAGTTTCCGGATCACCCCCCTTCCCGCCAAAGCCTGCCGCTGTGCCAATTGTTGGCAACCGGATCGGCGCAATCAGTTTGCCATCAAGCGTGCGCAATTCCGCCTCACATTTTGCATCGCAGAGATAGGCGACAATCATCCTGTCGCCGACAAGCGATGCACCCGCCATCGTATCGGCGCTTTGCGGAATAATTTCCCTGAGCAAGGATGTTGGTCGACCGATATCCATCGCCACCAGCCGCCCACGCGGCGCATTCTTGTTGGTCTGGAAATAGAAGGTCGGGCCAACCGATCCGGCAAGCCGCCAATCATGATCCACCCCCTTGACCAACGTCTTGAGCCTAGGCGGAGCCGCTTGGTCAAGCGACCCGACCGTCAACTCGAACCGGTCATCTGTTCCTGCTGATGACGCGATCAACAGATAATCACCATCATCGGTCACTTGCGCACTGTGATTGAGTTCCGGGCGGGACGGTGTCGCATAAATTTTCACATCGCGGCCTTGCGGTGTGCCGATCGCATGAAAATAGAGGGTATGATTGACGTTGGGTGCCTGGAATGCCGCACCTTGGCTCGGCTCTGCAAAGCGCGAATAGAAAAAGCCGCTCCCGTCCTTCTTCCAGGCAAGACTCGAAAATTTCACCCATCTGATGTCGTCGTCGAGCACGGTTCCAGACGCGGTATCAAGCACCCTCAAAGTGCGCCAATCGGTTCCCCCATCCTGAACGGCATAAAGAAGATAGCGGCCATCGTCGGACGGCTGCCATTCGGCAAGGGCTGCGGCCCCGTCTTTTGTCCATAAATTGGGATCGATCAAAACGCGCGGGGGACCATATAATCCGGTGCGGGCATACAACACCGACTGATTTTGCAGACCGTCATTGCGGGTATAGAAATAATCACCCCCGGCCTTGCGCGGCACCCCGAACCGTTCAAAATTGAGCAGTTGTTTCATGCGCGCGGCAAAAATTTCACGGCTCGGCAGAGTAGTTAGATAGGCGTTGGTGACGCGGTTTTGTTCGTCAACCCACTGGCGCACATCGGCGTTAACGCGGACATCATTTTCAAGCCAGCGGTAGGGATCGGCGACCCTTTCGCCAAACTGCACATCAGCGACGTCCAGCGCACGCGTTTGCGGATACCCAAAAATCGGCACGGATTCAGCACTCGCACAGGAGAAGAACAAAGAAGCGACGATAAGAAACGCGGTAGCGCGCACGAACGGACGTCCCCAATAAGACAAAGGCCGAAGCTATACAGCCCCGGCCCCAATCTCAAGCGGAGAAGCGCGGACAGGTTATGCCGCTTCGTCCATTTCATCGCCCATCACCGGGCCGGAATCCAGCCCCTTTGCCGATACATCGCGGTCAACAAATTCGATGATTGCCATCGACGCCGCATCCGAAGCCCGGATACCGGCCTTGACGACGCGCAGATAGCCGCCACTACGGTCTTTGTAGCGTTCGGCGATCACATCGAACAGCTTCACCAACTGGGTATCATCCAGCAGCCGCGCATGGGCAAGCCGACGGTTGGACAGGCCACCCTTTTTCGCCAGTGTAACCAGCTTTTCGGTATAGGGGCGCAGTTCTTTTGCCTTGGCAAGCGTCGTCAAAATCTGTTCGTGCTTGATCAGGGCCGCCGCCATATTGCGGAACAGGGCCGCGCGATGCGATGAGGTTCTTTGCAGCTTGCGATGGCCAACGCGGTGACGCATATATATTTCCTTCGTTCGTTAAGGGGCCGTGCTAGGTACCCCAGACCAGGCGGTGCAAAAACGGGCCACCGCCCTTAACCCATCAGATTGATCAGCCCAGCAATTCCTGCTCAAGCTTTTTCGCCATATCCTCGATATTCTCTGGTGGCCATCCGGGGATGTCCATGCCCAGACGCAGGCCCATGCTCGACAGCACTTCCTTGATTTCGTTCAAGCTCTTGCGGCCAAAGTTCGGCGTGCGGAGCATTTCGGCCTCGGTCTTTTGCACGAGATCGCCGATATAGATGATATTGTCGTTCTTCAGGCAATTGGCCGAACGCACGGAAAGTTCCAATTCGTCGACCTTTTTGAGAAGGTAACGGTTGATCTGGTTCGCGTCGCTTGCGCTTTCCGATGCCGAAGGTGCCGCCATGCCGATAAGCTGCGACGATTGCGCCAAGGCTTCGTCGAAGTGGACGAACAATTGCAACTGATCCTGCAAGATGCGCGCAGCATAAGCGAGCGCATCATCCGGGGTCACCGTACCGTCGGTTTCAATGGTCAGCGTCAGTTTATCGAAATCCAGTTCCTGGCCAACGCGGGTATTTTCAACCTTATAGGCAACCTGACGAACCGGCGAATAAAGCGCATCAACCGGTACCAGACCGATCGGCGCGTCCGCAGGACGGTTCGATGCGGCGGGCACATAGCCCTTGCCGGTATCGGCGGTCAGTTCCATGTTCAGCGTTGCACCCTGATCAAGGTGGCAAATGACCAATGACGGGTTCATCACTTCGATATCGCCAGACACCGCAATGTCGCCAGCGGTGACTTCGGCCGGGCCGGTTGCAGACAATTGCAAACGCTTGGGGCCTTCGCCCTGCATCTTAAGAGCAATCTGTTTTACATTGAGAACAATGTCGGTCACGTCTTCACGAACGCCAGCCAGCGACGAAAATTCGTGCAGGACGTTTTCGATCTTGATCGAGGTCACAGCCGCACCCTGCAACGATGACAGCAACACGCGGCGCAGCGCATTGCCGAGCGTCAGGCCAAAGCCACGCTCCAAAGGTTCGGCGATAAAGCTAGCTTTCAGCAAAGGATTTGCACCCGACTTCTTTTCAAGCGTGTCGGGCTTCTTCATTTCCTGCCAGTTCTTGGTATTGACTGCCACGATAGTCCCCTTGGGGTTGGGTGGACGGCTCGTCAGCCGTGCACCGGTCACAAAAAGGTCACGCAACCGGACGGGTGCGCGACAAACTCAGATCAGACGCGCCGGCGTTTTGACGGGCGAACGCCATTGTGCGGAATTGACGTCACGTCGCGGATCGACGTGATGTTAAACCCGACGGATTGCAGCGCCCGCAGTGCGGACTCGCGGCCCGAACCCGGGCCTTTCACTTCAACTTCAAGTGTCCGCACACCGTGTTCGGCAGCTTTCTTACCGGCATCTTCGGCGGCCATTTGCGCGGCGTAAGGCGTCGATTTGCGCGAGCCCTTAAAACCGCAAAGACCCGCCGAAGACCAGCTGATCGCATTGCCCTGCGCATCGGTGATCGTGATCATTGTATTATTGAAGCTCGCATTGACGTGCGCGACGCCAGAGGAGATGTTTTTACGCTCGCGCCGCTTAATGCGCTGTGGTTCGCGTGCCATGTTGAAATCCTGACTTTAATCTGAAAACTGAAACAGCGGATCGAGAAACCGACCGGCCTATTTCTTTTTACCAGCAATTGGTTTGGCCTTGCCCTTGCGGGTGCGCGCATTGGTGTGCGTGCGTTGACCGCGAACCGGAAGCCCCTTGCGATGACGAAGCCCGCGATAGCAGGCCAAATCCATCAGGCGCTTGATGTTCATCGCGGTATCCCGGCGAAGATCACCCTCAACCGTATAGCCAGCATCAATCGTTTCACGGATATGGAGCACTTCCTGATCGCTCAGATCCTGCACCCGACGTTCAGGCGTGATGCCCAGTTTCGACGTGATTTCCTTGGCCTTGGTCGGCCCAATGCCGTGAATGTAAGTCAACGCGATTTCTACGCGTTTGTTGGTGGGGATATTAACCCCTGCAATACGTGCCATAAACGTTGCTTCTCCTGCTCCACAGGGCGGATGGCATGTCCGGCCCTATCTCGACGCTGTAAGTTCCGGAATAGACAAACACGACGAGCGCAAAAAAGCGCCGCCGTGGATACGGTGTTCTGGAATGATTTTTTCCTAAGCGCGAGTCGGCGTTGTGTCAAGCAGCCAACGACGATTGGTGATGTTCACGTTTGACTGTCGGCTTCCGACAAGTTTTCGGTCGTTTCGCATTGCCAGCTCGAACCTCGTAACCTGCCGTTTGTTTCACTAGCCGCTCTTTAGAACGAAATGGGGACCCAGAGGATGGTGCAAAATTAGATTTTGTCGTCCAGCCTCATGATCCTCCAGCCCCATAGGCTCAATCCCAGCATCGCTGCATTCGCCCCGAAATCCAGCGCCATCCAGCGGTTCAGAATTGGCAATTCATAGACGAACCAGTAATTGAACCCGAAAAAGGGCAGCAGGGCTATGGCGTAGACAAGGAAGGTTGTGCGCGTCCAGCGGCTGAACCAGACGAACAGCCCGCCAAGCACCGCCTGCGCGCCGAAACAGCCGATCATCAGAGCGCTTGTTGCACTCAGATGCTGATAGGCGGGGGTGAACATCAGCGCCTCGACCATGTGCGGCGCGATCAGGCACCAGCCGCCGAGGACGAGATAGGGAAGCGCGATCAGGCGCTGGATATGGATGGGTTGCATCAGAACTCCTCTAGATCGCTCTGTCGCACAGGATTGCCTACAATAGCACCATCACTCCTAGGGAGCATTCTAGGCGTATACAACGTCCGTCGTTAGCGCTTTCCCCCCAAAACCCGCCTGTCAGCTCCCCCCAACTAAGCTGCCATTCCGGCCAACACAATCCAAAGCATTTGGCGACAAACCAAATTCGGGTTATCGTCCCCATATCAAAACAGGATATTGATCGATGCGCCTTGCCTTGCCCCGCCGCCTTACTGCCAGCCTCATCTCTGCAAGCTTTTTTGTGGCAATGCCCGCCACCGCCGCTCTTGCTCCGGGTGCCTTGGCCCCTGATTTCACGACGAAGGCGGCCATGGCTGGCAAAGCGTTCCAGTTCAGCCTTGGCAAGACTCTGAAAAAAGGGGCGGTTGTCCTTTATTTTTATCCGGCCGCTTTCACGCCGGGCTGCACGGTCGAGGCGAACCAATTTGCCGAGGCGACCGGTGATTTCAAAAAAATGGGCGCGACCGTAGTCGGTGTTTCGGCCGACACGATTGAAACCCTACAGAAATTCTCGACAACCGAATGCAAAAGCAAATTTGCGGTTGCGGTAGGGACGTCAACGATGATTGCATCTTATGATGTGAAGCTGAACCAATCGGCGCGGTCTAACCGGACGTCGTTCGTTATCGCGCCGAACGGCAAGATCATTTACGCTTATTCGTCGCTAGATGCGCGCGGGCATGTTGACAATGCGATGAAGGCGGTGCGCGATTGGCACATATCGCACAAGAAGAAGGGCTAACCCGCCCCGTAATAGCGTGACCGAAAAGAGTTGGCGAAGCTGGTCAGGTCGCCAGCCCCAATTGCTTCGCGCAATTTGGCCATCAATTGCTGGTAGAACCACAGATTATGCTCGGTCATCAGCATCGCGCCGAGCATCTCTCCCGACTTCACAAGATGGTGGAGATAGGCTTTGCTCCACCCTGCGGTTGGCGATACCGGGTCCAGCGGCGTCAGGTCTTCGGCATATTTTGCGTTGCGGATGTTTATGGGGCCGTCCCACGTGAATGCCTGTCCGTTGCGCCCGGACCGGGTTGGCAAGACACAGTCAAACATATCGACCCCGCGCTCCACAGCGCCAACAATATCGTCGGGCTTGCCGACCCCCATCAGATAGCGGGGCTTATCGACGGGTAACTGCTGGCACGCAAAATCGAGCACTGAAAACATCGCAGGCTGCCCCTCACCAACCGCGAGGCCGCCAATTGCATAGCCGTCAAAACCAATGTCGATCAGGGCTTGGGCTGATCGCAAACGCAAATCCTGGTCGAGTGCACCTTGCTGGATACCTAACAGCGCCGCGCGCGCAGCATGCTCTACACCAGCGTCAAAACCATCGCGCGACCGCCGTGCCCAGCGCATCGACCGTTCCATCGACGCCGCTGCTTCATCGCGGCTGGCCCCATTCTTCGTGCATTCATCGAACGCCATGACAATATCGGACCCGAGCAACCGCTGGATTTCCATCGACCGTTCGGGGGTGATGAGATGCTTTGATCCGTCGATATGCGATGAAAAGGCGACTCCCTGTTCGGTGATTTTTGCCAGATCCGACAATGACATGACTTGATAACCGCCACTATCGGTCAGGATCGGGTGGTCCCAGCCCATGAAGGTATGCAAGCCGCCAAGCCGCGCCACCCGCTCTGCGCCGGGGCGGAGCATCAAATGATAGGTATTACCAAGAATGATGTCCGCGCCGGACGCGCGAACATCGGCCGGTTTCATCGCCTTGACGGTCGCTGCCGTCCCGACCGGCATGAAGGCTGGTGTCGCGATAGTGCCGCGCGCCATGGCAATGGTGCCGGTGCGGGCCAAGCCGTTGGTTGCCGAAATGGTAAAAGCGAAACGAGTCATCGCCATTCCCCTAAAGTCCAGAGGCCAACCGGTCCACCCACGCACCGAATTGACTCCTGCAACGTTCCGGCTTCTATTCGCATCGGCCATACTGAAGGGACATATGATGAAAACGCTGTACCAGATTGCTAGCGCGTTTCTGGCCCTCGCAGCAACCACGCAACCAGCATATGCCGATGTCAAGGCAGGCGTGGAAGCTTGGTCGAAAAGTGACCGGGCTAACGCGATCGCAGAGTGGCAATCCGAGGCGGCGGAAAACGACCCGGAAGCCCTGTTCAATCTTGGGCAGGCATATAGACTCGATGAATCGGCATTTGATCGCGCGCCCGCCAATCTGGCGCTTGCGGAACAATATTATCGCCAAGCAGCCACATTGGGGCATTTAGAGGCGCTCGAAAATCTGACGCTGATCCTGTTCCAGACCGGCAAACAGCGCAGCGCAATAGGCCAGCTGCAAAATCAAGCGATCCGCGGTGAAGCGCGCGCGCAATATGTGCTGGCGACGGCCTATTTCAATGGCGACTATGTCGCCAAAGATTGGCCCCGCGCCTACGCATTCATGCGCCGGGCAAGCAACGGCGAATTGCCGATAGCCAAGGCCGTGCTGCGCCAAATCGAAGGCATCATTCCGCCTGACCAGTTGCAACGTGGCCAATCGTTAAACGACAGCGATCTGGCTGTCATGTCGCCTGCAAGTGTCGGCACTGTGGTAAGGATATTCAATCAGGTCCAGTTGCTCAGCGGCCAAATGACAGGCCCGATCCTGCGCTACCAGAATGTCCTTTCGTCAACGGCGCTTGCAATTGGCGACATGACCGGCGCACCGATCGACCTGCGCCCCGGCATGCCAGTGCCGCCCGATGACTTGCTCGGCACCGCATCACGATTCATGCAGGCCTGCTATATCAACGACGATGAAGAGCGGGTTTGCATACCCTTTCCCGGTGGTGGCGGCATGAATTTCCGCGATGCCTCTGCCAGTTTAGCACCGTTTCAGGTCCAGCTATTCTGGACAAGGCCAACCACGGCGGCGGAGATCGCGAATCTGGAAGCAATAAAAAAGATCCGCCCGATTAAAGTGTGGCAGGCGGACCACCTCTGCGGTGGCTCTCTCATCCGCGATGACTGGGTCCTGACTGCGGCACATTGTATTGACCATGACACGATCAAGCGTTCGAATTACGCGGCCTGGATGAATAGCCTATCCGTTCGGGCCGGTTCAATCGATCTCGCCGCTGATGAGGGCAAGATATATTCGATCGACCGCATAGTCATCCACAGCGGTTATGTTGAGCATACAAGGCGCGGCGTCAATAACTACCGTGACGACATCCTCCTGCTCCACATCACCCCAAAGACAACACGCAATGGCATGCTGCGTGATTATGCGCCGGTCAGGTGGGCGACCCCGGGCCGGATCGCCTATACTGTGGGTATGCGACTGACAACGACCGGCTGGGGCAAGACAGAAAAGGACTTTGTCAGGCAAAATCTGGGGGTAGGAAATGTGAATTTGGAAAACAAATATTGCCGAACCGCCTACCCTCTGGTCGATCAAACGAAGATATTATGTGCTGCGGCCCCCAGAACGGACTCATGTCAGGGGGATAGCGGCGGACCGTTATTCATTGGCAGCGGCAAGGGTGCCACGCTTGTGGGCATAGTGAGCTTTGGCCAAAAGTGCGCGTCGGAAACTGCGCCCGGCGTTTACACGCGTGTTCAGGTTTATAGCAGCTGGATTTCAGCCGCGCTGACCAGGACTGCACCGGTCACCATTTTACCTCATATCTTTAATCCGTAGGGAGTAGCATATGCGGTCCGCACCACGTGGAAGTAAAACAAGGCAGTTGATCACTTTCGGGATTGCCTGCCTTGCTTTAGCGCTATTTGCCCAGCCCGCGTTGGCCGATGTCCGTGCGGGCGTTGATGCTTGGGCTGCCAAAAAAACCGACGAGGCGATTGCGATCTGGCGGCCATTGGCTGAGGCCGGAGACGCCGATGCGCAGTTCAATCTGGCCCAGGCCTACCGCATGCACAAAACCCGGCCGGACTTTTGGCGCGAATGGAGTGAAATGCCCGAGGGCGACGAAAAAAGCGCCGCCCAGATGGAGCGCAGGCGCGTCGAGCCTGAACTGGATCGGCAGGATTTTGCCCAGTCTTTGATTTGGTATCAAAAGGCCGCGGCCCAAGGGCACGAACAGGCACGCAACACCTTACCACTCGTCATGTTCATGCTGGGTGATGAGGCTTCTGCCATGCCGCTGATCATAGAAACCGCCAATCGCGGGGACCGGCGGGCGCAATATGTGTACGCAACCGCGCTCTACAATGGCGATCATGTGGCCAAGAATCTGGCCCTTTCCTATGCGATGATGATGCGATCCGCCCGTGGCGGGGCATCGGTGGCGCAAGTGATTATGCCCTATCTCGACATTTTCATTCCGGCCAAGCAGCGCAACGCGGGGATTAGCCTGGCAGTTGCCATCGCCAATCAGGAAACGCTGCCTGATCGACCCGATTACGAATTTTTCGGCAAGCAACGCTTTGAGCGATCAACACCGACAATCGAGGGATATGTGCCGCCGTTTCTGGCCTATAATGCTTATGAATCAAGGCAAGTCGGCTACTATTCGCATTATGATCCTGATCCTTTTGCCGACATGCCAATCGACACTCCAGCCGATCAGCGCCCGCCGGTCGGAAATGTTGCCGGCGGCCAGAACTACAGCAAAATGTGCGCTTTCGATACGGTTGCACGCAAGGAATATTGCAATACACCCGCGTACACTATGCTCGCTCCGGTGAATTTTGATCCCGCCGGTCGGAACGTCGTTCGCTGGCAAGCGCAATTATTCTGGGCGGCGCCAGCAACCGCCGCCGAAAAGAAGAAGACTGGATGGGAGGGTTGGGAAATCCAGCATCTGTGCGGCGGATCATTGATCGCAGACGAATGGATTCTAACCGCTGCACATTGTATCGAGGACAAGCCGATCATTGTCGGCAATGAACGGAAATGGGCGAACCTCGTCCGCGTTCGGCTCGGGGCTTATGACCTATCAAAGGATGAAGGGCGCGATTTCCAGATTGACCGGGTCATAATCCACAAAGGCTATGTGGATCGCCAAATCGCTCGCAAAGTCGGGCAACCGAAATCCTTTGAAGACGATATAATGCTGCTCCACATCAACAAGCAATCTGCGCGACAAAGCGGGCAGGTCGACAGTATCGATGCCATCACACTCGATGGGCAGCCGCCCAGCCGCGCAAGTCTTTTGACCGCCGGTAGACGGGTCCTGGCAGCGGGCTGGGGCGCGACGGCGGAAAAAGGCCGCAAGCGCAATACGCTTGGCATGGGTTCCCTAAACCTTGTCCTCCCTTCGGTTTGTGCGAATACGAAGCAGCAACCGTGGATCAAAGACAAGGCATTATGTACGATCACGAAAGGCAAAGACACATGTCAGGGTGACAGCGGTGGCCCGCTTTGGTCAAATGAATTATTGATCGGCGTGGTCAGCAATGGACAGGGCTGTGCCCGCCCCGGAAGCCCGGGTGTCTATACCCGCGTGTCTAAATATATCGGCTGGATCAATCGGGCCAAGAAGCAACCGCTTGGTGTAACGAGACTGGGGGATTAGTGAGGGGTAGCCCTTTATGGCAGCAGCAAGCTCGCATCCCCGTAACTATAGAAACGGTAATCGTGGGTGATCGCATGGGCATAAGCGGCTTGCATCGCATCTAGCCCCATCAGCGCACTGACCAGCATGAACAGGGTTGTTTTGGGCAAGTGGAAATTGGTCATCAGGCCGTCAATCGCCTGAAACCTGTAGCCAGGCGTGATGAAGATAGCGGTATCACCTTCAAACGCGCGGATTGTGCCGCTTTGGTCGCACGCACTTTCCAGCAGGCGGAGCGACGTCGTGCCAACAGCAATCAACCGGCCACCCCGGTGCCTGACGGCGTTCAACCGCGCGGACGTTGCCCCGTCAATACGTCCCCATTCGGCGTGCATTTTATGGTCGGTGGTGTCATCAACTTTCATCGGCAGGAACGTGCCAGCGCCGACGTGCAATGTCAGCATTTCATGACATATGCCGCGCGCGGATAATCGCGCCATCAATTCCGGCGTGAAATGCAATGCCGCGGTTGGGGCGGCAACCGCGCCTGCATCTTTGGCAAACATGGTCTGATAATCGTCGCGGTCACGCAGGTCTGGCGCGCGTTTGCCCGCGATATAGGGGGGCAGCGGCATCGTCCCCGCCCGTTCAAGCATGGTTTCGACCGGCTCATCGCCTGCAAACGTCAGCAGGAAGCTTCCGTCGTCGTCGCGATCCGTTGCCACTGCCGTTACGCCGTGCCCGAAATCAATAGCATCCCCGTTGCGCAGACGCTTGCCATTGCGGATGAACGCGCGCCACGTCCGCAGCCCTTCGCGCTTATGCAGCGTCGCGCCGATCCGAGCGTTGCCGCGTGTACCCTCCAACTGGGCCGGGATGACGCGCGTATCATTGAACACAAGGCAATCGCCAGGATTGAGCAGCGCCGGCAGATCGGTAACGTTGTGATCGCTGAGCGTGCCGCCGCGCGACACCAGCATTTTTGCTGAATCACGCGGGCTTACGGGTCGTAATGCAATGCTGACAGTAGGTAATTCAAAATCGAAAAGATCAACACGCATCAGGATCGGGGTGTTGGCACCGGCGCATCGGGTGTAGGTGCCAGGTCGGATGAAACCGGCGCATCGGACGAAACCGGCGCATCGGGTGCCAGTGGCGTATCAAGCGGAACCGGCATGGCGACGGCTGGCG
>JANNWX010000276.1:0-8045 GCA_031409315.1 Sphingomonadales bacterium | reverse complement strand
CTTCCGCTTCTTCGGCGGCCCCAGCGATCACCGATGCTGACAGGCCAAACTCCCCGCCATTAGCAAGGGCAACTGCGTCATCCACCGTATCGAATATCGTGACCGGAATAACCGGACCGAACGTCTCGTCCGCCATTACCGCCATGTCCGGCGTCACATTTGTGATGACAGTTGGCCGCAAATACAGGCCCCCGCCAAGGTTTTCGACCGTCCCGCCTGCAAGTATCGTCGCACCCTTTGCCACCGCATCATCAAGCTGGGATTGCACAATTTCGGCTTGCTTTGCGAAAATGAACGGCCCGATTTCACCCCGATTGATGTCGGGATAATTGACTCTGACAGCCTTGGCTTTTTCGGTCAGCGCGTCCAGAAAACCTGCTGCTATGGCGCGGTCCACATAGACACGCTCAATAGACTGGCAGGCCTGCCCACTGTTCAAAACTGATGCGCGCAGGGCGGTATCAGCCGCCTTTTGCGGATCAGCAGTGGCAAGGATGATCATCGGGTCCTTTCCGCCCAGTTCAAGACTGGCAGGGATGAAGGCTGCGGCCGCTACTGCTGCGACTTTTCGGCCTGTGGCAACCGAACCGGTAAACGCAACATAATCGACGTGCGCAACCAACGCAGCGCCGGTCGCGCCGTCGCCTTCGACCACAACCAATATGTCGGCAAGTTCAGGAACGTCGGCAATTGCTGCCATCAAGGGGCGGATGAAACGTGGTGTCACCTCGGATGGCTTTACCAGTACGGCACATCCCGCCATCAACGCGGGAATCGCGTCGATAAGGGCAAGCGTCATCGGGAAATTCCACGGACTGATTGCTCCGATGAGTGGATAAGGAATCAACCGTGTGGTCGTTGTTATGCCTGGGATTGTCGACTGACGGTCACGCACCGACCCGCGCACGATGAGGTCAGGCGCGCTTGATGCCCACCGTTCAATCAGGCGCGGCGTGCCGTCGACCTCAATCGCCGAAATGGCAGCCCTGCCCGTGTCCGCCGTCAACGCAGCGATAATGGGAACGCGGTGCCTGGTTATCGCTGCGCCGAGTTGGCGAAGAATATCTCCCCGCTCATGGGCGGGCCGCGCTGCCCACGTCGTTTGGGCATGGCGCATGTTTCCAGCGATTTTTGCCAGTGCGTCCGCATCCAGCGGTGCAATTTCATAATCCATCTCGCCCGTGCGCGGATTGCGAACCTTCATTGTTGCGCCTCCCACGCGGTGACAATCTCTTCGCCGGTTGCAAACCACGTGTCCCCGCGCGCAGACAAGGTGGCCAACAGCTTTTCAAACGCGCCGATACGGTATGGCAATCCGGTAATATAGGGCGTGATATGAAGCGGAAGCACGCGGCCGCCTTCCCCGGTCAGCCAATCTGCGGCGTCGGTGATTTGCTCTGCATAACTGTCCGCCGAATGCTGCTGTATCGTGATGATCTGGCGGTCGGACAATTCATGGTTGAGCGGCAGGTTAACAAGCCCGTTGTTGAACTGGTAAGGCAGTTCATCATTCACCCAGTCACAGCAATATGTGACACCCGCTGCCTTTAGCAGATCGGCTGTGTTCCAGCTTTGGGATCGCGCAATTGATAGCCACCCCTTGGGCCGCTTGCCCGACACCTGTTCCAGAACATTTAGCGACTGGTCGATCAAAGCGCGCTCTTCTTCAATCGGCACGCCGCTGGCAATCGTGCCGTTCATATCGGTGGAATGGGCGATAATTTCATGTCCCGCCGCAACAATATCTGCAATAATCTGCGGATAACGCGCTGCAATCGCGCTGTTGGTTGCAATGCTCGCCTTCACACCGGCCTTGGCAAAAGCATCCAGCAAACGGTAGAAACCAATGCGCGTGCCGTATTCCCGCGCGGTATAATGGCGGTAATCGGGATAGGCCGTCTGCATATGCCCCGGCGCACGGAACGGTGTATCACTCGGCTCAATCGGAAACCATTCAAGGCTGACACAGACCCATATCGCAAGCGGCCAGCCCCCCGGCCAGACAACAGGTTTGCGGGTCTGGATTGCCGACCAAGGGTATAGATCATGATCATAACCGACGCGGCGCTTTGGATAGTCAAGATAAGATGGGTCCAGCGTCATGGCTGCTGCCCCTTCCAGCAATCAACAATATCCCCCGCACGCGCGATCCAGGCGCGGCCATCCTCGGCTATGTGGCGCAACGCCGCTTCAAACGGGCCGATGCGGTGCGGCTGTCCGATCAGATAGGCGTGCAAAGGGATACACATCACCGTCCCGCCTTCTGCTGCCAATCGTTCATATTGACGGATCAACGTGTCGGCATAATCGCGGGGTGACATATTATAGACGAAGAAACCGTAATGATCATTCACTTCCAAACTATAGGGAATTGAAACCAGTTCGCCGGTTCGTGTCTTCACTCGCTGCACCTGATCATCGTGATAAAGATCGCAGGTATAATCGAGGCCGTATTCGGCAATCAGATCAAGCGTGCGCGGCGTGTGGGTGAGCGCGGGTGCCAGCCAACCGCGTATTGTCTGCCCGGTTGCATCACGCACAGTGCGGATCGAATCCTCGATGATTGCCCGTTCCTGGGCCTCATCCATGTCATAGGCGTAACGGGTGTTATAAATGCCGTGGCTAAAAAACTCCCAGCCGCGCGCGACGCCGTCGGCAACAACGTCCGGGTGATGCTGGCACAAAGCAACCGACAGGCTGACAGAGCCGGGAAAGCCGTGTTTTGTCATCACATCGGCCATCCGCCAGTGCGACACCCGATTGCTATGGTCACGGTGGGCATAGCCGACAACATCGGGATGCGGCTTGGCCCATGCCTTGCGCTTTGGGTGGCTGGGCGGATCAATTTCGTAAAATTCCAGATTGGGCGCAACCCACACCGCAACCTGCTTACCGTCCGGCCAAATAACCTTTGGTCGGTTTCGGTAGGGAGCAAAGTCGTAGAGGTTGGGATCGCCTTCCACTTAGCGCGCTTCCAGCCAGTCAATCACCGTCTGCACTGGTTCAACGTCAGCATATTTCAATTGCAGATCGGTCAGGTTGGCAAAGTGATAGCTTTCATGTTTATCTGCGCATGTCTCAATCGGCACAATAGCGCGGTAACCGTGGCTCAGCGCGTCCACCGCCGTCGCCCGGACGCACCCCGACGTGCTGCCGCCCGTCACCACCACCGTATCCACTTTATGCCATGTCAGATAACTGGCCAGCGGTGTTTCAAAAAAGGCACTCGGCATTCGCTTGGTGAATTGCATGTCGCCAGCATCAATCGCGCAGCGCGGATCATAGGCATGGCGTTCCGACCCATATTTGATATTCTGAAGCGAATCGGGCGTCTGAGTGCGTGTGCCCCATATACCGGCATCGCCCGCATCGTCCTTATACCCGACCCGTGACCAGATGACGGGCATTCCCTTGCCCCGTGCCAAGCGCGAAATGGTGTTGGTATATTCAATCTGTCGCGGATCGCTTTCATACGCCGTCACGAACAAGTCTGTGCGGGTATAAGCCTGCTGAAAATCGACATTCACAATTGCCAGTTTTTCACCAAAGCCGAATTTCTTGCGTGCAGGATTGGCCATGACATCGTCAAATATCTGTCTGGCGGTCTTTCCATCGCAGACCATTTTTGTGCCAACCAAATCCATCTAGCCCTCTCCCGCGCTTGCACCAACAATGACCAACCGCTATCGACTTGTCGAGAGCAATTTGTCCGGACAACTTTGCATCATGCAGATTACGCGTCATTATCTGACAATCAAGGGCCGCCGTGTCCATTATCGCCGTGCGGGTAATGGCCTGCCGGTGTTGCTTATCCATCAAAGTCCGCGTTCATCCGCCGAATATGAACCGTTGATGCGCGAATGGGGCGCGCATTTCACTTGCATCGCGCCTGATACGCCGGGTTTTGGCCAATCCGACCCCCTTTCCAATCCCGCGCCAGAGGTTGAGGATTATGCCGACGCGATTGTTGAATTTGCGGCTGCGGTCGGTATTGCAAAAATTGCAGGCTATGGCTTCCACTCGGGCGGGATCATTCTTGTAACTGCACTCAAGCGCCATATGGATATATTCTCGACGCTGGCAATTGGTGGCTATGCCATCTGGAATGATGAAGAACGCAAATCAATCGGTGCGCCTTATATTCCGCCTTGTATCCCACTGCCTTACGGCGAACATCTGACATGGCTGTGGAACCGCATTCTTGAACAAAGCTGGTATTTTCCCTGGTTCGACCCAAAGGACGCCACCCGCCTGCCCGGCGCGCATGATGATCCGGCCCGCGTTCATCCGATCATCTTGGAAATGCTCGACAGCGGCGATGCCTACCGGCTTGGCTACGGCGCGGTGCTGCGCGGCCCGCGTGACATTCCGTCGCCTGACGCCATGACACCACCGGTGCTGATTTCGGCCTATACCGGCGATCCTCTAAAGGTGCATCTTGACCGGCTGGGCGCAATGCCGTCCGGTTGGACAAGCCAAGGTGTCGAGACACAAGCAGAGCATCAGGCGATCAGCCTTACCCATTTGCTGCACCATATACCCCCTGAGACCGTTTCGTTGAATGAGGATGATCACCAAGGATTTGTGCCCATCACGACCGATGAATTTGACGGGCTTATCCACTGGCAAGGGCCGCGCAGTGCAACCCGGTTGCTGATCCACGCGCCGGGCCGAGAGGCCGAGTTGCTGGCTGACCTAACGGCCCTGCGGATCGACCTGCCCGGGCACGGCCTGTCGAGCCAATGGGCGGGTGCGGCGCCGCAAACATGGGGCAGTTGGCAGGCCGTGATTGACTCGGTTGCGACACATTTTGACCTTACAAAGATCGATTTCGAACCGCTCGCCAGGGGTGATCCTGATCTGCTTTTTCCCGACCTGTCCCCTGACCGGTTCGGGGCTTATCTTACCAAGGCTTGGAGTATCGTACGGGCGCAGCATATTTTCACGCCGTGGTATGAAGCTGGTGCTGCGCAGGCGATCCCGATTGATCAGGATGCGATCAAGCCGGAAAATCTGGCAAAGGAACACCGCGCCTTGATCCGGGCGACCTCTGCCCGACAATATCATATCGCGCGGACCGCGCATGTTGCTAACTGATGTCCAAAACGCTGTTCGACAAAATTTGGGACCGCCATTTGATAGCTGACTTGGGCGGAGGTAGCGGATTGATCGCCATAGATCGTATCTTCCTGCACGAACGAACAGGTGCGGCCGCGCTAAATGGGTTGAAAGCGGCAGGTCGATCAGTGGCCGATCCGGCCCGCGTGTTTGCCGTAACCGACCATATCGTCGATACCCGCCCCGGGCGGACGGACCAGACAATGATGCCCGGCGGGCAGGCCTTCATCACAGAAACGCGGGCGGCATGCCGTGACGCCGGGATTACCTTGTTCGATGTGGGTGATCCCGAACAGGGGATTGTCCATGTCATTTCGCCAGAAATGGGGATTGTCCTGCCCGGACTGACCCTGATTGCCCCGGACAGCCATACCTGCACGCAGGGCGCGTTTGGCGCGCTGGCCTGGGGTATTGGATCATCCGAGGCAGAACATGCAATGGCGACGGGAACCCTGCGCATCACCAAGCCGAAAACCATGCGCGTCACATTTTCCGGGAAACTTCGGCCCGGGGTGACAGCAAAGGATATGATCCTGCGCCTGATTGCCGACCACGGGGCGGGCGGCGGCAGGGGCCACGCTGTCGAATTCACTGGCGACTGCGTGTTGTTACTCGACATGGAAGCGCGGATGACCTTGTGCAACATGGCAACCGAATTTGCGGCGATGACAGGCATGATCGCTCCAGATGCGGTGACACTGGCCTATCTTGCGGGGCGCAGATATGCCCCGAACCCGTTGCCGGACTGGTCTAGCCTCACAAGCGACAAAGACGCCTCTTTTGATCGGGAGATCAACATCGATGCGGCCACAATCGAACCGATGGTGAGTTGGGGCACATCGCCCGCACAATCCATTGCCCTATCAGGCACAGTGCCAACAACAGCCGACCCAAAATCACTCACCTACATGGGTCTAAAGGCAGGGCAGATGATCGCGGGTTTGCCCATCGACGTTGCCTTCATTGGCAGTTGCACGAACAGTAGATTGTCTGATTTGCGCCGTGCTGCCGCCCTTGTGAAAGGCCGCCATATTGCGCCGGGTGTGCTTGCGCTCATCGTTCCGGGATCATCGCAGGTTAAACGCGCAGCCGAAGCCGAAGGGCTTGACACCATTTTCACAAATGCTGGGTTTGAATGGCGTGAAAGCGGCTGCTCGCTCTGCTTTTATGCGGGCGGCGAAGGATTTCCTCCTGGATCGCGGGTGATTTCATCAACCAACCGGAATTTTGAGGGCCGACAAGGCCCCGGCATCCGCACCCATATCGCCAGCCCCGAGGTCGTAGCCGTGAGCGCCATCACCGGCAGGATCAGCGCGCCGTGACCCCGTTTACCACACTGTCCGCCATTGTCGCTCCCCTGCCACGTGACAATGTAGATACCGACGCGATTATCCCGTCGAGGGAGATGCGCTCAACCGGCAAGACCGGCCTAAAAGACGGCCTGTTTGCGCCGTGGCGGTATCTGAATCGCGATGCCAGAGTTCCAAACCTGGATTTCATCCTCAACCAACCCGGATATGAAAACAGCTCGATCCTTGCCAGTGGCGTGAATTTCGGGTGCGGCTCCAGCCGCGAACATGCGGTTTGGGCACTCGTGGAATACGGCATAGCCTGCGTTATTGCCGAAAGCTTTGCCCCCATTTTCTATAATAATTGTGTGCGCAATGGCCTGCTTCCCATCCAACTGGACAAGGGGGCGATTGCGGCGCTGGCGGGGCAGGCAGTGACCATTGATCTTGCCGGGCAATCTATTGCCTGCGACGAAAAACGTTTTGCGTTCGCCATCGATGCCCAAGCAAAAGCGATGTTGCTCGACGGGCTTGATGCGATTGATTTAACATTCAAACACGCTGCTGCGATTGCCGATTGGCAGGCGCGTGACAGGAAGGAACGGCCGTGGGTTTACCTATGATTTTGGTCAGTGAAGTTGGCCCGCGTGACGGCCTGCAAAGCATCGCGCGGATCATGCCGCTTGAGGCCAAAAAAGCCTGGATCAAAGCCGAAGCAGAGGCCGGAGTCCGCGAAATCGAGGTTGGCAGTTTCGTTCCGCCATCCCTCCTTCCACAACTGGCGGACACAGCAGAAGTTGTTGCTTTTGCCAAAACAATCACCGGCCTGAATGTCGTGGCCCTCGTCCCCAACGCGAAAGGCGCGGCGCGTGCGGCGGAGGCGGGGGTGCACGGCATGTCGATCCCCTTTTCAATGTCGGAAACCCATAGCCTTAAAAATGTGCGTAAATCGCATCCAGACATGATCGCGGAGATCGGGTCCGTCGCCACTATTGCGCGGGATGCGGGCATCCATTTTGCTGTCAGCCTCTCCACCGCCTTTGGCTGCACGATGGAAGGGGCTATCCCTGACGATCAAATCGTCCGCCTTGCCGTTGCCGCAGCCGAGGCTGGTGCCGTGGAATTCAGCCTGTCGGATACGACGGGTTACGGCGATCCGGCGCAGGTGAAACGGCTGGTCCGCAAGGTGCGCGCCGCTGTTGGCGCAGAAAAACTCACCACGCTCCACCTGCACAACACCCGCGGTCTTGGCCTTGCCAATGCGCTTGCCGGACTTGAGGAAGGGATTACTACCCTCGACGCGTCGCTAGGCGGGATTGGCGGCTGCCCCTTTGCACCGGGCGCATCGGGCAATATCGTGACCGAGGATCTGGTATTCATGCTGGCGGCGATGGGGTATGAAACTGGCATCGACCTCGAAAAGCTGTTGAAAGTGCGCGAAATTGTTGCGGCGGCGCTTCCAGGGGAACCGCTCTACGGCTTTACGCCAGACGCCGGGCTTCCGCTTGATTATGCACAAAGGATCGCAATGTGAGCAGCCCAGCCCCGCTTGCCGGAATCAAAGTAGTTGAATTCACGCACATGGTGATGGGCCCCACTGTCGGCCATATTCTGGCCAGCCTCGGGGCTGAAGTGATC
>JANNWX010000275.1:0-8686 GCA_031409315.1 Sphingomonadales bacterium | reverse complement strand
CAATTCATCAAAGAAAGCGGCGCGGTTTGTGCGCTTCTGCGATGCGTTTGAAATTCCGATTATCACCTTTGTTGACGTGCCGGGGTTCTTGCCCGGTGTGGGTCAAGAGCATAGCGGCATCATCAAACACGGCGCGAAACTGCTGTTCGCCTATGCGGAGGCGACCGTGCCAAAAATCACTGTCATCACCCGCAAAGCCTATGGCGGCGCGTATGACGTGATGGCTAGCAAGCATCTGCGCGGTGATTTGAACTATGCGTGGCCGACGGCGGAGATCGCCGTCATGGGCGCGAAGGGTGCGGTGGAAATCATCTTCCGCTCTGATTTAGGTGACCCGGAAAAGATTGCAGAACGGACTGCGGAATATGAGGCGCGCTTCGCCAACCCCTTCGTCGCGGCCTCAAAGGGCTTTATCGACGAGGTGATCTACCCGCATTCAACGCGGAAACGGATTGCTTTGGGCCTCAGGAAATTGCGGAACAAGGCGTTGGAAAACCCTTGGAAGAAGCATGATAATATCCCGTTGTGAGTTCGATCATGGATGATTTTGCATCAAAACAGACGCAGTTGGCTAAGATGAAAAACATCGGCCTGAAAAGTGCGGGCTGGATGATAGAAGTTGGTGTGGACACGCCAGAGGAGTTGGCAGAGATTGGTGCCGTTGAAACCTATGCCAGAATGAAAGCGGCCTATCCTCGTCACGTCAGCCTTTGTGCGTTGTGGGCGCTCCAAGGGGCTTTGCAGGGCATTCCCTACATGCGTTTGGATAGTGATGAGAAAGAGGCGCTTAACCTAGCTTATCAGAAATATATGGAGGCAGAATGAAACTAGGCCGTCTCAACCATATCGGCGTCGCGACGCCTTCCATCGCGGACAGCATCGTCTTTTACCGCGATGTGATGGGAGCGACCAAAATCCATGATCCGTTTGACCTGCCCGATCAGGGGGTGAAGGTCTGCTTTGTCGATACGCCGGGTGCGGACGGGGCGCTGAATGGCACCCAGATCGAGCTGGTCGAGCCGCTGCCGGGCAACGCCAGCATTGCGTCCTTCCTTGAGAAGAATCCAGCGGGTGGCCAGCATCATGTCTGTTACGAAGTGCCCGATATCCACGCCGCCAAGGCGGAGTTTGAAGCCATGGGCAAACGCGTGCTGGGCGAACCGCGCATTGGCGCGCACGGGACGCTGATATTCTTTTTGCATCCGCGTGACATGCAGGGTGTGCTGACCGAGATTATGGAAACACCAAAAGCCCACTAGACTTACGTTTACGTAAAGGGCAAGTTGTCGTGGCAACGACTTGGAAAGGGAATTAAATGACATACGAAACCATCACCCTCGATATCAGCGATGCCATCGCCACGATCACGCTCAACCGCCCCGAGCGGCTGAACGCGATGGGCCCGCACATGGCCGACGAAATCAGCGATGTTCTCGACAATCTGGATGGCGCGCGGGCGCTCTTGATTACCGGGGCAGGGCGGGCCTTTTGTTCGGGCGCGGATTTGCAGGCGCGTGGCGGGGCGGCTCCGCTTGGCGCGGCTGGACCCTACGGCGCACTCACCCGCAGCTATAACCCGACGATGGCCAAACTGTCGAAGCTGAATGTGCCGATCATCACCGCAGTAAACGGTCCGGCGGCGGGCATCGGATGCAGTCTAGGCCTGAGCAGTGATTTCGCCATCGCTGGAAAATCGGCTTATTTCCTGCAAGCGTTCGTCAACATCGGCCTTGTTCCTGACGGCGGCGCAAGCTGGATGTTGCCGCGCCTGATTGGCAAGGCGCGCGCGACGCAGATGATGATGCTGGGTGAGAAGATTTCTGGCGATCAGGCCGCCGATTGGGGCCTGATCTACAAATGCGTCGAGGATGCCGATTTGCAAGCTGAGGCACGCGCGCTCGCCACCAAACTGGCAAACGGGCCGACGATGGCGCTCGGCCTGATGCGGCAGAATATCGCAACTGCGCTGGAAATGGATTATGCGTCGGCGCTGACCCGTGAGGCCGAGGCGCAACGGATCGCCGGAACCAGTGCTGATGCAATGGAGGGCGGGCTTTCCTTCCTCCAGAAGCGCAAACCGGTGTTTGTGGGAAAATAGCTTTCGCGACCTTCGTCCCTTCGCGATCTTCGCGTGAAATTGATTGCGCAAAGGGTTCACGCGAAGATAGCGAAGGGGCGAAGACCGCGAAGGTGGATTTAGGATTGTTATGGCAGGTATCGACGACTGGAAAAATGCTACGGCGAAAGAAGTCAAAGGGCGTGACCTGACCTGGCGCACGCCAGAGGGCATTGCTGTGAAGCCGCTCTACACCGCAGAGGATGCCATAGGGCAGGGGATTGACCCAGGTCTGCCCGGTTTCGCGCCGTTCACACGCGGGGTGCGCGCGTCGGTGTATGCGGGCCGCCCTTGGACGATCCGACAATATGCGGGCTTTTCCACCGCTGAGGAATCGAACGCTTTTTATCGCCGTAACCTAGCGGCGGGACAGAAGGGGCTGAGCGTCGCCTTCGATCTTGCCACACACCGCGGTTATGACAGTGATCACCCCCGCGTTGTTGGTGATGTCGGCAAGGCGGGCGTTGCCATCGACAGCGTCGAGGATATGAAAATCCTGTTCGATGGTATTCCGCTTGAGTCTATGTCGGTCAGCATGACGATGAACGGCGCTGTGATCCCGATCCTTGCCTTCTTCATTGTGGCTGGGGAGGAGCAAGGCGTGCCGATGGCCGCACTCGATGGCACGATCCAGAATGACATCCTCAAGGAGTTCATGGTCCGCAATACCTATATCTATCCGCCCGAGCCTTCGATGCGGATTGTTTCGGACATCATCGCCTACACTTCCGCAAACATGCCGAAATTCAACAGCATTTCGATCAGCGGCTATCATATGCATGAGGCTGGCGCGACGGCGGTGCAGGAGCTTGCCTTCACCATTGCCGACGGCAAGGAATATGTGCAGCGCGCGA
This sequence comes from Sphingomonadales bacterium, assembly GCA_031409315.1. Taxonomy (GTDB): domain Bacteria; phylum Pseudomonadota; class Alphaproteobacteria; order Sphingomonadales; family Sphingomonadaceae; genus Aquisediminimonas. The sequence continues at coordinate 5,716 of JANNWX010000275.1, read as the reverse complement.
TGGAAAGCGGGCTGGATATCGATGCGTTTGCCGGGCGGCTGAGCTTCTTTTTCGGCATCGGCATGAATTTCTTCATGGAAGTCTCCAAACTTCGCGCCGCGCGCACTTTGTGGCACCGCGTTATGGACGGGCTTGGCGCAAAGGACGAACGCTCGAAAATGCTGCGCACGCATTGTCAGACCAGTGGCGTGTCACTTCAGGAGCAAGACCCCTATAACAACGTCATCCGCACCACGATTGAGGCGATGGCCGCAACCTTGGGCGGCACGCAGTCGCTCCACACCAACGCGCTCGACGAAGCCATCGCCTTACCGACCGAATTCTCGGCACGGATTGCGCGCAACACGCAGATTGTGCTCGCCGAAGAAAGCGGGATCACCAAGGTCGTCGATCCGCTGGGCGGCAGTTACTATGTTGAGGCACTCACCAGCACGTTGGTAGATGAGGCTTGGAAGCTGATCGAGGAAGTTGACGCGCTTGGCGGCATGACTGTGGCCGTCGCGTCGGGAATGCCCAAGCGGCTGATCGAGGAAGCCGCCGCCGCGCGGCAGGCGAGAGTGGATAAGGGCGAGGATGTGATCGTCGGGGTCAACAAATATCAGCCGACTGACGCGATGCCCATCGACTTCCTCGATATTGATAATGACAAAGTGCGTCAGGGGCAGATTGCAAGGTTGGCGAAAACGAGGGCTGGGCGGAATGAGGTCGTCTGTCAGGCGGCATTGGCTGCGCTGACAGCGGGTGCCAAAACTCTCCCCTCCCGCTTGCTGAAGGGGGCGGTGTCCGAAGATTCGGGGACAGTTTTGGGCACCAGTAGTGGTGTCCCCGAGATGATTGGGAAAACTGTCCCCGAATCTTCGGACACTGCAAGCACCAACCTTCTTGCACTTGCAGTCGAATGCGCCCGCGCCCGCGCCTCCCTGGGCGAAATATCCGACGCGATGGAGGCTGTGTTTGGTCGCTACGCCACCACCCCAACGCCGGTAAAGGGAATTTACGGCGGCGCGCACGAATTCGACAAACGCTGGGCACAAGTGGTGGAGGGCGTAGAGGCCGTCACCCGGCGCATCGGCCACAAACCGCGCGTCCTCGTGGCGAAAATGGGGCAGGACGGGCATGATCGCGGGGCCAATGTCGTCGCAAGCGCGTTCGGCGATATGGGCTTTGACGCGATCAGCGGGCCGCTGTTCCAAACGCCCGAGGAAGCGCTGGCGCTCGCACTCGAACGCCAAGTGGACGCTATCGGCGCCTCCTCACTCGCGGCGGGGCATAAGACGCTGATCCCCGAACTGATCCGCCTTCTCCGTGAGGCAGGGCGCGGCGACATCAAAGTCATCGCCGGCGGCGTCATCCCCCCGCAGGATTATGATTTCCTCCGCGATGCCGGGGTGCAGGGCATTTACGGTCCGGGGAGCAACGTCGTCGAATGCGCGGCGGACGTGCTGCGGCTGCTGGGGCACAATATGCCACCGGTGGGGGAGTAGGGGAGTGGCCTACGCCGCCATTACCTCTTCGCGCACGGCATCGCCATTGCGGGCTTCTGCCATGTACAAGTCATATCCCGACTGCATATCCAGCCAAAGCCTTGCTGGCGTGCCCAGGCTTGCTTCCAGCCGCAACGCGGTATCCGGGCTGATCCCGCGTCGTCCAGCGACAATCTCCTGGATGCGCTGCGGAGGAACGCGCAGCTTGAGCGCAAAGGCGTTTGCTGACAGACCGCGTGACTCAAGTTCCTCCTTGAGGATCGCGCCGGGGTGGATCTGTTCAAATGCGGGTTGGACCATAAAAAACTCCTCAATGATAGTCGACAATTTCTACATCTTCGGCGTTGCCGTCCTTGAAGCGGAACACCACTCGCCACGGGCCGTTTATGGTCATGGCCCACTGGCCCTGTCTGCTGCCGACCAATGGATGAAGGCCGACAGAATTCAGCGGCGGAATATCATCAAGCGAACGCGCCGCCCGCAAAAGTTTCAACCGCGCCATCGCTTTCGCGACATCCATCCCCGTGAACTTCGACTTGCCGTCCTGTGCAAAGCGTTCGGTCGGACGGTTGGCGAAGCTTTTGATCACTTAGGAGTCATGGCATGAATAACATGACATGTCAAGCATGGCATCAAAAGTGTGGAGCGCATCTTCGCTCCTTCGCGCCTTCGCGTGAACCCAATCTTTTTCTTTTCTCACGCGAAGCCGCGAAGCCGCGAAGGTTTCGGGAAGCAGCGGAATGAAATATCGCAACACCATGTCGCTTTCCCAGTACTGCGAAAATCTGGGTGCAAGGCGACAAATGGTCCAACAATCTTGGTGCGCATATAATCCTGAAAAAAAGCTCGGCCTGTTCACTGTTTGGGAAAACGAAATCATTGATGGTCGATCATATGTTTGGGAAGAACCTGCTGATACACGATCTGCAGGCCGCAATGAAATTTGGAAATTTCTAAATGAAGTGTTGAGAATGGAGCATGATGCTTACGGAATTTTGATTGAGCCTCGTTTTGTACAAGACGGAACGAAATCGATAAAGTCCTTTGACCAAGACTCGCTGCGGATTTTGGATTTGAAGCCTAAATCGCGCAGCATCGTCGGATACATAAGAGGTTCCGTACCAAGCAACGCCATTCAAAGTGGATTGAGCGTAGTCGAAGCTCTCGATGTATCTGCTATCGACGACATAATTGCAGATCAAATTGGCAATGACGACCCAGAATACAGGAAGCGTATGTCCGGCAGTTATGTTCGGGACGCAAGGGTTCGCGAGCAGGTCTTAAAGCGCGCCAATGGATCTTGCGAAGAGTGCGAACGGTCTGGCTTTCTTAAGCGAGATGGGAAGCCCTATCTCGAAACGCACCATGTCATCAGCTTAAGCGAACAGGGTGCTGACAAGCCGCACAACGTCATCGCATTATGCGCCAATGATCATCGTCGTGCACATTATGCTAAAAATTGGGCTGAATTGCAGGATAGATTTCTTGCTAAACTGATCAAATACAAAACGGAAAACTGATAAATGTTCAAAAAAATCCTGATCGCAAACCGTGGCGAGATTGCTTGCCGGATCATCAAGACCGCGCGGCGCATGGGGATCGCGACCGTGGCGGTATACTCCGATGCCGATGCGCGCGCGCCGTTCGTGCAGATGGCTGATGAGGCGGTGCATATCGGGCCTTCGCCTGCTGCGCAGTCTTATTTGCTAGCCGACAAGATCATCGCGGCGTGCAAGCAAACCGGCGCAGAGGCCGTGCATCCGGGCTATGGTTTCCTGTCCGAACGCACCAGCTTTGCCGAAGCGCTGGCTGCCGAGGGCATCGCTTTTATCGGCCCGCCGGTGAACGCGATTGCCGCGATGGGGGACAAGATCGAGTCCAAGAAACTGGCGATGGCGGCTGGCGTCAATGTCGTGCCCGGCTTTGTCGGTGAGATTGACGATACCGAACATGCGGTGCGTATTTCGGCGGAAATCGGCTATCCGGTGATGATGAAAGCCTCGGCAGGCGGCGGTGGCAAAGGGATGCGGCTGGCCTATTCCGAGGCCGACGTGCGCGAAGGTTTCGAGGCGACGAAACGCGAGGGGCTGAACTCGTTTGGCGATGACCGCGTGTTTATCGAGAAATTCATCCTCAATCCGCGCCATATCGAAATCCAGATATTGGGCGATCAACACGGCAACATATTATACCTCAACGAACGCGAATGTTCGATCCAGCGGCGGCATCAAAAGGTGGTCGAGGAAGCGCCATCGCCGTTCGTGACGCCCAAGATGCGCAAGGCAATGGGCGAGCAGTGCGTCGCTCTATCGCGCGCGGTGGGTTATTATTCGGCAGGCACGGTTGAACTGATCGTGTCGGGCGCTGACCCCAGCGGCGAGAGTTTCTACTTCCTCGAAATGAACACGCGGTTGCAGGTCGAGCATCCGGTCACCGAGTGCATCACCGGCATCGACCTAGTCGAACAGATGATCCGCGTGGCATATGGGGAGAAGCTGGCCTTCACGCAGGATGATGTGAAGCTAGAAGGATGGGCGGTTGAGAACCGCGTCTATGCTGAAGACCCGTATCGCGGGTTCCTGCCAAGCACGGGGCGGTTGGTGCGCTACAATCCGCCGGAGGTTTCAGACGGAGTCCGCGTTGATGACGGCGTCATGGAAGGCGGCGAGGTCAGCATGTTCTACGATCCGATGATCGCCAAGCTGATCACCCACGGCGCCACCCGCGAAGAAGCCATCGACAAACAAATCCTCGCGCTCGATCAGTTTGAAATTCAAGGCCTCGGCCACAATCTCGATTTCCTCTCTGCCATTATGCAGCATCCGCGTTTTCGATCTGGCGACATCACGACGGGATTCATTGCGGAGGAATATCCAGAGGGCTTCCAAGGCGCGCCGACTTCCTCAGAACTCGCCCGCAATCTCGCGGCCATTGCTGCATTCGTGGCCACGGCGGAGGCGGATCGTGCACGCCGCGTTGACGGGCAGCTGGGGGATTGGCTCAAACCACCTTCGGCTTGGCAAGTGTTGATCGGCGGCACCGCGTATAATGTGGAACTGTCAGGCGATGATGTAAGCGTGGACGGCGCTTCGGTTGATCTCGACATAGAATATACGCCGGGTGATCGCCTGATTGATGCCGAGATTGGTGAAACGCCGCTCGCAGTAAAAATTGCCAAGACGCGCACAGGTCTTACGCTCACTACTCGCGGCGCGATCCATCAGGTGCGCGTTCTCCCAGCTCACGTTGCCCCGCTCGCCGCATATATGATTGAAAAAATCCCACCCGATATGTCACGCTTCTTGCTGTGCCCGATGCCGGGCCTGCTGGTCGCGCTTCACGTTGCGGCTGGCGATAAGGTTGAGGCCGGGCAACCGCTCGCGGTTGTAGAGGCGATGAAGATGGAGAATATCCTGCGAGCGCAGAAAACAGGTGTGGTGAAGCTGCTCAATGCGGCAGCGGGAGACAGCCTCGCGGTTGATGCTGTCATTCTTGAGATGGAGTGACGCATCAGACATGAGGTCTGTTCCATTTACGCGAAATCTATATAGTCGAAGGGCTTATCCGCACGAATGTTGTCCGATCTTCTCCCACGCGGAGGCGATTTCTGCCACGTTGACCCGCACTTCCCTGATCGATTCTATAGACCGTGTGGCAAGCTTTGACTGCAACATGCGATAGAGGCGGGCCAGGCTTTGTGCCAGATTTCCTCCGGATTCAAAATCGCGGATTGAAGACGCCGATTTCTCCGTTGAAACGACAAAGCTCGCCTCAGCTCAGATTTTGGCTCAGGCGTCGACGGCAATGCTCGCACAAGCCAACCAGAGCCAGCAAGGGGTGCTCAGCCTATTGAGATAATGAGCCTAAACACTGTTTTCACAAATTACCCCGGCGCGTTCCCAAACGCGTCGGGGTTTACTTCAACCAGTCGGGCAATCGTTCGGCGGCGATAATCGTTTCGGCTTGAATGCGGTCGGCAACGACGGCGAACTGGCTGCCATCAACCATCACTTCGGGAACCAGAGGGCGACTGTTATAGGTGCTCGCCATCGTCGCACCATATGCGCCAGCCGTGCGAAACACGGCCAGATCGCCAGATTGCACCACATCAATTTCTCGCGCCATCGCAAATGTGTCGGTGCTTTCGCAGACCGGACCAGCAATGTTGGCAATCATGCGCTTACCGTTGGGGATGACCGCTTCAAAATCATGCCAGGCATCATAAAGCGCGG
>JANNWX010000274.1:0-3488 GCA_031409315.1 Sphingomonadales bacterium | reverse complement strand
AGCCCGATCGCCGCTTCCCCCGCCGCAACGGTCAGTACGAACATAGCAAACACCTGCCCCACCAGATCGCCGAGAAAGGCGCTGAACGCGACAAGGTTGATGTTAACCGCGAGCAGGATCAGCTCGATCGCCATCAGGATTATGATGATATTCTTGCGGTTGATGAAAATGCCGAGCACCCCCATCACAAACAGGATCGCGGACACGACGAGATAGTGCTGAAGGCCGATCATAGCTCCACCCCCGCACCGACCGGCTGATCACTCACATTGCGTGTGGCATCCTGCGGGCGGCGCTTCACCTGATCGCTGATATTCTGTGGCCGCAACCCGGATCGTTCGCGGTGGGTCAGCACAATCGCGCCGATCATCGCCACCAGCAATACCAGCCCTGCGGCTTCAAAAATATACAAATAGCGGGTGTAGATGATCGCCCCCATCGCCTGAATGTTGGGCGTGTCGGCAGGCGTCGGCGCGATCCGCTGCGTCAGTTCGATCTGGCCCGCAGACCAAGCCCCGCCAGCAACAATCATTTCGCCAAGCAAAAGTAGCGCGATCAACGCCCCGAAAAAACCGTAGCGCACGAAGCCACTGCGCATTTCGGCAAAATCAATGTCGAGCATCATCACCACGAACAGGAACAGCACCGCGACTGCGCCGACATAAACAATCACCAGCAACATCGCGATGAATTCAGCCCCGACCAACAGCATCAACCCCGCCGCGTTGAAAAACGCCACGATCAGCCAGAGGACGGAATGGACGGGGTTGCGGGACAAGATCGTTAGCGCGCCGGACAGAATGACAAGTGAGGCAAAGAGATAAAAGGCGAGCGTTTGGATCATGCCCACACCGCCTTCCCGAGCGAAGACGAGGGACGAGTTCGAACGAAGTCGAGAACCACCTGCTTTGCCCAAACATGTCTCGGCTGCGCTCGGCAGAGTCCCTTGTCGTCGCTCGGGAAGGCGGGATAGATGATTGCTTGATTCACGCGCGTCCCCCTACCGATACGGCGCATCGGCGGCAAGGTTCGCGGCGATAGCGCGTTCCCATTTGTCACCATTGTCGAGAAGTTTCGCTTTGTCGTAGAGCAATTCCTCGCGCGTTTCTGTCGCATATTCGAAATTAGGCCCCTCGACGATGGCATCCACCGGGCAAGCCTCGGCGCAGAAACCGCAGTAGATGCACTTGGTCATATCAATGTCGTACCGCGTCGTGCGCCTACTCCCATCGTCCCGTGGCTCCGCCTCAATCGTGATCGCCTGTGCCGGGCACACCGCCTCGCATAGCTTGCACGCGATGCAGCGTTCCTCGCCGTTCGGATAGCGGCGAAGCGCATGCTCCCCCCGGAAACGCGGGCTGAGTGGGTTTTTCTCATACGGATAATTGATCGTCGCCTTCGCCTTGAAGAAATATTTCAAGGTGAGCGCGTGGGCTTTGATAAACTCCCACAGGGTGAAGGTTTTGATCCAATGTGCGAGGATGCTCATGCGACCGCTCCCTCCTCGTCATTCCCGCGAAGGCGGGAATCCAAGAACACAATCTCGCAGGCCAATATGCCAAACAACGAATTCATTTCTTCTCCATCGAGATCATGGATTCCCGCCTTCGCGGGAATGACGATTGTGGCTGAATAGATCACAGGGCCGCCCCCCACCGATACGGTGCATCGGCGGCAAAGTTCGCGGCGATAGCGCGTTCCCCTTTGTCTTCATTGCGAGCGCAGCGCGGCAATCCAGACTGCCCGACCAGCGCGCTGGATTGCCGCGCTCCGCTCGGGGTGACGGCGGGTGTGAAGGTTTCAACTAGGTCGATGATGGTGGTCATTTTTTTACTCGGATGTCATTGTCTATGACACGAAGGTATTTCATCGCATAGCAGGACGAACCGCCGCCGACCAAAGAAACCTCGTCAATTGAAATGCTTCCGTTTTCAGCACGATCAACTGACTTTACGCAGCCGGTAGCTGTATCCAAAATCAACGGCGGAACGTTTTCTGGTACGGGAATTGCCGCAAAACGACCGATTTGCTTATGGACAATCTCGGCGCTTTCATCCTTCACATCGGATTTTGGATCAAAAGAACTGCAACCAACCAGTGTGAACACGAGTCCGAAAGTAGTAAGAAAAATCTTTCTCATCCCCCATACCTCGTCAGCATCAGATACCCACTCACCAGCACCACCCAGAACAGCGAAATCGGCAGAAACACTTTCCAACCAAGCCGCATCAGCTGATCATAGCGGTAGCGCGGGACAGTCGCCTTGACCCAGCTAAACAGAAAGAAAAACACCAATATCTTTCCGAACAGCCAGATGATCCCTGGCACAGCGTAAAGCGGCGCCCAATCGACCGGCGGCAGATATCCGCCCCAGAACAGCACTGCATTGAGTGTGCACATCAGGATCACATTGGCATATTCGCCGAGCCAGTAGAGCGCGAAGGACATGGAGCTATATTCGGTCTGATATCCCGCAACGAGTTCACTCTCCGCCTCGGTCAAATCAAACGGCGCACGCGCGGTTTCGGCCAGTGACGAGATGAAGAACATCACCGCCATCGGAAACAGCAAGGGGTTCAGCCCGAAAGCGTTGGTAATCCACACATGGCTGCGCTGCGCCTCGACTATGCCCGATAGGTTAAACGTCCCCGCCCACAGCACGACGCTAATCAGGATGAAACCGATGCTGACTTCATAGCTGACCATCTGCGCGGCGGCGCGGAGTGCAGAGTAGAACGGATATTTGGAATTGGATGCCCAACCGGCGATGATCACGCCGTAAACACCCAGCGAACTGGCGGCGAGGATATAGAGCAAACCGACGTTGATATCCGCCAGCATCATCCCCGCGCCAAAAGGGATCACCGCCCACACAATCAGCGCGACCGTGAACGTCAAGATCGGCGCGATCAGGAACAGGCCGCGGTTCGCCGCGCTCGGGATGATCGTTTCCTGCAAGAACACTTTCAACCCGTCAGCGAACGATTGCAGCAGACCGAGCGGCCCGACCACATTGGGCCCCCGCCGCAAAGCCATCGCCGCCCAGATTTTCCGGTCAGCATAAATGATCATCGCCACCGCGAGCATCAGCGGCAACGCGATCAATAGGATCAGCGCAATGTTGGCAACCAGATAGCCGCCATATTGCCCGAGAAACGTGGATTGGAACCAAGCGGTCATGACAACACCCCTCTAAAGTCCCTACCCTTTAGGGGAGGGGTTGGGGTGGGAGCTGTCCGGCAGTGATGCGTTTGACAGCCCCCACCCCCAGCCCCTCCCCTAAAGGGTAGGGGGGTATGAAAGTCGCAGCTCATTCCGCCGCCTCCGCATATTCGACGCCGTGTACCAATTCATCCGAACACCGCTGCATGGTTGGCGACGCGCGGCAGATGGCGTTGGTCAGGTAGAAATCCTTGATCGGGTAATCGGCAATCTTGCCGCTGACGATTGCCGCCAATTTCGGCTCCGCCCATCCAAAATTGGCCAGA
>JANNWX010000273.1:0-6254 GCA_031409315.1 Sphingomonadales bacterium | reverse complement strand
TCTATAGCGAATTGTACACCGCAAGAGGAAGGGTATTCCACGTCGAGCTCCGCAAGAAGTTCTGATGTGAAGCGGGGGGCAGCTCATTGGCATGCGCTCGCTGCGGCGATTTCCATGGGAGCGGGGACGATGGCGCTTGCGCAGCCGTCCCCGCCTCCTAATTCCAAGCCGTCACTATCAGGGTGCCAGACAGCACGGGGCAGCGTTCATTTCGACTTTGAAGGTGCGTCCATTTCAACCTGCTATGTAGAAGATGAACGGACGTTCTCTATCTTGGTCACTCCCGAACACTTACCGCCGATCAACCCCAGTCCCTGGTACGCCTTTCGCTACACTGCTGCCGACGGGGGCAAGCTGACCGTAAATGTACGTTATCTTGGTGTAAGTCACCGTTATGCGCCGAAATGGCGTGGCCGCGGGGATCCGGCAGCGCTTTCCGTAGCGGTGGCAAAGGATGGCAGCGCGGTATCGATCACGCTGCCACCAGGAGAAGGAGTCGTCAGCGGCCAGCCACTGATGACAGCTGCACACTACGACAAGTTGCTTGGGCAACTGGCACTTAGTGGTGGCGGCAGCAGGACGATGCTGGGCCAATCGCACGATGGACGGCCTGTTGAAGCCGTACGTCTAGGCAATGCCGATGCCCCGCGTCTGGCGATTCTGCTTGGCCGGCAGCATCCGCCGGAAGTGACGGGTGCAGTGGCCATGGATGCTTTCTCCCTCACAATTGCTAAGCTGGTGCGTGCTGGCACCATCGACCGGAAGGCATTCCAGTTCCTGATTGTGCCGCTGCTCAATCCCGATGGCGTTGCCCGCGGGCATTGGCGTGCGAACATGGGCGGCGTGGACCTCAACCGTGATTGGGGCAGTTTCAGTCAGCCAGAGACCCGAGCTGTGAGCGATTGGCTTTCACAGCTACCTGCCGGAGTGAAGCCGGTGTTGATGCTGGATTTCCATTCGACCAACCGCAATCTGATCTATGTCCAGGGAGCGGAGGCGAGCGCGCAAGGACAGAGGTTCCTCGCTGCCTGGCTGGGCGACAAGGAAAATGCCTTTGAGGGCTATCCATTGTTGATAGAGCGGCGTGACGCCAATCCCGGTTCAGCCACGACCAAGAACTGGTTCAACGCCACCTACGGCATCCCGGCCTATACTTATGAGGTTGGAGATGAGTCAGAGGTGGCAGCGATTCGCTCGGCTGCCGAAGCACTGGCACAAACGATGATCCCGGCGCTGAATCTGTCGCTGACGGACGGTACACGCAAGTGAGGCCGATGACTGGAATCTGGACTTATCAGCGAGACAGAAACAGAGACTTGGACTTGTAACGGTTTGGTTCCGGTCACTTGAGATTATATACCTCACTCAAGGAGACCGATCTCGCGCTCAAGATCGCCGAGCAGAAAGTAGTTTTCCAGCAGGATGCGGTTCTTCAAGGCCTACTGCCAGCGTTCGATATGATCCCTGAGTTTAGGATGGGAACGACGCGCAGCGAATATGGCTCATCCCTGCACCTATTCATTCGGCCAACTCACCCGTGATGTAGCTGGGCAAGCCCGAGCTGAAGACATAGCCAAGGCTCTGCAAACATGACTGGCGACACCTTAAAGTAGGAGTAAATGTGGGAGCTTTTTTTATTCCTCATATATTATCGTACAATGTCAAATATTTAGGACGATTGTTCTACGGACTATCTCTCCGCCACAATATGCTTCCGCTTGACTCGCTCGCCAATTTATCGACATAGACGATGCCATAATATTGGGCGATATTATCGAGGTTTGGATGGACATGAAGCGCTGGCAAAAGATCACAGTTGCAGTTTCGGCGTTGGTCGTCGTTGCTGGCGGGCTCGTCTATCTCAATCGCAAGGCGCTAATCCTTTATGCGGTCACCCATGCAGAAAGACCAGAGATAGGCCCCAATGTGCCGGTCGTATGGGCGCAAGGCCCGGTGACGGCGCGTATACCAGCGGCTCAGCGGCCACCCAACATCATCTTCATTCTGGCCGATGATCTTGGGATCAACGATATTTCAACCTTTGGCGGTGGACTTGCTGGAGGGCGTCTGAAAACCCCCAACATTGATAGCCTTGCCGCGCAAGGTGCGCTGTTTGATCAGGCCTATGCAGGTAATGGCACATGCGCGCCTTCACGCGCGATGCTGATGACCGGGCGTTATCCGACGCGGACTGGATATGAATTTACGCCGACCCCAGACGGTATGGGCCGGATTGTCAAAATGTTCGCCGATGGTGCCCAGGGTGGGCGGCCGCCTGTCGCATATAACCGGGACGTGGCTGAAAGCGCGCCAAGCTACGCCGATCAGGGCTTGCCAGGCAGCGAAATCACACTGGCAGAGGTTCTCAAAACGCGTGGCTATCGCACAGCCCATATTGGCAAATGGCATCTGGGTGATCGGGGCGAATCGAGCCCCAACGCCCAGGGCTTTGATGAAAGCCTGTTGATGGCCAATGGCCTCCATCTGCCCGAAAATGCACCGAATGTGGTCAATGCAAAACTTGCCAGCGATCCGATCGACAAATTCCTTTGGGCGCGGATGCAATTCGCGGCGGCGTTCAATGGTGGCAAGCTGTTTGAACCCGCTGGCTATCTTGCCGATTACTGGACCGACGAATCGATTAAATATATCGAAGCGAACAAGAACCGCCCCTTTTTCCTCTATCTCGCGCATTGGGGTATTCACACGCCGTTGCAAGCGACCAAGGCCGATTTTGATGCGGTCGGCGATATCAGTCCGCACCGCTTGCGCGTTTACGCCGCGATGACCCGCGCGCTTGATCGCAGCGTTGGTCGTATCGTCGAAAAACTCAAGCAGGCGGGATTGTCTGACAATACGATCATTGTTTTTTCCAGCGACAATGGCGGGGCGGGCTATATTGACATACCCGACGTCAACAAACCGTATCGGGGGTGGAAACTCACTTTGTTCGAAGGCGGTATCAAAGTGCCGATGTTTGTAAAATGGCCCGCGCGGATCAAGCCCGGCACACACGTCAACACGCCGGTTGCGCATATCGATGTTATGCCGACGCTTGCCGGTGCAGGCGGGGCTGCGCTGCCCGAAGGTGTTGAGATTGATGGGCGCGACATGATGCCTGCAGCAATGGGGAAGGGCAGAATTACACGGCCAAATGACGCCCTATTCTGGCAAAGCGGCTATAATCAGGTGGTTCGCGCAGGAGACTGGAAATTGCTGGTCGACGGCAAGCAAAATAAAAATTGGCTGTTCAACTTAAAAACCGACCCGACAGAGCGCACCAATCTTGCCGTCGCTAATGCCAGCAAGGTGGCCGAGCTCAAGGCCCTGCTTGCTACGCACCATAAGGGGCGCAAGCCTGCACTTTATCCTTACACCCTTGAAAGCGCGATTACGATCGACAAGACGGCGGGCGAACCCTTCGTGAAGGGCGATGAAGTTGCGTGGTGGCCTAATTGAATCTCCCCACCGATGGCCGGCGCGAACGCAGCCGATATAGCCGAGCGAAGATCGTTGCCGCTATGCTCGATCTGGTTGGAAAAGGCGATGTCGCGCCCAGTGCTGCGCGTGTGGCCGAGGTGGCGGGCGTCGGTCTGCGTTCGGTGTTTCGGCATTTTGATGATATGGACGCCCTCTACCGCGAAATGGGCGAAGTAATCGAAGCCCGTGTTTTACCAACCATTCAGGCGCCAGCAGTTGGCGCGACGTGGAAGGCGCGCATGGTCGACATTGCTGATCGTCGTGCGCGCGTTTTTGAAACCATTCTCCCTTATCGTATTTCGGCCAATCTTAAGCGTTTTCAATCGGTCTTTCTGATGCAGGATTATCGCCGGATGCTCCGGCTGGAATGCGAAACCGTGGACGCACAATTACCACCATCGGTGAAGGCCGACACAAGTGCCGCACGCAGTCTTTATGTCGTCCTTAGCTTTCAGACATGGCGATTACTGCGCCACGATCAGGAATTACCGATCGAAGAAGCACGCGACGTTGTCCGCCGACTCCTTGACGCTGCGATGGCGGGGCTGCCCGAAAATTAAGCCTGAACGATAACCTTTCAAACCGCGACGAGCATGCCCTTGCCACCGGCGATGCCCATCATCGCTTTTTGCAGTTTTTCAAACGCTCGAACCTCAATCTGGCGGACGCGTTCGCGGCTGACGCCGAATTCCTGGCTAAGTTCTTCAAGTGTCTTGGGCTCTTCGATCAGACGGCGTTCGGTGAGGATATGTTTTTCGCGGTCGTTCAACGATTCCATCGCCTCGACCAGCATCGCCCGGCGGGTGATGCGTTCTTCGGCATCGGCAAAAACTTCGTCCTGCAACTGGCCGGTATCAGGGATGATATCCTGCCACTGGCCTTCGCCGTCTTCATTGAATGAGACGTTGAGCGATGTATCACCGCCCATCGCCATCCGGCGGTTCATGCTGATGACTTCAGCTTCGGTGACGCCGAGGTCATGGGCGATTTTCTTGACGTCTTCGGGCCGCAGATCGCCGTCTTCATAAGCGTTGAGATTATTCTTCATCCGACGCAGGTTGAAAAACAGCTTTTTCTGGGCGGCGGTGGTGCCGAGTTTTACCAAGCTCCACGACCGCAGAATGAATTCCTGGATCGAGGCGCGGATCCACCACATAGCGTAGGTAGCAAGGCGGAAACCGCGATCAGGCTCAAATTTCTTCACGCCCTGCATCAGGCCGATATTGCCTTCGGAGATCAGTTCATTCACCGGCAGGCCGTAACCGCGATAGCCCATGGCGATTTTTGCGACGAGTCGCAGGTGGGACGTGACCAGCTTTGCGGCCGCATCAGTATCCTGATGTTCGGAAAACCGCTTGGCGAGCATATATTCCTCTTCGGGCGTCAGCAGCGGGAATTTGCGGATTTCCGCCATATAGCGGTTCAACCCCGCTTCGCTACCCAGCGACGGGATGGTTGCAGGAACATTCGATTTCACGGCCACAGACTTGGCGGACATTTCACTTACACTCCCTGTGCACGGGAAGGACCCGTGCAGATTTGACGCTGTTATAGCCTGAGTTCACTTAACAGTCGCTGCATATCACATGGTATCGCACATTCGAAAGTTAAAGACCCCCCGGTAACAGGATGATAAAAACCTATTCTTTGGGCATGCAAGGCCTGCCTATCAAAGCCCAGAGTGGCAAGGATATTGCGGTGGGCTGGGTGCAATTTGCCATAAAGGGGATCTCCGACCAGCGGATGGCCTAGCGATTCCATATGAACGCGAATCTGGTGGGTGCGGCCGGTTTCAAGGCGGCATTCGATCAGCGCGGCTTCCTTCAGACGTTCCTGCATCTGCCAGTGGGTGACGGCGCGTTTGCCTTTGCCTTCGGAAACAATGGCGATTTTCTTGCGGTTGACGGGTGATCGAGCAAGCGGCGCATCAACGGTGCCAGCGTCGCGCAAGGGATTGCCGGTGACAATGGCCTGATAAATGCGATCAATGCTGTGCTTGGCAAATTGCGCGGCCAGCCCAACATGGGCTGGATCGGTTTTGGCAACGACCATCAATCCCGATGTGCCCTTGTCGATCCGGTGTACAATGCCGGGTCGCGCGACCCCGCCGATGCCCGACAGGCGACCCGCACAGTGATGAAGCAAAGCATTGACCAAAGTGCCGTCAAAATTTCCCGCCGCCGGATGGACAACAAGCCCTGCTGGTTTGTTGATAACCAACAAGTGATCATCCTCAAAAACAATCTCAAGCGGAATATCCTGGGCTTCGTTGTGCGCGACCGTCGGCGGTGGCACGGTGACACTATAGGTCGCGTTCGGCTTTATCTTGGTCGCTGGATCGCGGGTGTTGCTGACATGACCCGCCGAAACCAGCGCCTTCAATCGTTCACGCGAAAGGGTGGGGATCAGTGCCGCCAACGCACGGTCAAGCCGCCATCCCGCCATTTCGGGGGTGATCGTCACATCAAATATGGTCTGCGAGCCGTC
The DNA here is from genome assembly GCA_031409315.1 of Sphingomonadales bacterium. Lineage (GTDB taxonomy): Bacteria > Pseudomonadota > Alphaproteobacteria > Sphingomonadales > Sphingomonadaceae > Aquisediminimonas. Next base: position 287 of record JANNWX010000273.1, on the reverse strand, counting down.
CATGCGCTAGCCATGCGGTGATGATCGTCCGGATTTCAAGCAAATTGCATATGCTCCTGCGCGCCCTGGCCGCCAGGCGGCCCGATGAGGAGGTATGCGGTTTGTTGTTCGGGACAGCGGATGAGATCACCGGAATTGAACAAACTGACAATATATCCAGCAGCTTGAATGACAGTTTTGAGATTGATCCGACAAAGTTGATTGCTGCACACCGGCGGGTCAGGGCGGGCGGCCCGACGATCATCGGTTGCTTTCATTCGCACCCCGGCGGGAGGCCTACGCCGTCG
>JANNWX010000272.1:0-21931 GCA_031409315.1 Sphingomonadales bacterium | reverse complement strand
AGCGCAGGCAATAGGGGTCTTGCACGCGGGTATCGCCGGTCAGATGCGAGGCGCGGATCGTCGAGCCATCCATCAAATCGCGCAGTGCCGCCGCTGTTTCGATCTGGCCTTTGTGGCCGCGCAAGGCATGGATGCGGGGATCAAATGGCGCGTCCGAGCCTTTGGCCGCTTCAGTCGAGAGTGCTCCGGTCAACAGTGCCGAGGCGAACAACCGCTCCGCCTCGAACAATCCCGCCAGCGCATAGGCGCAGGAAAATTGCGTACCGTTGAGCAGCGCCAAGCCTTCCTTTGGGCCAAGAACAAGTGGGGATAATCCTGCTGCGGTCAGCGCCTGAAGCGCGGGTGTTCGGGCATCGCCGACCCAGATTTCGCCGGTACCGATCATCGTGGCGGCCATGTGAGCAAGCGGCGCAAGATCGCCTGAGGCGCCGACCGATCCTTGCGCGGGAATCACCGGTGTCAGTCCCTTTTCCAGCAGCGCGCGCAGCATCTGCACCGTCGCCAGTTGCACGCCAGAAGCACCCTGCGCCAGACTGGCAAGCTTCAGCGCCATCATCAGCCGCGCGATAGGAACCGGCATCGGTTCCCCCACGCCCGCCGCATGGCTCAGCACGATATTGCGCTGCAGCGTCAGCAGATCGTCGTCGCTAATTTTCACGCTGGCGAGTTTGCCGAAGCCGGTGTTGATCCCATACACCGGTTCATGCCGCGCCAATATGCGCGCGACTGCCTCGGCGCTAGCAATGATTTTCGCGTGGCAAGAGGGATCGAGCACCGGCGTTTCACCGCGGTAGATGCGCTGCCAATCGGCCAGCGAAACTGCTCCGGCTTGGATGTGGATGCTCATCGTCCCCTCCAGATGCGTTGATAGAGCGGGTTTGCGCCAATCCGGTAGACCAGTTCTGCCGGGCGTTCGATGTCCCAGATCGCAAGATCGCAGGTCTTGCCCACCTCTAATGTGCCGACCTGGTCCAGAATCCCGAGCGCGCGGGCTGCCTCGCGCGTTACCCCGGCGAGGCATTCTTCGACCGTCAGGCGGAACAGTGTCGCCCCCATGTTCATCGCCAGAAGCAGCGAAGTGAGCGGAGAGGTGCCCGGATTGCAGTCAGTCGCCAGAGCCATCGGCACGCCAGCCGCGCGTAATTTGGCAATTGGCGGCGGCCGTGTTTCGCGCGTGAAATAATAAGCCCCAGGTAACAGCACCGCGACTGTGCCCGCGCTCGACATTGCGGCAATCCCCGCGTCGTCGAGATGTTCGAGATGGTCCGCCGACAAGGCGCCGTAGCGGGCCGCGAGCGCCGCACCGTGGCTGTTGGAAAGCTGTTCGGCATGGAGTTTGACCGGCATGCCGCGCGCCTTTGCCGCTTGAAATACCCGCTCAATCTGAGCCATCGAGAAACCAATGGACTCGCAAAATCCATCGACGGCATCGGCTAGCCCTGCCTGCGCCGCCGCCGGAATAATCACGTCGCAAACATGCGCGATATAGCCATCGACATCGCTCGCAAATTCGGGTGGCAAGGCATGGGCGGCGAGCAGGCTGGTCTTGACCGTAACCCGGCGCGCTTCGTTCAATCGTCGCGCCGCGCGGAGCATTTTCAGTTCACCGTCAAGTGAGAGGCCGTAACCCGACTTGATCTCGATTGTCGTCACGCCCTCGGCGATCAACGCATCGAGCCGGGGGAAAGCGGCCTCAACCAGTTGGTTCTCACTCGCCGCACGCGTGGCCTTCATCGTCGAAACGATGCCGCCGCCAGCGCGGGCAATCTCTTCATAGCTTGCACCCGCCAGCCTTAGTTCAAATTCATGTGCGCGGTCGCCCGCGTGAACGAGGTGGGTGTGGCAATCGATCAGCCCCGGCGTGATCCAGCGGCCGGCGCAATCGATCACCTCTGCGGCATCAAAACCGGGCATATCGGAGTGACTACCCGCATAGACAATCAGCCCGTCCTTGCAAGCGACGACGCCATCTTCCACCACGCCCGCTCCAGTCATCGTGGCAAGCCGCGCATTTTTCCATATTCGGTCACAAGGGAAGGCAGACTCGCTATTCATGGACATAAGTGTTGCAGATCATTTTTATTATGTCTAGACATAATATTGACATTCGCAGGAGTTCTTTCATGCCCGCATTCTGGTCCGCATCCGCTTTGGTCTCCGATGGTTGGGCGCAGAGTGTTCGCTTCACCGTTGAAAACGGGCGGATCGCGTCGGTCGAGACGGATGCGCAATCCAAGCCTGATGATGAGGTGCACCAAATCACCTTGCCCGGTCTTGCTAATGTCCACAGCCATGCCTTCCAGCGCGGCATGGCAGGCCTCGCCGAACATCGAGGAGGCAACAGCGACGATAACTTCTGGAGCTGGCGCGAAGTCATGTACCGTTTCCTCGACCGGCTTACCCCGGACGATATGGAGGCCATCGCCGCCATGGCCTATATAGAGATGCTCGAAACCGGCTACACCCATGTCGGCGAATTTCACTATCTCCACAATGATACCGATGGCCGCGCTTATGCCGACCCCGCCGAGATGGCCGCGCGGATTGCCGCTGCCGCTCAGGTAACTGGCATCGGCCTAACTTTGCTTCCGGTGTTCTACGCGCATAGCAATTTCGGCGGAAAGGCAGCCAACCACGGCCAGCGCCGTTTCATCCATGATCTGGAGAGTTTTGCGCGCCTACTGCAGGCTTGCCGACCGTTATTGTCTGACGGCGATCAACTGGGCATAGCCCCGCACAGTCTGCGCGCAGTGACGCCTGACGAAATGACCGCGCTAATCGCAATGCACAGCCAAGGCCCGATCCATATCCACGCCGCGGAACAGCAAAAGGAAGTTGAGGACAGTCTCGCTTTTTCCGGAAAGCGCCCCGTTGAATGGCTGCTCGAACAAGTCGGGCTGGATGAACGCTGGTGCCTGATCCATGCAACCCACTTGACCGATGCAGAAAGTGATGCGCTGGCAGCAAGCGGTGCGGTTGCCGGACTTTGCCCGATCACCGAAGCTAATCTGGGTGACGGTATTTTCCCGGCTTTGCGCTTCTTGGAGGCGGGCGGGCGGATCGGCACTGGCACCGATTCAAACATATTGATCGACCCCGCACAGGAATTACGTGCGCTGGAATATAGTCAGCGGCTCGCGCACCAGGCGCGCAATATGTTAGCGAGCGACACGCACCCCTCCGTCGCGCGGAGGCTGTTTGAGGCGACTTTGGCTGGCGGCGCGCAAGCGATGGGTATTGCTCCGGGGCTGGCCGTGGGACACCCGGCAGACTTTGTAACTCTTAATCCCGCCCATCCCGCACTCCATGGCCGCAAGGGTGATCAACTGCTCGACAACTGGATATTCGCCGCGCGCAACGCGTGCATCGACACGGTATGGAAGCGCGGACGAAAGCTGGTCTCTGGCGGTCAGCACCGGGATTGCGCAGCAGTGACCGCGCGCTTCTTGAAAGTGTTAGACCGGATACTGGCTGAATGACGATTGCGGAAGCGATACGCTCTGAGATCGAAGTACGCATTGCCTCGGGCGAATGGCCGCCGGGCCACCGCATTCCCTTCGAGCATGAACTGGTCACTCACTACGGCTGCGCACGTGCCACCGTCGGCAAGGCGCTGACCGCGCTTGTCCGTACCGGCTTGCTTGAACGGCGGCGCAAGGCGGGCACATTCGTTGCCTATCCGCATGTCCAATCCGCAGTGCTCGACATTCCCGACATCGGCAAAGCCATCGCCGAGCGCACCGGCAGCTACCGCTTTGATCTGCTGACAACGAATCTTCGGAAGGATGAAGGGCTGAGCGGCAATTTCGCCAGCGGCACCAGACTGCGCCACGTTACCGGTATTCATCAAGGGCAGGACGGCCCCTTTGCATATGAAGATCGCCTTATCAGCTTGGAAAGCGTGCCGGAAGCATCAGCCGCCGATTTCACGAACATTTCTCCCAGCACTTGGCTTATCCAGTCAGTTCCTTGGACACAGGCGCGCCATCGGATCAGCGCCATCGGTGCCAATACAGAAGTCAGCACTCATCTCGCCATCCCGCGCCACACCCCCTGCCTGCTGGTCGAACGCTGGACCTGGCGGACGGGGGAACCGGTGACCTATGTGTGTCAGACTTTCCGGGGAGACCGGTTCGATCTGGTCGCCACATTTACACCTGAGGGGCGTTGATACAACAATGACGGAGGGGAGTAGAATATGAAACCAGAAGCCATCGGCGTGCATTCGGACGTGCGCTGGGACGAGCAGTTCTACAAAATCAAATGGCTGTCGCCGATCATGTGGGCTGTCGAACGCACAATCTCCACCTCCGCCACCCACAGCGCGCATCATGGGAAGCAAGAGCCCCCGCTGCTCAATTTTCCTCCATAATTGGCTGATAGTATTTGGTGGTGTCTGGGATCATATATGGACGATGCGTTTGCGCCTGTTTCACAAACTGTTTCTACTGCTGGCGATGACGGCGCTGTTGGCGGCGATGGCGATGGCGATCGTCTTGTCCTTCAATCTGAGCAGAGGCTTTGAGGACTATCTTGATGCGCGTGACAGTGAGCAGCTTGGGGGCTTCGTGGACGCCGCTTCCGCTAACATTAGCGCATACGGCGGCGCTCCGGCGTTGCGGGACGGACGCCTGACGTTGCTCAGCGTGTTTGAAGCCATGGTCAGAAATGGCGAGGTCCCCAATACGCCCCCCGATTTCAGGGCCAAAATCATGCCTCCGCCGCCGACAATAGATGGGAGATCGCGGCCTAAAGCCGAGCGGCCAAGGCCATCGCCGCCCGCCTTTTTTGCGCCGCGCTTACTTCTGTTTGATGCGGGCAACAGGCAAGTTCTCGGTCCGAAACCGCCGCCACACATCAAGCTGCTCGAACAGTCGATCCGCGTTGAGGGCCAGACTGTGGGCACAGCGCGATTGTTACCGCGCGGGCCGACCCCGGGGAATGTTGATGCGCGCTTCTTGCAAAGCCAATACCGCGCTGCCGGTCTGACATTGGCCCTGATGTTAGCGCTGGCATCTGTTTCTGCTTATTTCTTCGCACAGGCTGGTGTCGCACGGTTACTGGAAATGCAGCGAGCAACCACAGCCATTGCGAAAGGTGATTTGACAGCACGAGCCGTTCTCAAAGGTGATGATGAATTGTCGGCGATGGGTCAAAACATCAATCATATGGCTCTCAGTCTGGAACTGCTTGATACCAGTCGTCGCCGTTGGCTGGCGGAGATCAGCCATGAGTTGCGGACGCCACTATCGGTTTTGGTGGGTGAACTGGATGCGCTCAAGGACGGCATGCGCCCTCTGAAAATGGCAGCTGTTCATTCGCTGTCGGAAGAGGCGCAACGTCTGGGCAGGATTGTCGAAGACCTTCATTTTCTAGCGGTGTCCGATCTGTCGGGGATCACTTGCCAGTTTGTTCCTTGCGACGCTGTTGACATCATCGAACGTCTTATCGCGCGCTGGGAACAGGCCTTTACGACAGCCAATATCACTTTGGACGCAGATTTTGGAGGGCTGAAGACTCTATCTGTGATCTGGGATAAGGCGCGAATACAGCAACTTCTCGACAATATCCTATCCAACAGTCTGCGCTATACCGATCCGCCGGGGACGGTCGTGATGACGGTGTCGGAGGTTGCGACCGGCGTTGCGATTACCATCGACGATAGCAGCCCATCAGTAGAAGATGCCCATCTGGAGCAGTTGTTCGATCCACTCTTCCGCGTTGAGGGGTCGCGGGCACGCATGTCGGGCGGGAGCGGCCTAGGGCTGGCCATAGGCGCGGCGATCGCCTGTGCCCACGGCGGTAGCATTCGCGCCGCGCCATCCGCACTTGGCGGACTGTTGGTGCAAATCATTCTGCCGGTCGATGCGCGCACCAATGACTGAACGGCGCATGATCTTCATCGTCGAGGACGACCCCAAGATCGCCGCTCTGCTCGCGGACTATTTGCTTGCAGCGGGCTATGATGTCCGCATATTTGTTGACGGTCGGTCGGTCGTGGATACTGTTCGCTCTGCGCCGCCCGATGCAATGATCCTCGATCTAATGCTCCCGGTCAGCGACGGAATGACGATCTGCGCTGCGGTCCGTACGTTCAGCGCCGTGCCGATCCTGATGCTCACGGCCCGGGTCGAAGAACGCGACATGGTTACCGGGCTTGACCGGGGTGCCGATGATTATGTCACCAAACCGTTTAGCGCGGGCCAAGTCGTGGCGCGGATAACGGCATTGATCCGACGATCCGAAGGGCGGGTGACGGCTGATCCCACGACATTGCTGTATATGGTAGATGATGATGGCGGGCGCGTTGCGTGGCGGGGGAATTGGCTCCCGCTTTCCCTTTTCGAGTTTCGCATCCTTGCTGCTATGATGAAGCATCCAACACGAATCTTTTCGCGGAATCAATTGCTCGATCACCTAGGGGCAAGCGCAGAAGAAAGCAGTGACCGCGCGATTGACAGCCATATCAAAAATATCCGAGGCAAGATCGTAGCCGTCGATCCGGACGCAGTGTGCGTGGCTTCGGTTTACGGCGCTGGCTACCGGTTTGATCCGGGCTGATTGATTCAAGTCAGCCAAAGTCTTTGCGTGAATAAGAGAAGGCCGAGGCCAACTGCCGCCAGCGAAGCATAGCGGGGCAGTTGGTTTGCACCCTGAATCTGACCCACGCGCCCCACCACGTAGATTGTGAGCAAGACGGCACCAACAAAAGCGAACTGGCCCAGTTCGATCCCGATGTTGAACCCGGCGAGTGTTGCGATACGATTACTGGAATCCACCGCCGTTGCCCCAATTGCCGACGCAAAGCCGAAACCGTGGAGGAGACCGCATGCGAAGACAATCGCAATGCGCGTCCCCCCTTTGCTGCCAGCCGCTCGCAGGTTGAGCAGCGCCATGATCATAATGCTGAGCGCAATCCCAGGCTCCACCACGTTCGCCGGAATCCGGATGATGTTGAGCGCCGAAAGCGACAGCGTGATGCTGTGCGCAATGGTGAAACTAGTGATCACCACCAGCCAATAGCGCCACCCCGCCGCCACGATGATGATCGTAAGCAGAAAGAGCAAGTGATCAACGCCGCCCAGAATGTGCTTCATGCCGATACGGACGAAGCCGGTGAATATCGCCCATCCACCCCGAAAGAATGTGTGTGCCGGTGCCCCAGCTTCGAGAATGGCAACTTCGCTGACCTTGGTTCCTTCGTCTCGGCGTGATGCAGTCATTGTCATCTGGCTCTCGCCCGGCTTGGTGCCGAAAAGGTCAGTTTCCACGGCCGGATTCTTGGGCGCTTCGACAAAGTTCACCCTGTGCATTATTACGATATAGTCGGTGTCTACGGGCGTGCCATCGGTCTGAGGTGGCAACACCCACGTCAGTGCTTTTGCGCCTTGTTTGCCATTGCTGCTGACACGGAAACGCGCCTCAAATTGCTGCTGGATCGCATGATTATGCTGCTCTATTTCTCCGACAGACAGCAAGCCGTTGCCGTCGGTATCGATATTTTCCAATGTCGAGACGGGAACCGAGACAACGAAGAAAGCTACCTTGTCGACGATGTTCATCGTTGCATTCTGCTTGGGCAGCAAGTGCGCATGTGCCCCACCCGACAGCACAAACAGCCAAAATAACACAATAATATGTTTGATCATTACAACCGCCTTGGCTGCCTTCCGGGGGGCGGCGGCCCCATTCCCCCGCCATTGCTGATCGGTAAGTTAGGTTGATAACCTGAATATATTGCCATCAAAGCCCTTTCACGCAGCGGCTGAAATAGGGGTAGCTATCGGTTGCCATGTAATAATAAATACCGCCCGGAAATTCAGGCGTTACGCCGGTCCTCCCGTTGCAATCATCCAGATCGCCTGTGGCTGCTGTATAGGTCCAATCCGACACAAATGCGCCGAGCGGGACAAGCGACGTCGATGGCCGCCCAGCGTCGGCCACCGTGTCTTTTGTATAGCTGCCGGTGCAAATCTTGAGTGCGCTCGTCGCGTTATCGGCGACGCTATAGCAATAGCGGGCATAGATCGGGAAACCGTCACCGGCCCAGCCGACAAGGACCATTTTCCGAGCAGCGTCCGTCGCGCCAGCATTGGTCAGCAGTCCTTCGGGCATGCCGTGATAATGATATTCGCCGGTTGGCTGAACATGCGCGTTATTGGTGTCCTCGCCGAAATCAAACGTATCTTGGCCAAGCGCCTCAATGCGCCATGTGCCAGTGCCATTTGCAAGGTTACACTGTGATGATGCAGTGATTGTGCTGGCGCAGGTGCCAGCCGTGCCGGGGTCAAACTTGACACCCTGTATTGTGTAGGCACTGGTACCACCGCCCCCAATGCTGGTATTCGTAGTGCCTTTGACCGGTGCCAGCGTGGCTGAGAAGCTAACAGTTTGGGGCGTAATCGTGTTCGGGTTTCCCGCGTTTGGGAATGTCCCAACCACGTGATTGGGCAATCCATTGGCAGTCAGGGTTCGCACAGTCGCGCTGCACGCCCAAGCCCATGTAGAGGTCCGGGCTGTCCCGCTATATGTTCCATTATAACTGCCGCTCGTCGGGCAAAGGACGCTTGCGGTTGAAGTTGATGAGCCCGCAGTTGGCGTTACTGAAACTGCTGCTGAGGCCGCACTGGTTCCAACCGCATTGGTTGCGGTCACGCTGCAGCTATAGACGGTTCCATTGGTCAGGCCGGTCACGCTGATCGGGCTGGCGGTGGCAGTGCCGGTCGCGGTTACCGCGCCGCCAGAGCAGCTAGCCGTGTAGCTGGTAATGGTTGATCCGCCGTTAGAGGTTGGCGCGGCGAATGCGATCGATGCCGACGCATTGCCGGCTGTTGCCGTGCCGATTGTTGGTGCACCGGGAACTGACGATGCGCTGCCAGAACTAGTGTCTTCACCGCCACACCCCGCCAAACTGAAGAGGATTGTGCTTAACGCAAGTATTTTGACTCCGCTGACTTTACGTTGCGCTGACATGTTTGCGGCTCCCTTCACGAAAAGTTGGATGACAGCGCAAACTGAAAGCAAAATGTGGATGCAGTATGGAGACATGCGCTACGCGCAAAAATGTAGCGCCTGATCGAGAAACCGGAACGTGCGGCTCAACTATCAAGTTCGGCACAATGTAGAAGCAGCGCTAGCACTTATGGCGATTGCGACGATGAGAGCGAATGGTATCCGGACAATAGCCGTTGGCGTATGACGTTCTTGATCGCGGCCAAGCAGGTAAGGTGCACCATGAAATATCCCAAACTACTTGAACCGCTCGATCTGGGCTTCACGACCATCAAAAACCGTTCGATCATGGGTTCGATGCACACTGGGCTTGAGGAAATGGACGGCGGCTTTGAACGCATGGCGACTTATTTTGCCGAGCGTGCTGCCAATGGCATCGGCATGATCATCACTGGCGGCATCTTCCCCAACGCGGAATCATCGCGTGGCGGCGCGACGATGTCCAACGACGAGGAAGTATCGAAGCATCGACTGGTGACCGAAGCGGTGCACGCTGCAGATGCCAATGTAAAAATCTGTATGCAAATTTTGCATCCGGGTCCGTTGGCCGGAACGAAGGATGCGGTTGCGCCGTCTGCCGTAAAATCGCGTATCGGAAGATATGTGCCCAATGCACTCGATAGCGACGGTATACAGAAACAAATCGACGACCATGTGCGCTGTGCCGTCATGGCCCAAAAAGCGGGCTATGACGGCGTAGAGATTATCGGATCGGCGGGATATCTCGTCTCCTCATTTCTCGTCGAGAAAACCAACTTTCGCGACGATGATTATGGCGGCTCTTATGAAAACCGGATGCGCTTTGCGCTGGAAATAGTTGAACAAACGCGCGCAGCAGTTGGCGAAAATTTCATCATCATATTCCGCATTGCGGCGATGGATATGCTCGAAGGCGGCATGAGCTGGGGCGAGGTTGTCATCTTGGCAAAGCGGCTGGAACAAGTCGGCGTGAACATCATTTCCACCCACTTCACGTGGCATGAAAGCGCCGTTCCCACTATCGCGACGATGGTCCCAAGAGCCGCGTTCACGGGCGTCACCGGGCGGCTGCGCAAGGAAGTTGGCGTGCCGATGATTACCTCGAACCGCATCAATATGCCCGATGTGGCAGAGGCCGTGCTGGCGCGGGGTGATGCTGATCTGGTGTCGATGGCACGGCCTTTGTTGGCCGACAGCGAATTCATGCGCAAAACGATTGAAGGCCGCGAAGACGAGATCAACACCTGCATCGCCTGCAATCAGGCCTGTCTTGACCACACCTTTACCGGCCAACTGACGTCATGCCTTGTCAATCCGCGCGCCTGCCATGAAACGCAGCTCAATTACTTACCAACCGCCTCTGCCAAGAAAATCGCTGTGGTCGGCGCCGGGCCTGCGGGTTTGGCTTATGCAACAACCGCAGCGCAACGCGGGCATCAGGTTACTATGTTTGAGGCGTCTGAGGAAATTGGTGGTCAGTTCAACTTAGCAAAACGCATTCCGGGAAAAGAAGAATTTCACGAAACGATCCGCTATTACAAACGCATGATCGCTGTGAACAAGATCGAACTCAAACTTGGCGTGCGGGCCGATGCGAAGCTGCTGAAGGCAGGCGGTTTCGACCAAGTTGTCATTTCAACTGGCATCACACCGCGTGTGCCCGATATTGCCGGGATCGATCATCCAAGCGTGGTTGGATATATTGATGTCATCCTTGGCAAGAAACCAGTTGGCCAAAGGGTCGCCGTCATTGGTGCGGGCGGCATCGGCTTTGATGTGTGCGAGCTCATCACCCATAGCGGGCCATCCGGTGCGCTCGACCGCGATGTATTTGCCGCCGAATGGGGCGTCGATTTTGAAAACCATCCTCGCGGCGGCGTGACCGGGGTTGCCCCGCGCGTCGCACCATCGCAGCGTGAGGTGTTTCTGCTCCAGCGCAAGGAAAGCAAGGTCGGCGGCGGCTTAGGAAAAACGACCGGCTGGACCCACCGCATCACGCTGGCGCGACGTGGAGTGAAAATGATGAATGCTGTCGAATATCTGAAGATTGATGATGCCGGTTTGCATATCTTGCAAGGCGGCCAGCCCGAACTGCTTGAGGTGGATACCATCATCATTTGCGCTGGGCAGGATTCTGCGCGGGGACTATTTGACGAACTGACCGCCATCAACGTGCCCGCTGAACTGATCGGAGGCGCTTTTGAAGCAGCAGAGCTTGATGCCAAAGCCGCGATCAAACAGGCCAGTTATCTCGCCGCAGCGGCATAACTGGCCCGGATTGATGAGCCTTTAGCCAACACCGTTTCTTCCCCTCTATTATGGCAGTTAAAGCTATCACCAAAATCGATAGGATGGGGTTTGAACGGGAGAGTGAAAATGAGTCGCGAAACGCGCCGCACCTTTTGCAGATTTTGCCACGCCAGCTGTGCCATGCTCGTCGATGTCGAGGACAATAAGGTGCAGGCCGTCCGCGGCGACCCCGATAATGCACTCTTTGGCGGCTATACCTGCGTGAAGGGTCGCCAAATGACCGACATGCACAACCTACCGGAACGTCTGTTGAAGCCGCTGATCCGCCGCGATGGCCAGTTTGTCGAAATTTCAACCACCGATGCGTTGGCTGAGGCTGGCGCCCGCATGAAGCAGATTGTCGAGGAGTTCGGGCCACACAGTATCGCACTTTATTGCGGCACCAATGCGTTTCAGAACAGCGCCGTATTGGGGACATCCTATGCCTTGGCGCAAGCGATTGGATCGCGGAATTACTACACCAGCGTCACAGTCGATCAGCCCGCAAAAGTTTATACCAACGCACGCTATGGCCAGTGGATGGGCGGACCGAATAATTTTGACGAATCTGACGTGGTGATGTTCGTCGGCAACAACCCGCTTGTTTCGCATTATTCGCCATCGGGTGGATTGCCCCCCTTTTCGCCGTCCAGACGGCTGCGCGATGCCAAGGCGCGGGGTTTGAAGGTTATTGTCGCTGACCCGCGCGAAAGCGACATTGGCACGCTTGCGGATATCCATCTTCAGGTCAAACCGGGTGAAGATCCAGCCTTGCTGGGCGGCATGCTGAACGTGATTATCGCCGAAGGGCTATATGATCGGAATTTCGTCGCCGCCCATGTAGAAGGCTTTGATGCCCTTGCCAAAGCCGTCAAGAATTTCACCCCTGATATCGCGGCCGAACGGGCGGGGGTCGATGCGGGCCAATTGGTCAAGGCTGCGCGGCTCTTTGCACAGGCGACGAAAGGAAAGGTCGTAACGGGTACTGGCCCGGAAATGGCGGGCAATGGCGTATTAACCGAATATCTTGTGTCATCGCTGAACATCATCTGTGCGCGGTTCAATCAGGAAGGCGACAAGGTCGCAAATCCCATGGTCTTCATGCCCTTCGCCGCTGGGCCGAAAAAGGCGCAAGTTGCGCCGCCCGTTGCCATGTTTGGTGAAGGTTTTTCCAAATCGCGCATCAGGGGAATTGGAACGCTGGGTCAGGAAATGCCTTGCCCGGTGCTCGCCGACGAAATTCTGACACCCGGCGAGGGGCAGGTTAAAGTCTTGATTTCGATCGGTGGCAATCCCGAAATTGCTTTTCCCAACCAACGAAAGGTGCGCAAGGCGCTCGATGCCGTCGATCTCTTCATCCAGATTGACCCTTGGATGTCGGCTAGCGCGAAGAGGGCGGACCTCATTCTTGCCCCCAGCATGTGTCTTGAGCGCGAAGACATTAACAATGTCTCGCAGGCCTTTTGTGAAGAGGCATATGCGCATTATACCGAGGCGATGGTGCCACCGCCGGGCGACACGATGGATGAATTTGAAATGCTCTGGTGGCTTGCCAAGCATATGGGGCTCCAGCTCTCATTTCCCGGTGGCGATTGTTCGATGGAGACATGCCCCGAGAAGGTCACCATATTGGATCTTGTTTCGCATGGATGCCTCGTGAGCCCAAGCAAAGCTAAGGTTGATGCACAGGCGGCGGAACGTCCCGGGAGCGCGATCGTCTATCATGATCAGCACCGCGTGATCGAAGCGGCGGATCCCAATGCAGTGGAAAAATTCCATCTGGATGCAGGGGCGATGCCCGAAGCTTTCAAGGCATTCGCCGCCAGCCAGCCAGAAGCCGACGGGTTCGATTTCCGCCTGATATCGCGCCGGTCAAAGCACCGATACAATAGCAACGGGCATACCTTTCCGCATTTGAAGAAGAAGATGCCAACCAATCCGGCCTTTTTTCATCCAGATGACCTGGCAGCGTTATCGATATCTGACGGAGACGTCATAGAGATCATCTCGAAAGTCGCGTCGATTTTTGCGGTCACGCAGGCAAGCGACAAGGTGCGCCGCGGCGTCATCTCCATGTCGCATGCCTTTGGCGATGATGATGCCGGAAAAGACGATGTGCATGAAAAAGGCGGATCGACCAATCGGTTGATTGATGACGCGGACGGTATGGATCCGATTACCGGCATGGTGTTGCAAAGCGCGATACCGGTGCGTGTTTCTGCTGCAAGATAACAGGCAAAGAGCCTACCGGGCCCTGTTCATCGGAGCAGTGAATCCGCCCTTGTTCCTGGAATCCCTAAACCCAGCAGGCAAAAAAATGCCGCCCCAAAGCGGGGCGGCACGGATTTCAAATCAGCTAGAAAAATTGATCAGAATTTGAAGCTGGCCTCCACAAAGACTTGGCGACCGCGATTATAGTTCACATTGAGATCATCGCCGACCGGGATACGCCCCGCGCCAACGCCCTGCGCTTTGCCGTTCAAGAACGGACGGCCGCCGCTGGTGGTGGCATAGATTGTGTTGGCAAGATTGATCCCCACCAGAGACAGCCGCCAGTTTCCGTCAGGGTGGCCGATTGAAACGCCACCATCGATGGTCGAATATGCCTTCTGCTTCAGATCGGTTAAGCTTGTTGTCGTGGTGAAATAGGCGCCCGAGAACTGGAAATTCCCGTTCAGGCCAAACTCCATCCCTTCACTGATCGGCATGCCCCAATCAAAGCCAAGATTTCCAGCCCATTTCGGCGCGCGGGCAGCGGCGCGGCCCTTTAGGTCGACGTTAGCGAAAATCTGTGACGGCAGCGATTTGGTGAATGTTGCGTCGGTATAGGCCAATGCCCCCATGATCCGCAGACCTTTGACCGGCGGCCGCCATGACAAGTCAACGTCAAAGCCCTTACTGGTCAATTCGCTGGCGTTGAACGTCCGGAACTGAATGGTCGTGGCATTGAACACCTGTAGCTGAAGGTCGCTGAAGACATAGTAGAACGCTGAGGTGTTGAGGGTCAGTTTGCGGTCGTCAAACTGTGCCTTCACGCCAATTTCGCCGCCCTTTGCAGTTTCGGACTTGTAGATCAGGCCAGCTGCAACCGCATCGCGCGTCGCCGGGTTGTTGAAGCCCAGCAGGTTGGACGATGGCAACGCGCTGTTATCGATACCACCGGATTTGAAGCCGGTCTTGTAAGCGGCATAGATGTTGACGTCATCCGAGGCCTTGTAGCGTAAAGCGACTTCTGGAGAGAAATTAGTATCCTTGAAGGGGATTGCGCCGGAGAAGAAGCCGCTTGGAATGAACGCCGGTCCGACCAAGAAGGTATGCACATAGGGCACCGATATGGTGTTGACCTTGTTCTCCTTGGTCCAGCGCAGGCCGCCGGAAAGCTCAAGCTTCTCGGAAATGTCAAACGTGCCGCTTCCGAACAGTGAAACCGTCGACGTATGGGTGCGGTGCTTCTTGTACCAGTCAAAGGCACTGCCAGTTATCGGATCTAGCGCGATGATCGAGATATTGACGGCCTGTTGCGAGGTGTTGAAATTGATGTCGCGATCTTCATAAAACGCGCCCAAGGTAAAATTGAACGGCCCGGCAAAGTCGCTCGATACACGCAGTTCCTGGGTGTATTGCTCGGTCGTATTGCGTGGATCACTCGAACCGAAACCCTGCGCCGATCCCGGTAGATTGACCGCAGCCAGCCGCGGTGCAATTGCCCCAACCGGAACGCCATTGGGGTTAAAGGCAGGGCCAACGCCCACCGAGCTGTAGGTGTCTGAATCGACCGAATCGAGATCGAAATAGCCCGAGACCGAGGTCAACTTGAGCGTATCGGTCAGGTCAAGGTCCATCCGCAACCTCGATAAGATCATGTCGGTCTTGCCAAAAGGATGGCCTGGATATCTCCCGTCTCCTGCCGCACTGCCAGTCGGGTAATTGCCAGCCTGGGTCGCTGAAGGGTCGCTGATTGCGTAAAAATTGTCCTTGGTATTGCAGTTTGCGCCTGATGGAACGGCTATTCCGACGTTGCCAGCCGCATCTCCGAGCAACACCACCTCATCGGCTCGGCCATTCGCTCCGCAATCAATGTCCTGGTGCGCAATGGCGCCGTCATTGCGGTTGGTGATATAGTTGATCTTGAAATTGGCGGTAAAGCGGTCTGAAGGTTCCCAGTTCAAGGTCAGGCGGCTGATCAAATCGCGCAGCCCGCGATTGCGGATCAGCGCCGGTATGCCCGGCTGAATCTCGACATATTTTTTGATGTCGTTATACTGTGCGGCGATGCGAACACCGAGTGTGTCGGAAAGCGGGCCAGAGATATAACCGCCAACGACATAGCCTTCCTCTTCTAATTCGTAGGACGCCTTGCCGCCCACTTCCCAGCTGCTGGTCGGATTGTTCGAGCGCAATGATACCACGCCGGCTGATGCGCTCTTGCCGAAGAACAGCGACTGCGGCCCTTTGAGGACGTCAATTTGCGCCACGTCGAAGAAACCAGCCTGAACCAGCCGCATTGAGCTTAGCTGAATTCCGTCAATGTCGAGCGCCACAGCCGAATCGAATGCGGCAGAGATCGCCGAGGAGCCGACCCCGCGCAACGCGATCGAGCCGCCCGAACCCGAACCGCCTGGTTGAATGCTCAAGGTCGGAACGCGGTTGCCCAGTTGTTCGAGCTTGGTCGTCTGATCCTTGGCGATTGTGTCACCGCTGAGCACGGTCACGGTAAGCGGGACTTCTTGAAGCGTTTCTGTTACCTTGCGGGCTGTAACCACAATCACATTATCATCTTCTGCTTCGGCAGCACTCGATTGAGCTAACGCCGATTGTGGTAGCACCAAACTTCCGGTAGCCGCGCTTGCGAGCAATACGGCTTTCCAAGATTGTGTAAGAAACCCAACTTTCATAACATCCTCCCTTGAGTCAAATCCGCGATTTATTATTTTTGCTTCTGCCGCTGTCGCAAAGCAGCAGAATTTCAGGGAATGCTAAGCTAACAGAATGTATCAACAACTATCAAAAAGACGGAGTGCCTTAAAGCCAGTGGACGTAGCGTTATCCTGCAGTCGGGCGAACGAGGCTGTAAACACCGCTCATCGTCATAAGGATCCGGTTATCGCTCTGGATCACGCCATGAACATAGGCCAGCTTCTTGCCAATCCGGTCGATCGTTCCGCTTGCCTCAACCCATTCTCCCATGCGCGCACCGCTCAGAAAATTGGTGGTCATGCTAACCGTCGAAACCAGCAATTTGGGATTGGTGCTGTCGTAGAGTTGGAAGCTGAGCGCAACATCGGCCAGTGTCGCCAAAACGCCGCCATGGGCCACGCCGACATAATTCATATGCTGCCTCGATATGCGGCAACCGATGATCGTTGTTTCCGACCCCTTTTTTAGAAAATAGGGTCCGGAAATGTCAAGGAATCCGGGCGCAAATCGCGCGTCGGTGAAGCCGTCCGGAACTGGCATCGCTTCGTCTGCCACGGTCTATCGGCTCTTCGGGGCGGTTTCGCTATCCAACCATTTGTGCAGCGTTTCATGGAAATGGCGTATCTTGCTTTCCTGATAGCTTGCGAAAATGACCTCACCCTTGGGATGGTTATGCAATCCCTTTTGCACCATTGCGTGGTTCAGCTCATCCTGATTGAACACTTTGGTCAGATAGCTGCCAAATTCAGTCGCTTGCGTGTAATCATCCTCCAGATCGAGGAAGGTGCATTTGGCCGGAGGTGGACGGTCTGCTCCTTCCGGCAGGGCGACCATGAACATCACCTCGTGAAGGCATTGTTCGGGATTATTGCCGTCGGGGCGAAAGCGATAGAATATCGGGTTATAGTCAATCCAAGGGCTGATATTTGGAAAGACGCTGAAAAAAATCGGATCGATAAGGTCTGCGTCGCTGATCGTATTCACCATGTCGCCAAAACTCGGACGCATCGTCTCACGCCGCGACTGCGCCATCTGCGCGCGGTATTGGTGAGAACTTTCGACCGGGCCAGCCGATGGCGTGTCTTCCTCACCAGGCGCGATCTTGCCCGCGATCCAATTGCACATATGTGGATCGGCTGATTGCACCTCTCCCTCGATATGATTGGCACGCATGTCGAAAAGGCCAGTCTTGCCGTTAGGCAAAGTGACTTCGACGCGGTTTTCCGAAAGTCTGCGAAACACATGTTTGCTAATCGGGTGCACAAAGCTTTGGAATACCTTACCGTCCGGAAAGGCAGTGTCATCGGGTTTGGTCAAATCGGTATGCGGACTGGGCGGCCCGGTCAACGACATGGCGCGCGAGATATTGGGCCAGACATCATATTTGGAATTGGCATCGGAAAATGCCGGCAGCAATTCGGGATGCGTCCCAATGACGTGGTAGGATTCCATAAAGGCTTCTTGCGCAACCTTCCAATTGCAGGGCAGGCGCTTAATCAGATGAGCCGCCTTATACCGCCGCGAAAACGGCACCTGAAAATGGCGGTCAATGTCGCCAAGGAAATCTTCCAGTGGTTCACAATCGGGATCGGGGTTGATGAATATCCACCCGCCCCAATATCCGACGCGCACCTCCGTCAGCGAATATTCTTCCGCTGTGACCGTCGGGAAGTCCCAGTGACAAGGCACTTCTTTCAATGTGCCATCCAATGCCCATGACCAGCCATGAAAGGGGCAGCGAAGAACCTTCAGACCTTTTCGGTGATCATCGCAAAGTGAACGCCCGCGATGCATACAGGCATTGGGAAATACCTTAACTGCGTTTTCTGATTGCCGCACGACGATATAAGAAAGTCCTGCTATATCATATACATGGGTGTCACCTACATTGGGAATATCATCTTCGTGGCAGGCCATTTGCCAAACCCGCTTCCACAGGTGTTCCACTTCACGGTCATGTTCTTCGCGCGTCCAATAACGGCTGACCTCAACCTTGGTGACGCCTGCTGCCATAGGGGATTCTTCAAAAAAGATGGCAGGCGGCCTGACCGCATCACCCGCCAATATTTCTACAAGCGGGGTGCCATTTGACCGATCATGTCCTGTGAACGTTTCAACCATTTACCGACTCTCCAACCGACTTTTTTTCAATCTAGCACAGGCGCCATTGTCGGCTATTGGCCTTTTTGAGGGGGAAGGCCGTAGCCCTAGCATTTTCAATTGTCGCGTTGCCCTTCATTTCGTGGCTAAGTGCCAGCCAATAAGAGAGTCGCGTTTGACGCGCACTCAGTGGAGAATGTCAGATGAGCCAAACGCTTAGTCCTATCGCCGCCGGCCTGTGGACTGACGAACCCAGTCCGCGGCTAATCGGGGGGCGGCTGCCAAGTGGCAAGATCATTTTTCCGATGCCGAAGGGCGACTCTGCGCGCGACGTTGAGGTTTATCCGCTTTCACGCTCCGGCACATTATGGTCCTGGACCCGTCAGGATTTCAGGCCAAAGGAGCCTTATACCGGGCCTGAAGCTTTTGAACCCTATCTGCTAGGCTTTGTTGAACTACCGAATGAAACGATTGTCGAAACGCGCATAACCGAAGCCAAATTGGAAGATTTGAAACTCGGCATGACGATGGAATTTGTTGTTGTCTCGTTTGATGAACACCGTTCTACATACGCCTTCCGTCCGGAGAAGAAATTATGAGAGACGTCTATATCATTGGAGCCGGCATCCACGCCTTTGGCCGAACAGAAGGGCGTTCGGGTCGTGATCAGGGGGTTTATTCGGTCCGTGAGGCGATGGCTGATGCGGGGCTCGAATGGGGCGATGTCGAGTGCGCCTATGGCGGTTCGGCGGCGGCGGGGAATGCTGATATCATGGTCAACGAGCTGGGCTTGACGGGCCTGCCCTTTATCAACGTCAGTAATGGCTGCGCGACGGGCGGCAGCGCGTTGGCATCTGCCCGTAATGCGATTGCAGCAGGGGAATTCGATATCGCGCTGGCGGTGGGCTTTGATAAGCACCCGCGTGGCGCTTTCAATGCAAAGCCTGCGGATTATGGCCTTCCTGAATGGTATGGTGAGACCGGCATGATGCTGACGACCCAATTTTTCGCGCTCAAAATTCAGCGTTATATGCATTTGCACGGGATCAGCCGTGAGACACTTGGCCGCGTAGCAGAAAAAGCGTTTCGCAATGGCGAACGGGCAGAGCATGCGTGGCGGCGGTCACCGGTTGATCTCGATACGATTATGAACGCACCGATGATCAACGACCCCCTTACCAAATATATGTTTTGCTCGCCCGCCGAGGGTGCGGTTGCACTCATCCTTGCTAGCGAAAAGAAGGTCAAGGAACTGGGCGCAGATGCGGTCAAGATTGCCAGTGTTGCAGTCCGCACGCGGCCTCCGGGTTCCTTTGAAGTATTTGCGCCGTCGGTCGATATCGATAATGGCGGCAAGCCGACAGTTCTGGCCTCGAATGCTGCCTTTAACACAGCGGGGATTGGCCCGGAGGATATTGATGTCGCCCAGCTTCAGGATACGGAGTCGGGCGCAGAGATCATGCACATGGCGGAAAATGGTTTTTGCAAAGACGGTGAGCAGGAACAATGGCTCGCAGAAGGACGCACCGAGATAACAGGCATGTTGCCGGTAAACACCGATGGTGGCTGCCTCGCATGTGGCGAGCCCGTTGGCGCATCTGGACTGCGGCAGGTTTACGAAAACACCGTGCAGTTGCGCGGACGCGGCGGAGCGAGGCAAGTTCCGAATTCGCCAAAGACCGCCTACAGCCATGTTTACGGTGCGCCCGGCCTGTCCGGTGTCGCGATATTGGAGCGATAATATGGGACGGATGTCAGGAAAAGTCGCGCTCATTTCAGGCGGCGCAGAGGGCATAGGTGGCATGGTCGCCCGCATGGTTGTGGCCGAGGGCGGCAGCGTTATGCTCGGTGATATCCAATTGGATAAAGCCAAGGCACTTGCAGCTGAACTTGGTTCCAATGCCGATGCCATCGCCTTAGACGTGCGCGATCTCAAAGCGTGGGAGGCGGCTGTTGCGGCAACGCTCACGCGCTTTGGCAAGCTTACCACCTTGTGCAACATCGCTGGCATATCGGAGCCGGGAAATACCGTCGATGTCGACCTTGATAGCTGGCACCGCCATATCGATATCAATCTGAACGGCACCTTCTACGGCTGCCGCGCCGCAATTCCGGCTTTGGCTGCGACGGGTGAGGCGGCAACCATCGTCAATGTGGGATCAATGCTCGCGCACCGGGCAAACGCGACTATGGCGGCTTACTGCGCTTCCAAAGCAGGTGTCACCCATTTGACACGAACAGTGGCGCTCGATTGCGCCGCCAGAGGCCTGAATATCCGGGCCAATACTGTGCATCCAGGAGCCATCCGCACACCGATGTATGATCGTTATCTTCATGCAGGCGGGGCAACACCGGAGCAAATTGAAACGGTGATGGCGTCTGCCCACCCGATGGGCCGCATCGGCACCGCAGAAGAGGTGGCCAAGGCCATTATCTTTCTCTCCTGCGACGACTCGAGCTTCACCAGCGGCACCGATCTGAACGTAGACGGTGCCAGCGCGATTAGGAGCTAGACTATGACAAGCCGAATTGACGCCCATTTCGTTGCCGTTGGCAAATATCACGACATTGATTTTACCCGCCTCGAAATCCTGAAATTGCTTGCCGAACATGCAGAAATACGCACAACGGTCGCCTGCGACTATGCCGATATTGAACGGCTAAACGCGTGCAGCATGCTGATCACGTATACGTGCGACTTCATGCCGACGAAGGAAGAGGCTGCGGCCATTCGCAAATGGGTGGAAGGCGGGGGGAAATGGCTTGCACTGCACGGCACCAACTCTATCCTGCGCTTTACAGATGCGGGCGTGGACGCGCCCAATGACCGTCCCGACGTGATGGAGATGCTGGGCACCCAGTTCAAGGCGCACCCGCCCATCGACACTTTCACCGTTGAAGTTGCCAACCCTGACCATGAATTGACGCGCGGTATTGTCGATTTTGTCACCGAGGACGAACTCTATCTGTCGCACACCACCGCCGAGATTGACACATTGCTTCAGACCCGATTTGAAGGCGATGCTGTAGGCTTCGTTGATCACACATGGCCCGAAACCGTGGTGCCAATTCTCTACACCCGCGACATTGGTAAGGGGCGGATCGTCTACAACGCACTGGGCCATTGCCGTGGTCATTATGACCTTCCGGGCATGCAGGATTTCTATCCGGTGCCAGAGCGATGCTCTTGGAATTATCCGGTTTATTATGATCTGCTACGGCGCGGCATTACATGGGCGATGCGCGTGGATGCTTGAGGGAATAGACCCTAGTTAATTGCTCTGTTCTTGCCCACCCAGTAAGGCGCACGCAATTCACGGCGCAGGATCTTACCCGACGGATTTCGAGGGAGTGCCGCTATAAAATCAATAGATTTTGGGCATTTATACCCCGCAATGCTTTGGCGGGCATGGGCGATAATGTCGAGTTCGGAGACTTGTGCGCCTTCCTTGAGCACGACGCAGGCCTTGACCGATTCGCCTTGGTAATCGTTCGGCACGCCGATCACCGCGCAGTCGACGATTTTCGGGTGGCGCATGATGACGTTCTCAATTTCGATCGGATAGACATTAAATCCGCTGACGACGACCATGTCCTTCTTGCGATCGACGATGTAGAGGTAGCCGTCCTCGTC
>JANNWX010000271.1:0-2439 GCA_031409315.1 Sphingomonadales bacterium | reverse complement strand
CCACCAAGTTCAACCTCAACCGAGGCAATATCGCTGACCAGGCTACCCGCCGAAAAGCTGACCCAGACATCTTCGATATTGGTCCCGGCGATGCGTTCAGCCTGTTCCACCGCCTCACGCACGGCAAGTTCGGTTGCCGCCATATCGGCCACATAACCCCGCCTGACCCCCCGGCTTTCGCGTTGACCGGTCCCCAGCACCTGAATGTTGCCGTTTTCCATGCGTTCAGCGATCAATGCGGACACTTTCCATGACCCGATATCGAGCGCGGTAATCAGCGTGTCAGCCTTTGGTTGCGCCATCTTCTGTCTCCCTAAAGCTTATCTGGTGTGTCGATGCGGTCGCGCTGACGCGACACGCGGACAATGAATTTTGATGGATCGCGCATGTCGAACCTTACGAACCCACGACCCAGCAAGCGTTCCACGCCGTCGATCCGCGCGAACTTGGCGAGCGCATTGGCGGCAATATCCTCGCCCTCGGGCAGCGCGAGGGTTTCACCTGACGCAAAACGCAGATCCCACCGCCGATTGCCAACCCATGTCGCCCCAGCCAAACTTGGCTTCAGGGCCGGGACCGAGCCCATGAGGTCGCCAAGGCTGGTCAATTGCTGGTTGGCATTCTGTCCGATCACCAACGGCAGATCCGGCATACTGCCCGCATCAACCCGTTCAAGCACCACGCCCTTATCGTCGATCAAGGAGAGCTTTTGATTGTTCTGCCAGATTGCCGCTGGCTTGCGTTCCACGATGTCGACCACCAATGTGTCGGGCAGCCGACGAGACACGCGGGCATCGGCGATCCACCCATATTGCAAGAGCTGACTGCGCACTTTTTCCAGATCGACGAGCGGCATCGCCATCGAATGCTGATCGAGGGCAATGGCATAGACCGTGAGCGATTCCATCCGGTCGAGGCCTTTGACTTCGACCCGCTTGACCGCAAACCCGGCGCGCCCGGCGGCTTGGGCAAATTCGGTTCCGACATAGGCGGGGATACCGGCAAAATAGGCCCCGGCGATCACCGCGCACCCGATGAGCGCGACTGTCGCGCCGGTCATCGCCCGTTCTATCGTTTCGGCTTTGATGGGAACGAGCGCCAATACGCGCGCCCAGATCGACGGTTTTCTTGATGAAGGCCGCCGTGACTTTGTTTTGACTGTCGGTCGTTTGTTGCCGGCGCGCCGGATTTTAGCCCCGTTGCTCATAGTGCCTCCGCCACGATCATTTCGACCAATTGTTCGTATGAAATGCCGACATATCTGGCTTGTTCTGGAACCAGGCTGAGCGGCGTCATGCCGGGTTGGGTGTTGACTTCCAGCAGGAACAAACCTTCGACACCCTTTTCATCATCCCACCTGAAATCGGACCGTGACGCCCCTTTGCAGCCAAGCACCTGATGCGCTTTGAGCGCCATTTCCAGCATCGCTCCGGCAATATCCGGCGGCACATTGGCCGGACAGATATGATCGGTCAGACCGTCAGTATATTTGGCGTCATAATCATAAAAGCCGGTTTTTGGCTGCAATTCCGTCACACCAAGTGCGCGATCGCCCAGCACGGCAACGGTTAGTTCGCGCCCACGGATGAACGGTTCAGCCAGCAATTGATCAAATTCTTGCCACGGGCCCTTGACGTCACGGCCAATCGGTTCGCCGTAATTGCTTTCGCGCGTGACGATTGCGACCCCGACGGATGACCCTTCGTTGACCGGCTTTAGAACATAGGGCCGTGGCAGCGGATCGCCCAAATACAGGCTTTCACTTTGAACAACGTGGCCGCCCGGCATCCGGATGCCGTGCGGGACAAGCGCAGCCTTGGTCAGTTGCTTATCGATTGCAATGACCGAGGTCGCCAATCCGGAATGGGTATATTTAATGCCCATCAGATCGAGCATGCCTTGCACCGTGCCGTCTTCCCCGGGGGTTCCGTGCAGTGCATTGAAAACCACATCGGGCTTGGCCGCGGCCAGCCGGACCGCAACATCACGGTCCATATCGATCCGAGTCACCCGGTGGCCGCCTGCTTCAAGCGCGGTGGCAACATGTTTACCCGTCACCAAAGACACTTCGCGTTCGGCTGACCAGCCCCCCATCAGGACGACTATGTGCAACGGACCATTCATGACTTTACATCCACTTTTATCTTGTCGGCTTTGTCGGAAAAAATGCCGACACGCTGAATTTCCCATTCCAGCATGATGCCCGAATGTGCTTTGACGCGGTCACGAACGGTTTCGCCAAGCGCCTCAATATCCGCGCTGTTTGCGTCGCCGAGGTTGAGCAGAAAATTGCAGTGCTTTTCCGAAACTTGCGCGTCGCCGATGCGCAGGCCGCGACAGCCAGCCGCATCGACCAATTGCCACGCTTTTTGCCCATCTGGATTTTTGAAGGTTGATCCGCCGGTGCGGCTGCGTAAGGGTTGTGAAGCTTCGCGCTCG
>JANNWX010000270.1:0-1826 GCA_031409315.1 Sphingomonadales bacterium | reverse complement strand
CAATCTTGTCGCCGCTGCTGTTACGGCGGCCAAGGCGGATGTTGCGATTGTGATTGTTGGCTATACCGCCGAACATGAAGGCGAATATATTCCCGGTGATATGACCGCTGGGCTTGACGGTAGGGATGCGGACGGCAAGCCAAGGGCAATTGGCGGGGATCGTGACAATCTGGGCCTTCCTGTTGAACAGATCGCATTGATCAATGCTGTGTCCGCTGCCAATCCTAGGACATTGGTCGTGATTGTCGCTGGGTCGGCGGTGTTGATGGCCGATTGGATCGACAAGGTTCCGGCTATTTTGCAGACGTTTTACGCGGGGATGGAGGGCGGCAATGCGTTGGCCGATCTCGTGCTGGGCACTGCCAACCCATCGGGAAAATTGCCGTTCACGATCATGCGGGATGCATCACATTACCCCTTCTTTGATATGGACGCGGACAGCATCACTTATGGACCGCTGCATGGTTACACACTGGCCGAATCCCAGAATATCGTGCCGTTGTTCCCATTCGGTCACGGCCTGAGCTATACATATTATACCTATAATGATCTTCAGGCGCGACGGGACGGCGATACCATCAGTGCAACCGTCCGTGTCACAAATTCCGGGGCGTGTTCGGGCAGGGAAATCAGCCAGATTTATGTTGGTTTCCCAAATGATGTTGAGCGACCCCACAAATTGCTGCGCGGATTCGCGTCAACCGACTTTGCCGCCAGGGAAACGAAAACCATTGTCTTTGCAATCAAGCTGGAAGATTTGCGCTATTGGGACGAACTTGGCCATAAGTGGCGGCTGGCGTGCGGCGGATACCGGGTATATGCGGGGGGTGACAGTCGCGCCGCAGAAACATTGTCGGTTGATCTCGCCATCACGGAGTAGAGGGAATGTCGGAATTTTTTGACGCGCTGAACGATGATCACCGCGCCTTCATTGCCAAACAACCGGTCTTTTTCGTGGCGACTGCTGCTGAGGGTGCACGGATAAATCTTAGCCCGAAAGGGATGGATTGTTTCCGTGTCTTGACGCCCAATCAGGTTGGATATCTTGATGTCGGCGGATCGGGCAATGAAACCCATGCGCATCTGGCCGCAAATGGGCGTATCACACTCATGTTTTGCGCCTTTGATCGTCCGGCTTTGATTTTTCGTATTTATGGTCGCGGGAGGGCCATACTTCCCCAAGACGGCGATTGGGCCGACGTGCGGCGGCACTTCAAACCGCTTCCCGGTGCTCGTCAGATATTCCTGATCGACGTTGACAGCATCCAGACCAGTTGCGGCTGGGGGGTGCCGTTCATGGCCTTTGAGCGAGAACGTCAGACCTTGTCCAAATATCACGCTGCAGAAGACCCGTTGGTACGCATTGAAAAGGTGAGGGGACGGATCAAGAGCATCGACGGGCTGCCGGTGACGGTGCCTACAATTG
This sequence comes from Sphingomonadales bacterium, assembly GCA_031409315.1. Lineage (GTDB taxonomy): Bacteria > Pseudomonadota > Alphaproteobacteria > Sphingomonadales > Sphingomonadaceae > Aquisediminimonas. The sequence goes on along the minus strand of JANNWX010000270.1, from coordinate 400 downwards.
TCGCCGAATTCTGATCGGACTGCCCTGCTCTGGCTCGGGGGTTGGCTTTACAGGCCATTTTGCCCATAGAGCGTTCAGGATGAGCCGTTCAAAAGGAGGGTGCGCCTAGCGCACGAGAGACATGTCGACCAAACTCGCAGCATGGATCGTTGACCATAATGTCAGCGAGGTCGAATGTATCGTCCCCGATATGAACGGCGTTCAGCGGGGGAAAGTCTTGCCCGCAAATAAATTTCTGTCCGGGGTCAAAGACGGCACTTTGCGCATTCCCGGTAGTATTTTCACCGTGACGATCAATGGTGAATATCCCGAAGGCATCGGCCATATCATCCCCGAATATGATCCCGATCAGATCATGGTTCCCGATGCGGAGACCATTTGCGAGGCTCCCGGATTCAAG
>JANNWX010000269.1:0-11224 GCA_031409315.1 Sphingomonadales bacterium | reverse complement strand
GCGGCAATTCGGACAGCGCGACGTTCATCCGGAACGTGCCCGAACCGACCTTGAAACTCTTCATCCGCCGCGCGAAATCGGCGGTTAGGTCGCCGTCCGCAAACATCTTGTTGTAAAGCAATTTGGGACCGACATTGGCGATGACCGATTTGGCAAAAACCTCTTCACCACTTGCCAGTCGCACACCCACCGCGCGGCCGCCATCAACCAGAACGCGTTCGACAGGAGCATTTAGGGTGATTTCAACACCTGCTGCCGTGCAGACTTTGGCCATAGCCTGCGTGATTGCGCCCATTCCGCCAACGGTATGGCCCCACGCGCCCTTTTTGCCATTCACTTCGCCGAACACGTGGTGAAGCAAAACATAGGCACTGCCCGGCGTATCAGGGCTGGCGTAATTGCCGACAACAGCGTCGAAACCGAACGCGGCCTTCACCGCTTCGCTTTCAAACCAGCTGTCGAGGAAGGTGCGTGCGCTCTTGGTAAACAGGTCGAGCACATCGCGCTGTTGGCTCAGCGAGAGTCCCGCCAGTTTGCGCCCCTGCAAAGCACCGTCGATCAGGGTTTTTATCCCGTCACCGACATTGGGCGGCGATTTCATCGCCAGATCGCGGAGCACATCAGCCACCGATTCCAGCATCGCATAATAATCGGGCAGCACCCGCGCATCATGTTCGGAGAATTTACGGAATTCCGCTTGTGTGCGTTCCAACCCGCCGCCGAGTTTGAGATAGCCACCGCCTTCCTGCGGCAAGAAATTGGAGATTGGCCGTTCGATGACGCGGTAGCCGTGATCGGCAAGCTGCATGTCGGCTATCACCTTGGGCTGGAGAAGGCTGACTGTATAACTCGCCACCGAATTGCGGAAACCGGGGTGGAATTCCTCGGTCACAGCTGCGCCGCCAACGATATCGCGCGCCTCGAGGATGCGCACTTTCAAACCCGCACGGGCCAGATAAAAGGCGCAGACAAGGCCGTTATGGCCACCGCCAATGATCAGGGCGTCAGTCATGGTTTAAGCCTTTTCGTAAGTAGAAGGAGGGGCAGGAAGCCGCGCTTCAGGAATTAAATCGCGGAGCTTACGGGCAAAACTGCGGAGGCAGACTTCGCTTTCGCCCAAAGGACCGGGCATATAATGGCGGCTTTCCATCCCCGCTTGCACCCGCGCGATCAGCGCAGTGTCTTCGTTATTCACTTGCCGGTTGATCCGCCAGTTAAGGTAGCGCGCGGCCTTCATCTCGCGCCGACTGTCTGGCAGTGCGTAGCTGATTTCCCGGATCAGCGTCTGGGTTGCCGAAACGGGCAAGAACTGCATGAAATCAACCTGATCGGGATAAATGTCGAACGCGACATTGGGCCAAAGTTTGAAATAGAGCCAATGCCGCTGCAGCGCGTCTGGCAAATGATCGGCGCGAGGCAGATATTTTTGATAGGCGCGCTCGGACAGGTTCGCCGAAGGCCGATCAACCATATCGCCCCACATCCGGTCAACATGGGCCGCCGCCTCAATGCCGTAGCTGCGGCCAAAAAGGCGCGTCAGTCCGGGATGGGCGACAGGGATATGCAGCGCATCCGAATAATTATCGGCAACATTTTTCCAATTCACTGCCCGTGGCCGGAGTGTGACACGGCCAAAGGCGCGCATTTCGGGGAAACGGTAAGGCGCGATCATCGCCGCATAGGGAGCCATCATCTCAGCGATGCTGGGGCCGTCACCTTCGAGGCGGATAAAGATGAAGCCTTGCCAGATTTCGCTCTCTACGCTGTTCAAACCGTGGGTTGCCAGATCGAGGCCCGCATAATCAGACCGGTTCGGCACGCCCGAAAGCCGTCCGTCCTTTTCATAGGTCCAACCGTGATAGGGGCAGACGAGTTTTTTCGCGCAACCACTGGTGCCATCCACCAAACGAGAGGCGCGGTGACGGCAGACATTGTGGAATGCGCGCACCGTGCCATCATCGCCGCGCAGGACGATCACGCTTTCGCTGAGCAATTCCAAACTGTGCCAGTCGCCCGCATTTTCGATGTCGCTGACATGGCACACCACCTGCCAGCTGGGACGGATGACGCGGTCCATTTCTTGGCCGAAGAAGCCCGGATCATGATAGACCCAGCCGGGGAGACTGTGATCAGCCTGCGGGTCGAAGTTGGCGAAAGTGCCGCGCATCATGACTTGATTCCTTATTTTACGATTGTATAACAAAAGAGTGCGACAAAGGCAATCCTTCACCCGTGAAGCAGCGGACGAGCGGCGCGCAAGCCTGATCTCTGCGTGTGGCGCCTGCCTTGCAGAATATGGTGTGGGCGGCGCATCAGTGCGGGCGATCTGCGCCAAGGCGGGCGTTTCCCCCGGCTTGCTGACCCATTATTTCAACGGCGTTGATGATCTGATCGCCGTGACTTACCGGGCGACCGGCATGTGCGTTGCCATTGCGCTGGAGGATGCAGTCACCGCCGCCGCCAACAGCCCGCGCGCCCGACTGATCGCCTATGTCACCGCGAGCTTCCGTGCACCAATTGCTGATCCTGAATTGCTGGCGACGTGGCTTGCCTTTTGGAGTCTAACCAAATCCAACCCGGTGATTGCCGCCATCCACGCCGAAATTTACCGCGACTACCGTGCCGGGATCGAACGACTGGTCGATGCTTATCGTCCGGGCAAGACCAGCCCGCTGACCGCCATCGCACTGACGGCTTTGGTTGACGGCCTGTGGCTCGAACTCAGTTTGGGGAATGCGCCATTTACGAGCGCGGAGGCGGCGCTATTGGCCGAACGCTGGCTTGATGCGCTGATTGATTAGACCCTGTTCTTAAAACGGGTCTAGCGTCTGATTTCACCGTGCCATCTCAAGCATCCTATCCAGCGATTTCTTCGCCGCCAGCCGCAGACCTTCTTCGATTTCTATGCGTGGTTCCAAATCCCTCAGTGCGGCGTAGAGTTTTTCCATCGTGTTGAGCGCCATATAGGGGCAGATGTTGCAGTTGCAGTTGCCGTCTGCGCCGGGCGCGCCGATGAACAATTTGTCGGGAACGGCCAGTTCCATCTGGTGGATGATGTGCGGCTCGGTCGCCACGATCAACGTGTTGCCCGTCATCGTCTTGGCATAAGTCAATATGCCGCTGGTCGAGCCGACATAATCCGCGTGATCGATGATGTGCGGCGGGCATTCGGGGTGGGCAGCGACAGGCGCGCCGGGGTGCTTTGCTTTCAGCTTGATCAGCTCGGTTTCGCTAAACGCCTCATGAACAATACACACGCCGGGCCAGAGCAGCATATCCCGCCCGGTTTTGCGCGCGATATAGCCGCCGAGATGTTTGTCGGGGCCAAAGATGATTTTCTGGGTCCGCGGTATTTGTTCAAGGATGCGTTCTGCAGAGGACGAGGTGACGATGATGTCGCTGAGCGCCTTCACCTCGGTTGAGCAATTGATATAGGTGATGGCGATATGGTCTGGATGGGCGGCGCGAAACGCCCTGAACTTGTCGGGCGGGCATGAGTCTTCAAGGCTGCATCCGGCGTCAAGATCGGGCAGCACAACAATTTTCTGTGGTGATAATATCTTGGCCGTGTCGGCCATGAATTTGACGCCGCAAAAGGCGATGACATCGGCATCGGTCGCAGCGGCCTTTTTGGAAAGTTCAAGGCTGTCCCCGACAAAATCGGCAATATCCTGAAGCTCTGGACGCTGATAATAATGCGCGAGGATGACTGCGTTGCGTTCTTTTTTCAGGCGCTTGATTTCGGTGACAATGTCGAGGCCGTGGAGGCTTCCGGTTTGTGCAGTCATTCTAACGTGGCTCCCGTTCAGGCGTGACCTTTAGCCGCCAATGCGCAGCGTCCGCAACCACGCGCTGCCGCGTTTCAAGATCGATCAGATGCGCAAGGACCGAACGTCCCGCTGCGCCGTATAGCCTTTTGTCGAGGCCGACATACATCCGTTCGACCATCGCTTGTATAGCGGTCACGCCTTCACCGATCAGCCGCAAAATCTGATTTTCGCGCTGCCGCCTGTGGCCCATCATCCCGCGCGCAAGGCGTTGGGGTGTATCAACTTGTTGGCCGTGTGCCGGATAATAAACCTTATCATCTCGGTCGATCAGCAGTTGCAGGCTGCGCATATAATCCGCCATGTCGCCGTCAGGCGGTGAGACAACTGTGGTTGACCAGCCCATGATATGGTCACCGGTGAACAGGGCTTTTTCCTCGGCCAAGGCGAAGCAGAGATGGTTGGATGTATGGCCGGGCGTGTGCACGGCAGTGAGTGTCCAGTCGGTGCCGGTCAATTGTTCGCCGTCTTTCAGCACGCGATCAGGCGCGTATGTGGGATCAAATCCTGCATCGGCGCGCGGGCCATCATCGCTCAGCACCAAGGGCGCACAGCCGATGATTGGCGCGCCGGTCATCGCCTTTAACGGGGCCGCAGCGGGCGAATGATCGCGGTGCGTGTGGGTGCATATGATGGCCGCGATGTGTTCGCCGTCCAGCAACCGGACGAGTTCCCCTACGTGCGCTGGATCATCGCCTAGCGGGCCGGGATCAATCACCGCCACATCGCCGTGGCCAACGATATAGGTCTGGGTGCCAGTATAACTGAACGGCGATGCGTTGCGCGCCAGCACCCGCCGGACAAGCGGCGAGATTCGCTCGGCAATGGCATAGGGTTCGCTGGACAGGTCGGGCGCGCTCATTGCGCCCTATTGGCCTGCACGAGGCCAAGGTTCAAGCTGGCACGTGCCATTGTGGCACATGGCCTGGCGTCGGCCCGACCGTTTGGTCTTGCGAAGTGGCTCGCGGTGGGGGCAAAATCCGCCTAAGCTATGACAATGTCAGTCATTGCGGTCTATAATCTGAAAGGCGGCGTCGGGAAAACGACGCTTGCGGTCAATCTGGCGTGGAGTGCGGCTATGCAGTCTTCGCGCCGGACCTTGCTCTGGGATTTGGATCCGCAGGGGTCCGCGACATATCTACTGCGCGGTGAGAGTGCCACAAAGGACGGAGCACGCGCCGCCTTCACAAGGGAAATTGATCCCGAAAAACTGATCTGCAAAACGGCGATTGACCGGCTTGACCTTTTGCCAGCTGACAAGAGTTTGCTTGGGCTGGACCAGTTCCTGTTTTCGCTCGGCAAGAAAAGGCGGCTGGCCAAGCTGCTCGACCAACTGTCGCGTCGTTATGACCGGATCATTCTTGATTGCCCGCCGGGGCTGACCCCAATCAGCGAGCAGGTGATGGTGGCCGCTGATCTGATCCTCGTCCCGGTGATCCCGTCGCCTCTGTCGCGGCGGGCATTGACTGATGTGATGGACCATCTTGCCCGCAACCACAAAGGCCACGGTGCGGTGCTGCCAGTCTTTTCAATGGTGGATCGTCGGCGCACTCTGCACAAGGCGGCGCTTGACGGTGATCCCAAATGGCCGGTCATACCGATGGCGAGCGCGGTTGAACAAATGGCAGTGCAGCGATTGCCGGTCGGGGCCTTTGCGTCGGGGGCCGCCGTCAAGGGTGCCTTTGCGGATCTTTGGCGGGGCGTTGAGCGAAAACTGGCGCGCACCAAGCCTAGTTGACTATAGTCGGGTGATGGACCCGCTTGATCCTGAACTTTTGATGCGCGCTTATGCGGCGGGCGTGTTCCCGATGGCCGATGACCGAGATGCGCGCGAAATCTATTGGGTTGAACCCAAAAGACGTGCGATCCTGCCGCTTGACGGGTTTCGCCTGTCGCGCTCTTTGGCCCGAACGCTGAAACGCGAACAGTTTGTGACGACAGCCGATCAGGCCTTTGATGCGGTTCTGGCGGCCTGTGCAGAGGCGACCGAGGACCGGCCTTCGACATGGATCAATGCCCAGATAGAGCGCGCGGTTCGCCATCTTCACAGTGAAGGCCACGCCCATTCCATAGAAGTCTGGCAAGATGGTGTGCTGGTTGGCGGGCTTTACGGTGTTCGGCTTGGCAGCGCATTTTTCGGTGAAAGCATGTTCAGCCGGAAGACGGATGCGTCAAAGGTCGCGCTTGCACATTTGGTCGCGCGGCTGCGGGCAGGGGGGTTCACTTTGCTCGATTGCCAGTTTCAAACGCCGCATTTGCAATCGCTTGGGGCTGTCGAGGTCAGTAAAAAGGTCTATTCCGTGTTGCTGGCGGCGGCGTCATCTTCTTCGTCGGGCGATGACGGTGCCTCCGCAGATTTTGCCGCGTTCGATGTCGCGGATGATCCACCCCCGCTTTCATCTCCGCGGGCGACGATGGTATTAGGGCCGATATCGGGATGGCGCATCGTGCAATCTTTAACCCAGACGTCGTAAATCGGATGTTCGACGACATTGAGCGACGGTGATTCCTTATAAAGCCAGCCCGAAAATATCTTCTGCCAGCGGGTGCCGGTGGCACGGGTGATGACTTGGACGAAGGCGCCGGTATATTTTTCGGTTTCCCACGGTGCTGTCACTTCGCAGGCGCGCAGCCGGACAACAACATCGCCGACGCGGACCGCTTCGCCCGGTTTCATCTTCAGATCGCGCCAGAGGCCGTTGCGTTTGTTCAACAGGCCGATTGTGGCGACCCTTTGGGCCATTGGCGTCAAGATGCGGTTGTCGGGAATACCGGGCCCTTGTTGTGGTTTGGCGGTGGCCGGGCCGGTTTCTGCGGCATCACCGGCAGGTGCGGTCGTGTTGGTCAGCGCCTCGGCCACATTCTGGAGAGCGGGCAGGCTTTGTATGGCGACAAAGCCCGCGCCCAGTAGTGCTGCGCTCCAGACGATCTGGCGTTTCATATAGCGTCGGGGCTCCAAGCCTCGTAATCACCGGTGGCGGCGGCGCGTTTCTCCCCCGATCCGGCGGCACCAGCAGGGCGATAGGCCCCGGCTGTGCCCGTCAGATTGGGCTGCGACTCTTTTTCCCAAGACCGCGCGGGGGGCAGGCCGTTCGCCGGTGGATCGTCATGGGTATTGTGCAACCAGCCGTGCCATTCGGGCGGAATACGGCTGGCATCATTAGGCCCATTATACATCACCCAGCGGCGCGGGCGGCCGTTTACAAGTTTTTTCGCCTGGTAATAGATATTGCCTTGATCATCATCGCCGACGCGGATGCCGCTGGTAAAACTATGCACGGCGGTGCCAAAGGTTGCGCCTTCCCACCAGGTGAAGAGATTCTTGAAAATGCCCATGATCGCTCGGTTACGCGATTAGCGGAAGCGCCGCAACCAGCCTATTTGCCAAGGCCAGACCATGTCACGACGTCTTCTTCAGCAATGCCAAGCTGTGCCGCGCGCCCACCGGCAATTTCAAACACAGCGGCAACAGGTTCACCTGGCCCGACCGGGGCAAGCGAATAGGGGATGGTTTGGGCCGCAATCGCCGCAATCGACCCGTCGGCGCGGATGAAAATCATGTCGAGCGGGATGACCGTATTTTTCATCCAGAAACTGGCAAAACGGGGCGGGTTCATCGGGAAAATCATCCCGGCATTAGGGGCCAGCGTTTCACGGAACATGAGGCCGCGTGCTTGTTCGGCCTGGGTGCGCGCGACTTCGGTTCGGAATGTATGGACCTTGCCCGCCATGGTCTTGATCGACACGTTTTCGCGCGCCAGCTTCGCTACTCGTTCGGTCGGCCCTGGGGTTTGGGCATTGCAAGCCGGAACGCAGGACAACAGGGCAAAAGCAATCGATACGCGCAGGGCGGTCACGGCATTTTCACTTCCACGGCAAGTAATCCTTTTTCACTGCGCACCAAGCGGGCATGCACCATCTCATCGGGAAGAATTTCACCAATTCCAGCGATGCGGAGCGTTTCCATATGGACAAAAACGTCATCACCCGAACTCACCTGGATCAAAAACCCATAACCACGCGGACGATTGAACCATTTCACCCGGACGGGTTCAAACGGACCGGCTGAGTCGATGTCGATATGCGCGGTCATGCGGCCGGTGCGGCTGGCCGGTCGGGCCTCAATATCGGGCATGGTCGCGGTTGAAAGATCAAGGGTGATGATGCGGCCTACCTGAAGCCCGCGTGCGCCCTGAATGACGTCACACGTCACACGTGTTCCTTCGGGCAACATGCGCCGGCCATGATCCTTCAAGACGGAAAAATGCACAAGAATATCGCCAAGTTCGCTCAAATCCGGGACGATGAAGCCAAAACCCCGGGTTGCATCAAACCATTTGATTGTGCCGGATACGGAGTGCAGGTCGGACTCGGCAAAATTGCCGCCATTTTCGATGTTCGCGCCGTCGCCATCAGGTTCGGGAGCGGAGGAGTCTGGCATTGGCGATGCGTCCATTTCTGGTCAGTTTTCCCCATTCTCTCTATATTGGCCGATATCGTCCGCCCGGCCTTCTACCAGAATGACCAACGGAACGTTAATCGTCTTGGACAAAATCTTCATTCAAATCAAGAATCTGTCGCGCAATCCGGAAATCATGTCCCGCCCGGATGAAGGCCGCCATCGCTCGTTGCTGCGTGCGCGCATCGGCAGTCACGACTGCGAATGGCCCAATTTTCTTGCGGCGGGCAAAGGCCAGCGCAGTTTCATATGCGGTCTGCGCGCAGGCGTCGATTACCGGGCGGGCAATATCGGCGGCGATCCCGGCTTGATAAAGGCTTTGCCTGATCCGGCCGGATCCAAAGCCCCGCCGGGTGAGCGCGCCCGACCGCATTTCGGCATAGGCCCGGTCATCAATATATCCAGCTGCTTGCATCTGTTCCACCAACGCAACAATATCTGGCGCGCCTTCGCCCGACCACCCCTTTTCAGCCAGTTTGCGCGACAGATAACCGGCCAGTTTTTTTGATGATGTTGCGTAGCGTGCGACATACGCCATCGCCAACTGGCGTAACTGGGCAGGGTCAATCGGTCGCGATGCTTTTGGCATAGAGAGGGATGTGCCATAGAGCGGCCTGGAATGGAACCTTGCGGGCCATATCCCGACATATGGCCCCAATGAAACGACCGGCGATTATGATATTATTTCAGGCGCTGGTTACCGAACGCTAACCTTCTCTCGCTAAGTCGGCGGGGTGAAACAGAATCAAAACAAATCGAACCCGAAGTCCGAAGCGGGCTGGCTGACCATTTTGGGGATGACCGATCCCAATAAAAACGAATGGTCCTTGATCCGCGCGTCCCAATTGGGCGTTGTCAAACGGTTTGGCATTGCCCGGCTGGTCATTTCGGTTTTGGCCTCCTGCGTCCTTTTGGTATCGCTGCGTGAAACAGCCGAAATCAACCTGCTTTACGGCTGGTTTGCCGTTTCCGTTCTGCTTGCTTGCTTGCAAGCCTATCCGCATTTGAAGGACCGCAACTGGTCAGCACAGATTGCCACCCGCACCGATCTGCATAAGGAAACCATCGGTTCGGTGGTCGCCGGGATAAGCTGGGCCACAGCACCCGTACTGTTTGGTAGCCACAGCAATTCGCAAGATGTGATTGCGATCTGGACGATTGTGACGGCGATGATGGCCGGGGTCACCGTTGCTTTGTCTGCGGTCCCGACCGCAACCGGCCTCTTCCTGATCATCACCGGCGCCAGCCTGTCATCGATGATGTGGTTCAGCGGCATGCAATTATTGTCGGTAACGGCAGTTGCTTATACGATTGCGCTGTTATCTTCCTGCCTTGTCAACGGCCGAAATTTCCTTCTCCACCGGGGTGTGCAAAGCGAACTTGCCGAAAAAGATGAGGTCGTCAGCCTGCTATTGCGCGAATTTGAAGATTCGGGCGGTGACTGGATGTGGCAGATTGATGCGTCAAAATGCCTGACCCATGTGTCGCCGCGCTTTGCCTATGCTTTGGGGCTGGATCCGACCAGTTTGGAATCGAAACCAATCCTGCAAATTCTGGCCGGCGAAGCATGGGAAGCGGGCAATTTTTCCGCCGGGCTGCGCGATCTTGCCGAACGACTTAAAAACCGCGAAAGTTTCAGTGACCTGATCCTGCCGGTCATCACCAAGGATGAATCGCGCTGGTGGGAATTGTCGGCGTCGCCCCGTTTTGATGACAATGGCACCTTTATCGGATTTCGCGGTGTCGGGTCTGACGTGACAGAGGCGCACCGGTCCGCCGACAAGATCAACAAGATGGCGCGTTTCGATACGCTGACCGGATTGCCCAACCGCCTTCAGGTGACTGAGGCATTGGGCAGTGCAATGGCCGAATCAGATCGCTGGAAGGGGCGGTGCGGCTTCATGATGATCGATCTTGACCGATTCAAATCGATCAATGATACGCTGGGCCACCCGATGGGGGATCGGCTGTTGACCCGGGTTGCCGAACGGTTGAAAGCACTTTTGACCGACAATGAAATGTGCGGACGGCTTGGCGGCGATGAATTCGGAGTCGTGATCAAGGACGCCAAGGATACCGCCCGGATGACGCGGCTGGCACAATCCATCATCGAAACCGTATCTGCACCCTATGAAATTGATCAGTATACTCTGTATATAGGGGCCAGCGTCGGCACTGCGGTTGGCCCGCGCGACGGGCGGACTGTTGAAACGCTGATCCGCTCGGCCGATCTGGCACTTTACCGGTCAAAAGATGCTGGCGGAAGCGCGTTCCACGCCTATGAACCGCAGCTCCACGTTCATGCCGAAGAACGGCGTGTGTTGGAAATTGCGCTGCGCAAGGCGCTCGAACGCAAAGAATTTGAGGTGCATTACCAGCCGGTGGTCAACGCGCAGGACGGCCAGATCGAAAGTTTTGAGGCTTTACTCCGCTGGAACAATCCCGAACTTGGCATGATTTCGCCGGTCAAATTCATTCCGATTGCCGAAGACACACGCCTGATCGCGCCGATTGGCGAATGGACGCTGCGCACCGCCTGTATGGAGGCGGTCAACTGGCCAAGCCATATCCGCATTGCCGTCAACGTATCGGCCGAACAATTGGTCAACCCGGCCTTTGTCACCACGGTGATCAGTGCGCTGTCACAAAGCGGGCTGCCCGCCCAGCGGCTTGAACTCGAAGTCACCGAATCCCTGTTCCTGCGTGAAGGCACGATCGCGCTAACGATCCTCAATCAGGTGCTGGCGCTCGGCGTCCGCCTGTCGCTCGATGATTTTGGCACCGGCTATTCCTCGCTTGGTTATCTGTCCAAAACCAGTTTCAGCACGATCAAGATCGACCGTTCTTTCGTGACGAGTGCGGCGCGCAACGTGCCGGCCAGCCTTGCCATCATCCGCGCCGTCGTGGCACTTGCCAATAGCCTTGGCATGACGACAAC
>JANNWX010000268.1:0-4694 GCA_031409315.1 Sphingomonadales bacterium | reverse complement strand
ATGATGCGTTACCTGCGTGAGGAACTGCTGCTGGTGCTCGGCACCTCGTCGTCGGAAGCGGCTCTACCCAGCCTGATGGAGAAACTAGAAATCGCTGGTGCGCGGAAATCAGTGGTCGGCCTAGTGGTTCCGACCGGCTATTCGTTTAATCTCGACGGCACCAATATCTACATGACCTTAGCGGCGCTGTTCATTGCGCAGGCGGTTGGCATCGATCTTTCCATGTCCGAACAATTGGCTTTGGTGCTGGTTGCCATGATCAGTTCAAAGGGCGCTGCGGGCGTCACTGGCGCCGGGTTCGTAATCCTAGCGACGACGCTATCGGTCGTGCCGTCGGTCCCGGTCGCAGGCATGGCGCTGATTCTGGGCATCGACCGGTTCATGAGCGAATGCCGCGCGCTGACCAATTTCATCGGCAATGCCGTGGCGACGATTGTCGTGGCGCGCTGGGAAGGCGCACTGGACACCGAGCGTCTGGCGGCGGCCATGGCGGGCAAGCCAATGCCTTTGCCAGAAGAAGATATCGAACGGCACGAACGCAGCGGGCCACGTAGCGAGGCTTTGGCAGAGACATTGGGGGAGACCTCATGATCGCGCGACGCAGTTTGCTGGGTAACATCGCCGCGCTCACGGCAATTGGCGTTGTGCAACTGGGCAGCGTCATGCCAGCGATGGCGCAAGAGTGGGAAGAGATTCCTTTGTGGCCGGGAAAGCCGCCGGGCGGGTCTGGGCCGTCCGGCCCCGAAAAGCTCGGTGGAGCAGGCGCCGGATTTGGTGCCCTTTCTAACATCTTGACCCCGCGTATGCGCGTCTATCGCCCTGCGAAGCCGAACGGAGCCGCCGTTGTGGTGTGCGGCGGCGGCGGCTATTTCCGGATCCAGCTGTGGAAGGAAAGCACGCCGATTGCACGTTGGTTGCAAGAACGCGGCTTCACGGTGTTTGAACTCATCTACCGCTTACCGAACGATGGCTGGGAAGCCTCCGCCCCGTTCATGGACGCGCAGCGCGCAATGCGGATCGTTCGCACCAGAGCAGCCGAGTTCGGACTCGATCCAAAGCAGACCGGCATCATGGGTTTTTCCGCAGGCGGTCATCTCGCCGGGTTCACAGCATTGCAGCCGCAACGCCAGCTCTACGCCGGGGTCGATTTGTACGAGAAAGCCAGCGCCAGGCCCGATTTCACGGTACTGCTGTTTCCTGTAGTTTCGCTGCGCAAGCCCTATGATACCACCCGAACCCGGCGTGAGATCGTCGGCGAGACCCCGAACTCTGAGGCAGAGAAAGCCTGGTCGCTCGACACTTATGCCAGCGCTGACGCTCCGCCGACGATTATCTTTGCATCAGCGGACGATAAAACCGCCCCGCCAGGCCATGGCATCATGCTGTTTGAAAAACTCAATGCCGCTGGCGCTTCGGCAGAACTGCACCTGTTTCGCGATGGCGGCCATGGCTGGGGCCTCGGCCGTCCAGAGCAGGTGCTGAGCCAATGGCCGGAAATGCTCGTAAAATGGTTTGATTCACAAAAAATGTTACAAATAAAGCAGGGAGAATGAAGATGGCAATCAGGATGTTCCATAAGCTAGCGTTGCTCAGCACTACCGTATTGATGACAGCAACCATGGCGCACGCGCAAGATACCGCCGCACCCGCAGCCCAGTCCGCCGAGGAAGCTGAGGCGGCCATCGTGGTGACCGGCACACGAATTCAGGGTGCACAGATCAACGACGTCCTTCCGGTCACCGTTCTTGACGAGCAGCAGATCGAGAATACCGGCGCATCATCGGGCGACGAATTGTTCCGCGCTATTCCGCAAGCGGGCACCGTTGCATTCAATGAGCAGAATGCCACCACGCAGAATAACGTCCGCGGCGATGTTGGGTCGGTCAATCTGCGCGACTTGGGGACAGGTAACACCCTGTTGCTTATCAACGGTCGACGGATGAACCTGCATCCCGGCTTCCAGACCGAGTTGCTGGTGCCGGTGGTCAGTCCCGACTCAAACGAGATTGCCCCCGGCAGCATTCGTCGGATTGAGGTTCTTCGCGACGGTGCTTCGGCCATCTACGGGGCCGATGCGGTTGCGGGCGTGATCAACACGGTGCTTAAGGGTAACATGAAGGGTGGCTTTGTTGAAGCTGACTGGCGTGCGTCCGATGGAACAAGTCTATACAGCTACTCCTTCAGCGGCGGATATGGCTTTGATTTCGGCGGTGGTCGTGGCAACTTGACCCTCTATGGTGGGCATTTCCACGAAAATGGCCTGGCCGCGTCCAAGCGCGATTATTCACGCGACGACAACAAGTTGTCTTTGTTGGCAGGAACGGACTTCGCCACCGATGCATCGTTCAACAATCGCAACACATTCGGCCCGTTCGGGCAGTTCGATATTCAGGCCGCCAATAGCGCAACCCCGATCCTTGATGATGATTTCTTTCTTCAACCAAGCACGTTTACCGGCTGCCGGCTGAGTTTCGGTAACGGACTGTGCGCCCGTAATGGTGAAACGCCCACAACCGACGTGCGGTATAATACGGCTTTCGGTAACAGCCTGATCAGCCGCAAGACCCGATACAATGCGATGGCGCTGCTGAATTATGAACTGACCGACAGTCTCGAAGCCTATTTTGAAGGCAGCTATTATCGTTCTGAAAATTACCGGACCAATGATGCCTCGGCCACTTTGAGCGCGGTTCCGGTGGGCATCTCGCGGAACGCCTATTGGAATCCGTTCGGTCCGACCACAGTGGCTGGCGCGCCCAATCCCAGGCGCCTGCCCGGCACCACCATTTCCGCTAGCGGAGCAGATTTGATCATGGAGCGCTATCGCTTCGTCGACGCTGGCAACCGCGGGGTATTTGTCGACAAGGACTCATACCGTTTTGTCGGCGGGTTGCGCGGCAAACTCGGCACGTGGGATTTCGACACAGGGTTCGTCTATTCCGAATCGAAAGTCACTGATCTTGAAACCAACCGTGTGTCGCTCACGGCTTTGCAGCAGTCGATCAACCGCACGACGCCCGATGCCTATAACCCGTTCAACGGTGGATGTGTAACGGGTGATCCCGGGCAGGATGACTGTACCCCCAACCCCGCGGCCGTGATCGACGCATTCCGCATCGACGTCTCGCGCAAGGGCACCACCACCCTGGCGCTGGCCGACTTCAAGATCAGCCGCGACGACCTCTTCACGCTGCCTGGCGGCAATATCGGCGTCGCAGCGGGTATTGAATGGAGACGTGAAACCTTTGTCGACGACCGGGACGCCAGACTCGACGGCACCATCACCTGGACCGACAGCGTAATAGCGGGAGTGACCAACGGCAGTGATGTGGCCGGGACCAGCCCATCGCCCGATACCAATGGCACGCGCGATGTTTATTCGGCCCATGCAGAATTGTTTGTGCCCTTGGTCAGCCCGGACATGGATATTCCGTTGGTCGAGAGATTTGACGTCCAGCTAGCGGGACGGATCGAACGATTCAAGGACGTCAAAGCGACTGCTAAGGTTCCTCGCATAGCCGCTTCGTGGACGACCTTCCCCGGCGTCAGTTTCCGGGGAGCATGGTCGCAAGGCTTCCGTGCGCCCAATCTGGTACAGGTGAATGACGCGGGAACCACCCGTTCCAATACGCGCGACGACCTGGTGATCTGCCAAGCACAGGTTGAAAAGCTCCTGCTCACCAACCTTGGCGCATGTGCAGGTCGTGGCACGATCAGCTTCCGGACCGGCACCGAAACCCTCAAGCCGGAAAAAAGCACCAGCATCAATCTTGGCATTGTGCTGGAACCGACTTTCATTCCTGGCCTGACGGTGACGGCGGACTATTGGCGGGTGAAACAAACCGGGCTGGTCGGTACTTTCGGTGACGGAAACGCGCTCGCGCTCGATTTGCTGCGCCGACTCAATGGTAGCACCAACCCGAATGTCATTCGCGCAGCGCCCACAGCCGCCGATATCGCGCTGTTCACCGGCACCAGCCTCGCTCCGGCCGGAACGGTCATCCAGGTACTGGATCCCTATCTAAACCTCAACAGCCGCGTTTCAAAGGGTTGGGACTTCGGCCTGAACTACCGCGTGCCGAACTTCGGGCTCGGCGATTTCCGCCTCCGCGTCAACGCAGCACGGCTCAAGAGCCTGGTCCAGTCCGCGAATCCTGAGGGTCAGGAAATTGTGGACGCAATCGCGAGTGGCAGGCTTCCGCTGGATGCCACGCCGGAAGGATTGGGCCAGTTGCTCGAAATCGAAGGTCGGCCCAAATGGCGGCTAAGCGGATCAATCAACTGGGAAAGCGGTCCAGTCGAGATTGGTCTGTTCGGCCAATATACCGGCAAGGTATGGGACACCAGCGTGGTGCGTGACATATTATTGGTTTCGGATGATCCAAATGCGAACTTCTTCCGCGTCAAAGACCAGTTCCTCACTAACCTGTCGATTTCTTACACGATCAACAACAACACGGCGCTTGATGGAACCCGGTTGCGTTTCGCGGTCAACAACCTGTTTAACAAGGAACCACCGCTCGCCGACGAAACCTATGGCTTCTACAGCGAACTGTACACGGCGCGCGGGCGCGTCTTCCACGTCGAACTGCGCAAGAAGTTTTGACGTGATGCGGCGGGTACGAGTTTCGATAGCGCTCGCCGCGTGTTTGGCAATTGGGGTCGGGACGGTGGCGCATGCGCAACCGACCGCG
>JANNWX010000267.1:0-9585 GCA_031409315.1 Sphingomonadales bacterium | reverse complement strand
GTAATATCGCCTTATCGATCCAGTATAATCATGATGATGGCCTGCAAGGTGACCGCCGGGATGACATTGGTCCAAATTTTATCGGGCCGACCTTTTTTGGTAACGGCGCGCGGCGGAATACAGCGTTTGCAGCGGCGATTCCAATTGATGCAACAAATTTGAACAATGCTGCCTTTTTAAGGGCTGCTGATGATGGCGTTCCCGGAAACAAATTTTTGCCCCTTTTGACAGGCGGCAGCATTCTTTTGTCAGAAAGCGGAAGCGTTTTCCAGTTTCTCGGGGCTTTGCCAACTGGAACTACTAATACCGGACTTAGTGCTATCGTCGGTGGCACGCAGGGGGGCGCGCTTGTCTCATTGGCCGGCGCAACGCAGGTCATTCCGGGAACGGGCGTTTCGGGAACGACCGCCAACGGTTTGAATGGCAATGCTCCTGCTGTTGGTGGAGCTGGACTGGCGGCCAATACTTTCACTCGATTTGCCCCGACAAGTTTACCGACCGGCGTAACGTCGGCACAAGTGATCACGGCCCTTGCGCCTACATTCGTTGCGCCCGTCGGCACAACTGCGGCACAGTTGACCACACTTGCCGTCAATCTTTTGCAAGCTGCTCGACCGACGCCGCGTGAATATTATGCGACGAACCCCAATACGCCGATCAATGCTTTTCTTGGTTCGTTCATTCCGGCATTTTTGGATGTTCCAAATACAGATGTGGCTTCAGCGGCCTTTTTGCCACGCACGGCGGTGCCATTGAAATTTGATAATGCGGGTCAGCTTGTTCAATATGTGCCCGGAAGTTTCAGTGCCGCGGTGCCAGCAACAGTTGGTGGCATTCCAGGTGGCGATTTTTATAATGCTCAACGCTACACGGTGCTGCGGACGCAGCAGGACCGTTATATCGGCAATGTTATTGGGCATTATGACATTACCAGCAACATTCGCTTTTACACGGAAAACCTTGTTTCAAGGGTTGAAAATCTCTCGCTTAGAAACGTGGCGAGCGCGAACACGTTTGCATCGGGAACGACCGAAAATGCTGCAATCGTTGCGAATACGAACAATCCCTATTTGACAGATGCCCAGCGGACTCAGTTGATTGCTTCTGGCGTTGCAACGACGGGCGCAACAGCAAATCTGTTCGTATTATCACGCACGAACCAAGATGTTACTGGCGATAATCAGGCCTCAGTGGATTCAACAAAATACCGCACTGTGAACGGCTTAAAAGGCGATTTCGGACTGTTTGGTCGTGATTTCGTGTTTGATGCGGCCATTGCGCATAGCTTTAACAAAGCAACAATCCGTACGATTAACATCCGTGACGTTGAATATGCTTTGGCAATCGACGCTGTGCGGGATGCCGGTGGTAACATCGTGTGTCGTGTTCAGACGCCGGGTGCATCGACGGCACTTCCACTTGGTGTGACGAACAGTGTCCTTGTCCGCGAAGCTGGAACCGATGGAGTTTTGGTCGAACGCTTGGTTGCTCGAACCGTTTCGGCGGCTCAAGTGGCTGGATGTAAGCCGCTGAATCCTTTTGGCTTCAATCAAATGAGTCAAGCATCTAAGGATTATGTCACTTTTGAAGGGATCGCGCGAAATAAGACTGAGCAGTCTTTTGTGCAGGCGACAATTGCCACGCAAAGTCTTTTCACTCTGCCAGGCGGTGGTGTCGGCTTTGCTGTGAACGGAGAATTCCGCCGCGATACGCTGGATTACCGACCAAGTGATGAGCAAAGGTACGGCGTCAGCCGCTCGGCGGCACTGGCCGCGACATCTGCGACAGTGGACTCTATTGAAGCGTCAATCGAAGCAAATATTCCAATTTTCGGTGATGATGCGACAATCCCGCTGTTCAAGTCGCTAGAATTCAGCCCCGGTATCCGTTTTGTTAAGCAAACTGGTGATGCGCCGGATGTCCGGCGTCTTTCCGGCGGGTTGGAAACGAATGAATCCAAGGGGAGCTGGGAAAAAATTTACTCACTTGCTGGGTCCTGGCGTCCGATAAGCGATATCTTGGTTCGCGGCAATTACACGCGCTCAATTCGTCAGCCTTCTGCTGTCGAGTTGTTTCTTGGAAACCAGCCAGCATTCAATACACCGGTTGATCCATGCGGAAATGCGCAAATTGCATCGGGTGGCTTTCCGGCTAACCGTCGCGCGAACTGCGAACAGGAAGTTGTGCGTTTGGGTATAGCTCCTGACCGGACAGCGGCAGCCGCATTTTTGAATGCTTTTGTTCCTGCTGGACAGGCGCTTCAAGGTGGATTCGCCGGTTCCGTCGCACTGCTTCCGGAAAAGGGGAAGAGTTGGACAGTCGGTGGCGTTTTGACACCGCGTTTCATCCCGGGTTTGACCTTGGCTGCTGATTATATCGATGTTGAGGTTGCGAACTTAATCATTCCAACCACATTGTCGAACGCAGCTCAATTCTGTTATGATGGTGCGACTTACAATGACACCAGTGCGACATTGGGGGTGAATACATGTTCATTCTACAGCCGCACGGCAACAGCGGGCGGAAGCTCTCCACAATTCAACATTCAAAACGGGTTTGCATCGGGCTTTATTAACCTTGGTGCTCTCAAGGTGAAGTCGGTGAATGCATCGGCGGATTACCGGTTCGAATTGGCATCACTGCTTGGTGGCGGTGACAAAGGTAAGTTAAGCTTTTCCGCCAATGTTTATCATTTGATTGATTACATTACGTCGGCGGCAGGCGACTTTTCTGACGGTCAGAATAGCGCTGGAGGTTTTGCTCGTCCGAAATGGGAAACGCAATTGACCACTCGTTACGAAAACCAAGGCTTCTTCCTGCAGTGGACTTGGAACTGGTTCAATAAGACCAAGCTATTCAACGCAAATACCGGTGCTTTTGCGACCATTGAAAATCAGGATGTTGTGACATTCCCTGCTGCTGGCGTTCATGATGCTTCCATTGGCGTAGACGTGAACGAAAATTTCAAGCTTCAGTTCACGGTTAGAAACTTGTTAGATAATCAATATGCGGGCTTAAACGGCTTTGGAAATGCCGCGAGCACCATTGGCGGTTCTGGTCAAATCGACCTGCTTGGCCGTCGTTTCCAAGCAACTGCAAGGGTGAAGTTTTGATTTGCTAACGCCTTGTTTTGAATGAAAAGGGTGCGGCATGAAAGTGCTGCACCCTTTTTCATGGCGCTAACGACACGGCTCACCCTTATGTTGCAGTGCGGTATCAAAAGATGTAACGCTACGGCTTGAAACCTTTTGAAAGCGTTGTTCATGGCAAAGCCTACCGCCCCCGGGGAACCGGTTATCATCAAGAAATACGCCAACCGGCGGCTTTATAATACTGAAACGTCGAGTTATATCACGCTCGACAATCTGTCGGCGATGACGCGCGAGGGGCGGGAATTCAAGGTTGTCGATGCGAAGAGTGATGATGATATCACGCACACGGTGCTGACCCAGATCATTATGGAAGAGGAAGGCAAGGGCACGACGATGATGCCGTCGGGCTTCCTGCGTCATTTGATTTCAATGTATGGTGATTCGATGCAGGCGATGGTGCCATCCTATCTCGAAGCGTCGATGGACGCGTTCCGCCGCAACCAATCGCAGTTCCGTACCGCGCTCGAAGGCGCATTTTCGGGTGGCCCGTTTGAAGAATTGCACAAGCGCAATATGGCGATGTTTGATGCGGCGACCAGCGTGTTGCGGCCTGGATCGAAAAAACCAGCCGTTGACCGCCGGGATGCTGAAATCGCGGCCTTGAAGCAACAGCTTGCCGATTTGCAAGCCAAGGTCGACAAGCGCGGCTGAATTTCATGACGTTATGGGCAGGATGCGCGACGGCGGTGGCTTTGGCTGGTGTCGCTGGTTTTGCCGACCGCAAACGCAACCGTCGCACTGATCCCGATGCTGTCGGGTTCATGCCGTGGCCGTTGATCATGATATTGTCGCTGATCGGCGCGGCAACACTTGCGGCCTTCGCGCTTAAGCTTCATTGAGGCGGCAACACGCACAGTTTTCGGAGCGCCGCTTGACCAACCCTGCCATCGCCGCTGCCTTTCCCAAAGCCCGTTTCGTCGTGACGATTTGCGTTGGGTCTTTCCTGCTATTCCTTGTGCAGCCGATGATTGCGCGGATGGCCTTGCCAAGGCTGGGCGGTGCGCCCGCCGTGTGGAATTCGGCGATGCTGGTCTATCAGGCGTTGCTGCTTGCGGGCTATGCCTATGCGCATTGGCTGGGCCGCTTTGCCGGACGACGGCAGGCGGTGATCCATCTTGGCCTGTTCGCGGTGGCGGCAATCATGCTGCCGATCGGGCTTTCCACTGCGATCCCGCCTGCTGAGGCGTCACCCTTTGTCTGGGTGCCTTGGCTCCTCCTTTCATCAATCGGGCCGCTGTTCTTTGTGGTCTCCGCACAAGCGCCCCTGATGCAACGCTGGTTTGCCAACAGCGGGGGCGGCGATCCCTATCCTTTGTATGCCGCATCCAATCTGGGGAGCTTTGCCGGGCTAATCGCCTATCCGTTGCTGGTTGAACCGTTTTTGCGGCTCGAAAACCAAAGTCTGTTGTGGACGGCGGGGTATCTGGCGCTGGCAGCTCTTGTCGCGCTTTGCGCGCTCAGCCTGCGGGCAGTTGTGCCGGCTGGCGCTGTGCAGGAACAAACGCAAACGCCCATTGATCGGCGTGAAATTGCCTATTGGATCCTCTTGTCGGCCATTCCGTCCGGGTTGATGCTATCCACCACCACCCATCTGACGACCGATATTGTGGCGATGCCGCTGCTCTGGGTTTTGCCGCTTGGGCTTTATCTGTTGAGTTTCACGATTGCTTTTGCGGAAAAACGCGGATTGGCGAACTGGATTTCGGCTCGGACGCCGCTTGTCATTTTGGCCGGCGGCGCGGCGACATTTATTGATAGCACCCAGCGTCCCTTATTCTTTGCCTGTCTTGGTCTGATATTGCTGTTCACTGTCTCGATCGCGCTTCACACCAGATTGTTTGAACGCCGTCCTGATCCGTCGCGCCTGACAGGTTTCTATCTGGCGATGTCATTTGGCGGGGTACTCGGCGGGCTGTTTTGTGCGCTGGTCGCCCCGGTCATTTTCGATTGGGGCTATGAACATCCGGTTCTCGTCCTTGCTGCTGCGGCTTTGCTTGCTGGGCACCCTATCATGGGCTTTGTTGGTAAGATTTGGGGCGGTCCGTCAGGTCCGCTGCGGATCGGCCTGTGGTTAATCGTTGCGGCCTTGTTTCTGTCTTTGATCGCGGACGACATGATGTTACGGTCTGTGCCCGATTGGGCAGAAAAGGTGGCCATTGCGATGATTGCAATCGCTGCCATAGCGGCGCTGGGGCAACGCGTCTTATTTCCGGCTTTGCTCGGCATATTGATGCTGTCGCTGGGCGGTTGGGCGACGTTGGGCCTGTCGCTGGCCAAGGATGCTAGGCAGCGCAGTTTCTTTGGCATTTATACGGTTGCGACGTCGCGCGCCGACACGCGGACTTTGATCCACGGCACAACTGTTCACGGTATCCAAAATCTTGCGCGCGGTGAGGAAAGCAGCCCGACCAGCTATTATGCCCCGAAATCGGGCGTTGGCCTTGCCATGGTATCCCTGCCAGCGTTGTTCGGTGACAAGGCAAGGGTCGGTGTTGTCGGTCTTGGGGCCGGAACGTTGGCCTGTTATGCCAAACCGGGACAGCAATGGAAGTTCTTTGAAATCGATCCTGTTGTTATCGGCATTGCGCGTAATCCTGCGCAATTTACCTTCTTGTCGCGGTGCGCACCGGATGTGCCGATTGTGGTCGGTGATGCGCGGTTGACGCTGACACAAGATCGCGGTGCCCCGTTTGATCTGTTGGCAATTGACGCCTTTTCATCCGACGCCATTCCGATGCATCTTTTGACGCAGGAAGCTTTTGCAATTTATGGCCAGAAATTGACGAAAAACGGCTTGTTGCTGGTGCACATTTCCAACCGCTATCTTGACCTTGAACCCGTTTTGGCGAGTTTGGTTGATACGGGGTGGTCCGGCATGATCCGCGCCTATGGGATTTCTGACGCCGAAAAGAAACGCAATCTCACCAGTTCAATCTGGGTGGCACTGTCACATGATCCATCAACGCTCGACAAGTTGAAAGCGGTATCAAATACCGAAGGCTGGCGGCCGCTTAAAGCACGCGCAGGCTTTACGCCCTGGTCCGACGATTATTCCAGTATTTTGCCGCTATTGAAGATGGGTAAACAGCCGATTACCCGAAGCACCGACGCCAGCCGTTAAAGACAGGCATCCAGATAGGGCTGGTCAAACCCATATTGTTTTGCCTTGTCCAGCGTATAAGGGCGCAGGCCCATGGCGCGATATTCGCCAAGGATTTTGCCGTCGGCACCCTCTTCAAGATATTCGAATTTGAACAGTTCCTGTGTGACGATGACAGGGCCTTCCATACCGATCACTTCGGTAATGTTCGTGATCCGGCGTGAACCATCACGAAGCCTTTTTACCTGAACGATCAAATCAACCGAGTCAGCAATCTGGCGCGATATCGCTTCCTTCGGCACCTTGATGTCCGACATCATCACCATGTTTTCCATACGGGCCAGCGCCTCACGCGGACTGTTGGAGTGAAGCGTGGCCATCGAGCCGTCATGGCCGGTGTTCATCGCGGCGAGGAGATCGAAACATTCCGACCCACGAATTTCGCCCAATATGATCCGGTCAGGGCGCATGCGCAGGGCGTTGACGACAAGATCTCGGATGGTGATCGCGCCTTGGCCTTCAAGGTTGGCAGGGCGGGTTTCCAGCGGCAACCAATGTGGCTGTTGCAAACGGAGTTCGGCCGCATCTTCAATCGTCAACACGCGCTCACCCGGATCGATCATTTTTGATAAGGCGTTGAGCAGGGTCGTCTTCCCCGAACCCGTGCCGCCCGAAATAACGATGTTGAACCGGCAAGCCCCAGCGATTTTAAGCGCGGTCGACATCTTTTCTGACATCGATCCGCCCTTAGCCATCATGTCGAGCGTGATTGGTTTGGCCGAGAATTTACGAATGGAAATGGCGGTCCCGCGCAGCGATAGCGGCGGCACGATAACGTTGACGCGTGAACCATCCTTCAACCGGGCATCGGCCAGTGGTGTTGTCTGATCAACCCGGCGTCCGACCGAGTTCACGATCCGCTGGGCGATCTGAAACAAATGTGCTTCGTCACGAAACTGGATCGGCGCGATTGTCAGCTTGCCCTTTTTTTCGATGTAAGTCTGGAGCGGACCATTGACCATGATATCGGTAATATCAGGATCGTTCAGCAATTCTTCGAGCGGCCCAAGGCCCAGCAGTTCATCAACCAGCACTTTTTCCAACGCGAATTGTTCGCGGCGGTTGAGCGTCAGTTTCAGTTCGGCCAGAACCTCACCAATGATCGGGCGGAATTCTTCAGCCAGTTCGTCTTTTGAAAGGGACGCTGCGGCTTCTGGATCAATGCGTTCCAACAGGCGTGGCAGCACCTGTTCTTTGATTTTATGGACGGAGGCTTCAAACCCTTCGGCCTTTGGTGCCGCATCCTCGACCGAGTTTTCACGGTGCGATAGCCGCGCCATTGCGTCCATCGGTGGCGCGTCTACGGGTACGGGTTCGGCTTCAATTGGCGGAAATTGTGCGCCGCCCATGAATTGAGATGCAGGTGCAATCGACGAGCCGGGTCCGCTCATCGGGCGCGCGACACCAAAGGCGGGGCGATTTCCGCCAATGCCCGAAGGGCCGCCACGTTTCCCGAATGCGCTCATCTCTATCTCTAGCCTTGTTCGCTTTGCAATTAACTGCCTATCGCGGAATTAGGTTACTACTCGGTAAACTTTCGCTTTCGTGTAGGTCTTCCTTGTCGTCGCTATAGAAACGGCCCCGTTGCATTTTTACGGGCATTGCGCGAAGTTGTGCCAGCCATTGATCGGAAATCCCGGGCCATATGGGCCTGGTCGGAAAAGCCTGCATCGGCTGCATGTTGCGCAAGATGCGCATCGTCTTGCTGGATATTTTTCAGTGCCTCCTGAAAACGGAGCATTTTGAAATAACGGCGCGGCGGCACACCAACATTGCGTTCAAACCAGCGTTGCAACCACCGGTGGGACCGGCCAGTCCTTTGACAAAGATCGCGCACGGAGCGTGATTGCGTAATGGAAGTCCCGCTGAGGCCTGAATGAGCGTGATCTACCAAATGGGTAAGACTATCCAACACTTCATCGACAGTCCCGCCTTTTTCCGCCGGAATCCAGCCATCGATAAACGATTTGACAGGGCGTCCGCCAAGTAAATTCCAAGCCCAAGGCCACAGTCGTATGCCTGTAAAAACTGCATCGCCGGACATCCGCAATCTGGCGGGTTGTTCAATCAAACCACCGATGAAGTGATCCGGCTGCGCAGTTTTCCAGATCGATTGACCGCGAGAACGCCAAATGATCTCAATACAGCCGTCGGGCGTCGCATCCCGTTCTATCCAGTCATGTTGGTCCTGTTCACAGGTGAGCATCCACCGTGACTTCACCCAACCTGCAAGTCTCTCCGGGACTGGATATTCCTGATAGTCCATGACAAACCATCGCATAGTGTCGCGTTTGTTCAAGCCACCATGCGCAGATTTAGTAAGGAGTCTCCAAACAACGGAGGAGCAGTAAAATGAACTACGTAAAAACCGCAATGATTGGGTTGGCAGCTATCTCTGGAATAGCCGCATCGTCGCCGCAGTCGAATGTGGCTGATTTGGGCTGGATGAGCGGTCACTGGACGTCGGGAAACCAAGCGCGCTGGACCGAGGAAGCGTGGATGCCACCACGCGGCGGACTCATGCTCGGCACCGGGCGCAGCGGCGACGCCAAAAAAGCGAAATTTTGGGAATTGCTGCGGATTGCGACAGATGCGGACGGGATTATTACTTATTGGGGGGCACCACTCGGTGGCCCTGCAACCCCGTTCAAGTTAACCCGATTAACCGCAAACGAAGCGGTGTTTGAAAACCCGGCGCACGATTATCCGACACGGATCGCGTATCGACGCGAAGGAAAGTTACTCGTAGCGACGGTATCAGGGCAGAACGGGGCTAATTCAGAAACGTGGCGTTATACCAAGGTGCGGTGATTATCTTGCGCTCTCGGCCAATATGGTCAGGCCTTTGTCATTCACCTCGGCAAATCCGCCCGCAAGCTGCAATCGTTCGGGAGTTGCCCCGGCGCTGGCATAGATTTCAAGCGCGGCATCATCGCGGATTGTGGTCATTGTCGGCATATGGCCTTCAAGCACACCGAAATCGCCCTCTGATCCGGGGACGACGACCATATAAACCTCTTCGCTGCGGACGAGGCGTGCGGGGGTGCCGTTTTCGAAGTTTAGCTTGGATTCATCCTTAAGCCCCTACCCTTCTGGGGAGGGGTTGGGGTGGGGAGTGTCCGGCAGGTGAGAGGTTGACAGCCCCCACCCCCGGCCCCTCCCCTGAAGAGGAGGGGAGAAGTAAGTTAAGCCGCCTCTGCTGCGAGCTTTTTGCCTTTTTCAATCGCTTCATCGATGCCGCCGACCATGTAGAAGGCTTGCTCTGGAAGGTGA
>JANNWX010000266.1:0-3282 GCA_031409315.1 Sphingomonadales bacterium | reverse complement strand
GATCGATTTCGGCTTTTTCGGGCTATTGCTGACCGGGGCCGAGCGCATGCGGCTAACGCCTGGATTTACGATGATGAACCCAATGGATCTATACGACATGCCATGGACCCACAGTCTGCTCGGTGCCGCGATCTGGGGGCTGAGCTTTGCCATGATCCTGCGTATCTGGCTTGGCCACTGGACGGCCGGGCTGATTGGTGGGGCTGTCGTGATGTCTCACTGGTTGATCGACCTGCTTGTCCACGTGCCAGATCTTACGCTGGCTGGCGGGGATGTGAAATACGGCTTTGGTCTGTGGAACTACCCGGCCATTGCCATGCCTCTGGAAATCGGGCTGACGCTTGGCACGGCATGGCTGTTTGCCAAGACAACGACAGGCCCTGTGCGGCCTTTGGTGATCTTGGTAATCGCGCTTCTCGCGTTGCAGATGTTCAACTGGTTTGGTCCAGCGCCGACAAAGGTTGATTTGGTGATGACCGTAATGAGCTTTTTTGGTTACGGCATCGCCATCGCCATCGCTTGGTGGGTGGCACAGAATCGTGTGATCAAGGGCTAGGCGGAATCACACCGGCCCGCTAAGGGCCACACCATGTCAGAGATCACCCCGCAAATCATCGCCGACCACGGCCTTTCCCAGGAAGAATATGACCGCGTTCTTGCCGCTATGGGGCGCGCACCAAACCTGACCGAACTGGGGATATTCTCCGTTATGTGGTCGGAACATTGTTCCTACAAATCGTCGCGGCTGCATTTGAAGAAGCTGCCGACAACTGGCCCGCAAGTCATCTGTGGCCCCGGCGAAAACGCTGGCGTCGTTGACATTGGCGACGGGCCAGATGGTAAGAAATTGGCCGCGATTTTTAAAATGGAATCGCACAATCACCCGTCCTATATCGAACCTTATCAGGGTGCGGCGACCGGCGTGGGCGGCATATTGCGTGATGTATTCACCATGGGCGCGCGGCCGATTGCCAATTTGAATGCGCTGCGTTTCGGGCGACCTGACCATCCCAAGATGCGCCACCTGATCGACGGCGTGGTGCGCGGGATTGGTGGCTATGGCAATTGCGTCGGGGTGCCAACCGTTGGCGGCGAGGTGAATTTTCATAAGGCCTATGACGGCAATATCCTGGTCAACGCGATGACCGTGGGGATCGCGGAGACCGATAAGATTTTCTATTCGGCGGCTTCAGGCGTTGGCAACCCAATCGTTTATGTCGGGTCCAAAACCGGACGCGACGGCATCCACGGCGCGACGATGGCTTCGGCTGATTTCAGCGAGGATAGCGAAGAAAAGCGCCCAACCGTGCAGGTTGGTGATCCCTTTACCGAAAAGCTGTTGATCGAGGCTTGCCTTGAATTGATGGCATCCGACGCGATTGTCGCCATTCAGGATATGGGAGCCGCCGGCCTCACCTCCTCCAGCGTTGAAATGGCGTCGAAGGGCGGCGTTGGCATCTTGCTCGATATGAACAAAGTGCCGTGCCGCGAAACCGGCATGACGCCTTATGAAATGATGCTGTCCGAGAGCCAGGAACGGATGCTGATGGTTTTGGAGCCGGGCCGGGAGGGTTTTGCCGAGGCGATATTCCGCAAATGGGAACTCGACTTTGCCGTCATCGGCACTGTTACCGACACCGGCCATATGGTGCTGACATGGAACGGCGAGACGGTGTGCGATATTCCGCTTGGCCCGCTGGCCGATGATGCACCGCTTTATGACCGGCCATATATAAAAACGGTGCCGCCAGCGCCGCTGACCAATGTGCCCGAATCAAGCGATATCGCCGCCGACCTGTTACAGCTGATGGCCAGTCCCGACATTGCGTCGCGCCGCTGGATATGGGAACAATATGACCAGAAGGTCGGGGCCGATACCGTCCAGTCGTCGGGCGGTGACGCTGCGGTTGTGCGCGTGCACGGCACCGACAAGGGCATTGCCATGTCAACCGACTGCACCCCACGTTATTGCTATGCCGACCCGTATGAAGGCGGCAAACAAGCGGTCGCCGAATGTTTCCGCAATCTGTGCGCGGTCGGGGCAAAACCGCTTGCCATCACCAATTGCCTCAATTTCGGCAACCCCCAGCGCCCCGAAATTATGGGCCAGATTGTCGGCTGCCTTGAAGGGATGAGCGAAGCCTGCATCGCGCTGGATATGCCGATCGTCAGTGGCAATGTGTCGCTCTATAACGAAAGCAAGGCGACGGGTGGCGGATCAGCTATCCTGCCCACGCCCGCCATCGGCGGCATCGGATTGCTCAATGATTGGCAGAAATCAGCTACAATCGCGTTTAAGGCCGAGGGCGAGGAGATATTTGTCATCGGCGACACACGCGGCCACCTTGGCCAGTCATTATGGCTGCGCGAAATTCACGGTCGCGAAGAAGGCCCACCGCCACCAGTTGATTTGAAGGCAGAACGCAAAGCCGGCGATCTGGTCCGCAAACTGATCACCACTGGAAAAGTGACCGCCGTGCATGACATTTCAGACGGCGGCTTGCTGGTGGCGATTGCCGAAATGGCTTTGGCTGGTGGCATCGGTGCGCGGATCAATGCGCTGAATGCAAATCGCGCCTTTGGCGAAGATCAGGGGCGTTACATCGTGACCGCCCTCAAAGGCAGCGAGATTGACGGCGCGGTGCAGATTGGCACGACAGGCGGATCGACCCTCACT
This sequence comes from Sphingomonadales bacterium, assembly GCA_031409315.1. GTDB lineage: Bacteria > Pseudomonadota > Alphaproteobacteria > Sphingomonadales > Sphingomonadaceae > Aquisediminimonas. The sequence goes on along the minus strand of JANNWX010000266.1, from coordinate 605 downwards.
GGTATTTCCCTGTCAGACCTGCGCACCGCGCACGAAGGATTTTTCCCCGCGCTGATGGGAACGACGGATTTGGATTTCGAATGAATCAAAACGCGTCCTTGGGAAAGTGGGGCATTTTGTCACACGCAGACTTGAAGTCATAGGGCATTTCCTGCGCGCAGTCGGGCCGGTGGATAGGCCTTGGGAAACAGTAATAATGTGCGGTAGGCGTGGGTGCCCATCACATCGTGAGAGCCGCCTGAAGGGCCAAAACTGCAGCGGTCAAGCAGGACGCATTAAGCCGGAACCGCCGCCAGAAAGTTATAAGGATCGATCCCGACCGTGCGATAGGCATCGTGCGCGCGGTGATATGTGGCCGGGGACGCAATATTGAGCCGCTTGCGTGCAGCGTCCAGCGGCTCGGCGAGGAGTACGCGAATATCCTCGTTCATGATATTGGCCGCAGCCGTTCCGTGGCGCTGGCCTTCGCGGATCGCCGCCATAACAGGTGCGCCTGTTTTCACCCTGCGCGACAATTCAAATCCGCCAAGATAGGCGATGAAGAAATTGCCAAGGTTCCGGTTTTGACCGTAGGTGAAGCCAAGAACGCATTGTTCGCCCAGCGC
>JANNWX010000265.1:0-5060 GCA_031409315.1 Sphingomonadales bacterium | reverse complement strand
GGCGAAACCCAAGTATCTTCTGGCAGAATTTCCTCCACGCTCTTCCCTGCAAAACCATCCGCGTATTTCACCTCCTCTTTCACCGAGCTCACGTAAGGTTCGTTATCGCGACTCCCGAGAAATCCTATCCCTAGCACCTTTTTCTCATCGCGATATGCACATTTTATCGCAATTGGACAAGTAGGCTTTGGACAAACGGCAAATTTGGTGATTTACTGGGCATCGTCGAAATTTTGCCAAGGAGAGTCGTTGATGCCATCAAATCACACGCAGTCCCTTCACGTCAAACATGCGCGGATCGACGAAAAAATCGCGGCTGAAACCCTTCGCCCGTCTCCCGATTCATCGGCAATCAGCTTTTTGAAAAAGCAGAAACTCAAGATCAAAGAGGAATTGCTCGCACAGTAGTGCAAGTCCAAATTTCGCTTCTGACTCGACGACTGAGTCAACATTGGCTAGCGCGCTCCTGAACCGCTAACCGACAGGATACCCGATGATTCCCCGTTATTCCCTCCCCGCGATGGTCAAAATCTGGGAGCCGGAAACCAAATTTCGCATCTGGTTCGAGATTGAGGCGCATGCAACCGACGCGCTGGCGGAACTCGGCGTCGTCCCTAAGGCGGCTGCGACGGCGATCTGGGCAAAGGGTGCGTTCGACGTCGCCCGGATCGACGCGATCGAGGTCGAAGTGAAGCATGATGTGATCGCTTTTTTGACCAATGTCGCCGAACATGTGGGCGATGACGCGCGTTTCATGCATCAGGGCATGACCTCATCAGATGTGCTCGACACCTGTCTTGCGGTGCAATTGGCGCAGGCGAGCGATATTTTGCTCGACGATCTCGATCAACTGCTTGCCGCGATCAAAAGACGCGCTTTTGAACATAAAATGACCCCGACCATCGGGCGCAGCCACGGCATCCACGCCGAACCGGTGACATTCGGGCTTAAACTTGCCCAGGCTTATGCCGAATTTGAACGCAATCGTGCGCGGCTGGTCGCGGCGCGGGCGGATGTGGCAACCTGCGCGATTTCAGGTGCGGTGGGCACCTTTGCCAATATCGATCCGGCGGTTGAAGCGCATGTCGCGGCCAAGCTTGGCCTCATTGTAGAGCCGGTTTCAACGCAGGTCATCCCGCGTGATCGGCACGCGATGTATTTTGCGACGCTTGGCGTGATTGCTTCTTCGGTTGAACGGTTGGCCACGGAAATTCGGCATTTGCAGCGTACCGAAGTGCTTGAGGTTGAGGAGTATTTCTCGCCGGGGCAAAAGGGATCATCGGCAATGCCGCACAAGCGCAACCCGGTGCTGACCGAAAATCTGACTGGTTTGGCGCGGATGGTGCGAGGTTATGTGACGCCTGCGCTGGAAAATGTCGCGCTGTGGCACGAACGCGATATCAGCCATTCGTCGGTCGAACGCTATATCGGGCCGGATGCCACGATCACGCTTGATTTCGCATTGGCGCGGCTCACAGGTGTGATTGATAAGTTGCTGATTTATCCTGATCGGATGGAGAAAAACCTCAACAAAATGGGCGGACTGGTCCATTCACAGCGGGTGTTGCTGGCGCTCACGCAGGCCGGTGTCAGCCGCGAGGACGCCTACCGGTTGGTTCAGCGCAACGCGATGAAGGTCTGGGATTCGGATGGGGCGCTGTCTCTGCTCGAACTGCTCAAGGGCGATCCTGACGTTGCCGTCGCGCTCTCGACCGCAGAAATCGAGGATAAATTCGACCTCGGCTACCATCTAAAACATGTCGATACGATTTTTGACCGGGTATTCGGTACAGCTTCATAACGATTCTGCAATTAGACCCCGTTCCATTTTGATAGAATCAAAATGCGGGTCTATCTTCTTGTTTTACCGTGATTTCCGAGCCGTTAAATGTACCATTTAACTCGAAATCACTTTATAGGTTGCAAAAACTGCAATCGCGTTTGCAATCCTTGCGGTTGTGATCACTTCGCTCTTGCAGCATAGGTTGCTTATCGAAACGGATTGACCGGTTCGAAATGCAAGTGAAGGGAACATGCCATGTCGGCAATCGTAAACTCCGCGAGCCTTGCAGTCGGAATCCTCGCTCAGGTTATCTTCCTGGGCATCATCCTCGGCGCCTAAAACAGGCTCGCACCCCCCAAAAGAAAGGCCTGCCGGTCCCCCGGTGGGCCTTTTCTTTATTGGCATTAGTGCAGGTCAATGATGATGTGGTTTGGCCTCCGCCGCTGTCATCAGGCTTTTGTAAACCGTTTCAACAAAACCATCGCCTTTGATGAATCCAGCAGGATTTTCATCCCATTTTGCCGCCGGCTTCATCGCCTGTATCTCCGCAAGTGTCTTTTTGGCCGCAATCCCGGACGCTACAGATCCGATGACGGATTGCAGCATATCCCGATAGGCCTCCAGATCGGCGCGGGTTGCGACAGGGCCGTGTCCGGGGATGATCTTGGTATTGGCGTCGGTCATTGCCAGCACCTTTTCAGTCGCGGCAAGCAAGCCGCGAGCGCTGCCGCCCGAACTGAGATCGATGAAGGGCAGGGTCACTTTGTGAAAAAACAGGTCGCCCATGTGGACGATATTGGCTTTGCGCCAGATGACAACCGAATCGCCGTCGGTATGCCCATCATGCATATGATATGTGCGGACTTCATCTCCGTTCACATGGAGCGACAGGCCGTCATGATAGGTGATGACCGGTAAAGCGATTTTGGGTGACGGGGCCAGTGTCCGGGTGCCGCGCACCTGCGGCGTTGCCATCCGGATGCGGACATTGTCATGTGCCATGATGATGGCACCGGCCTTGCCAAGATTTTCATTCCCACCGGTATGATCGCCGTGCCAATGGGTGTTGATCAGATATTTGACCGGCGTCGCGCCAAGTTTTTCAACTGCGGCGACAATTTTCGGCGTGAGCGGTGCAAACTGGTCATCAATCAGGACGGTGCCATCTTCGCCGTATGCGACACCGATATTTCCCCCATTTCCAAACAATACTGCAATGCCGGGCGCAAGCTGTTCTGTTGTGATCACAACTTCTGGCGCTTGGGCAAAACTTGGTTGCGCGGTGGCCAACAGGGCAATCACACTGGCAGCGGTGGATAACAGGCGCATGGAACGTCTCCTATTCGGTCAGATCGTCCCACATATCCTTTAATTTGGAAAAGAATCCAGAAGATTGTGGACTTTCTTCACCCGTCTCGGTGTCCTGGAATGCTTGCAATAATTCGCGTTGCTTGGCCGATAGCTTGGTCGGGGTTTCGACTTCGATTTGCACAACCATATCACCCGATCCGCGCCCATTCAGCACAGGCATTCCCGCCCCGCGCTGACGGATTTGTTTACCCGACTGGATCCCGGCTGGTATCCGGATTTCATGCCCCACGCGGTCAAGCCCGGGCACAGTGATTGTGCCGCCCAAAGCGGCGGTCGTAAAGCTGATCGGCGCACGGGCGAACAAAGTGGTGCCGTCGCGTTCAAACAAACCGTGCCGCGCGACGTGGAGGAAAATGTAAAGATCACCAGCCGGTGCACCGCGTTCTCCGGCTTCACCTTCGCCAGACAGGCGGATGCGGGTGCCGTCGTCCACCCCTTGTGGGATAGTAACGGATAGTGCTTTCTCCTTGTCGACCCGGCCATGGCCCCGGCAGTTTTTGCACGGATCGGCAATGACCTGACCGGAACCGCGACAGGCGGTGCAGGGCCGTTCGACGACGAAAAAGCCCTGTTGCGCACGTACCTTTCCATGCCCGGCGCAGGTGCCACAGGTTTTGGCCGATGTTCCCGGGGCCGCGCCAGACCCGCTGCACGGCTCGCACGACGTAGACACTTCAACCCGGACTTCGGTCTGTTTGCCGTGAAAGGCTTCGTCGAGTGTGATCTCTAGATCATAGCGCAAATCCGCACCGCGCTGCGGCCCGCGTTGGCGGCCTCTGCCGTCACCTCCGCCCATGAATTCGCCGAATATATTATCGAAAATGTCAGCAAAGCCGCCGAAACCCTGCCCACCGCCACCGCCGCCATTTTGGAACGCAGCCTTGCCGTACCGATCATAAGCGGCCCGCTTTTGCGGGTCTTTCAATATGTCATAAGCTTCGCTGATCGCTTTGAACTTGGCTTCGGAATCAGCGCAACCGGGATTTTTGTCGGGATGAAATTTCATCGCCAATTTGCGGTAGGATGTTTTGATCACACCGTCATCGGCGGTGCGTTCAATTTCCAGCAGCTCGTAATAGTCATCGGACATGATCGTCTCCGTCCCCCGACAGCGCCATTCCGGTTCTGGCCGGAATGGCGCTGCAGATCATGCCTTAGCCCTTATTCTCGTCGACTTCCGAAAACTCGGCGTCGACAACATCATCGTCTTTCGCCCCGTCGCCGTCCGCCGAGGGAGAGGCGGCAGCGGCCTGTTCCTTTTCGTAAATCGCCTGACCAAGTTTCATGGCGACCTGCGCCAGCGCCGTTGCTTTTTCCTTCATCGTCTCAACGTCGCCGCCTTCTACGGCTGTTTTGGCTTCGGCGATCGCGGTTTCAATTTCGGTTTTGGTAGCCGCGTCAACCTTGTCGCTATGGTCGGCCATTTGACGTTCGGTCGAATGGATCAGGCTTTCTGCATTATTCTTGGCTTCCGCCGCATCGCGACGTTTCTTGTCTTCTTCAGCAAATTGTTCGGCATCGCGCACCATCTGGTCGATGTCGGCATCGGACAAGCCGCCAGACGCCTGAATCTTGATCTGCTGTTCTTTGCCGGTGCCTTTGTCCTTGGCGTGAACCGAGACAATGCCGTTCGCATCAATATCAAACGTCACTTCAATCTGCGGCACGCCTCGCGGGGCCGGGGGGATGCCGACGAGGTCGAACTGGCCGAGCGGCTTATTATCCGCCGCCATTTCGCGTTCGCCCTGAAACACGCGGATCGTCACCGCCTGCTGATTGTCGTCAGCGGTAGAATAGACTTGCGATTTTTTCGTCGGGATCGTGGTGTTCCGGTCAATCATGCGCGTGAACACGCCGCCCAGCGTCTCGATGCCCAGCGACAGCGGGGTCACGTCGAGCAGCAGAA
>JANNWX010000264.1:0-13885 GCA_031409315.1 Sphingomonadales bacterium | reverse complement strand
TCCCCGAATATGATCCCGATCAGATCATGGTTCCCGATGCGGAGACCATTTGCGAGGCTCCCGGATTCAAGACACCGACGGCCTATGTCATCTGCGATGCTTTTGCCAGTAACGGCGATCCGGTGGCGATTGCGCCGCGCATGATTTTGAAAAAAGTGCTTAAGCTTTACGAAGCTAAAGGCTGGAAACCAGTTGTGGCGCCGGAGGTTGAATTCTATCTTGTATCGAAGAATATCGACCCCGATTTTCCGCTTGTCCCACCATCTGGAAGGTCAGGGCGCCCCGAAACCGCGAGCCAACCCTACGGGCTTGAAGCGCTGAATGAGTTCGAGGATATTATCGAGCATATCTACGATTTTTGTGAAAAAGCCGGGTTGGATATCGACACGATGATCCACGAATCCGGCGCGGCCCAGCTTGAGGTCAATTTCCTTCACGGCGATCCGCTTCGGCTTGCCGATGAGGTGCTGTTGTTCAAACGGATCGTGCGGCAGGTTGCCATGGAACACGGAGTCTATGCGACTTTCCTTGCCAAACCGATGAGCGATCAACCGGGCAGCGCGATGCATATCCACCAATCGGTTCTGGATATTACAACCGGCAAGAATATCTTCAGCATCGGTAATGGCAAGGACAGCGCCCTGTTCCGCAGCTATATTGCCGGGCTTGCCCGCCTTTTGCCGCAAGTAGCTCCGCTCTTTGCGCCTAACGTCAATTCGTTCCGGCGAATGCGGCCTGATTCCGACGCACCGATAAACGTGCAGTGGGGCAGCGATAACCGGTCCTGTGGTCTGCGCGTTCCGGTATCAGACGGTAAGAACCGCCGGATTGAAAACCGTTTGCCCGGCGCGGATTCCAATCCCTATCTGGCAATGGCTGCGTCGCTTGCCTGCGGTTATGTTGGGATGATCGACCGGATGGTCCCTCCCAAAAGCGTCACGGGTAGTGCCTATAACCGCGCACGCACCTTGCCCCGCACGCTTGAAGCTGCGCTAGATCGCTTCTCGCATTGCAAGCCGGTTAAGCAATTGCTGGGTGAGGATTTCTTTGAGGTTTTTTACGCCATCAAGGAATGCGAATTGTTCAATTACCAGTCGGTCATCAGCTCTTGGGAACGCGAACATCTGCTGCTGCGGGTGTGATCCGTGGGCGATCCGCTGAACAACAGCTATTACGCGGCCACGGCGAATAAATTAGAGGTAAAGCCAGCAACCGACGCGGCTTATAACGTTGACGTTGTTATCGTAGGCGGCGGATTTACGGGGCTATCTGCGGCGCTGGCCTGTGCGGAAAAGGGCTATAGCGTCACACTGGTTGAGGCCGAAACCATCGGCTACGGCGCATCAGGCCGAAACGGCGGTCAGTTGATCCCGGGTCTGCGTTGGACGATGAGGGAGATTGACGCAGCGTTCGGGCGGGAGCGGGCAAAGGCCATCTTCGACCTAGCATGGAGTGCGCGTGACCGGGTTTGGGACCGGATCGAACGCCATGACATCACGTGTGACCTCAAGTCCGGGCATTTTGAAGCGGCATTCAAGTCCGCGCATTTTGACGATATGCAGCGCGAGGCTGAATTTTTATCGTCGCAATTTGGGTATGAAACAGAGGCTGTCGCTGCAACTGACCTTTCAGACCACATCAATGGGGGAGGCTATCATGGCGGAATCTACGACCGCCACGGCGGGCATTTTCATCCGCTGAACTATGCACTGGGGTTGGCCAAGGCCGCGCAGGACGCTGGCGTGACGTTGATCGAAAATGCCCGCGTCGATCGGATATTGGACGCTGGCACTGTGGAGGTGTTTTTCGGCGAGAGCTGTATCGACGCCAAATATGCCATCATGGTGACTGACAGTTGGATCGGCGACATCGCGCCGGATATTGGCCACTACACAATTCCGATTATGAATTATAACATTGCGACCGCGCCGTTGCCGGACGCTGGTGCGCTGTTACCAAGTGACGCGGCGGTGGCCGACAGCCGGTTCGTCCTCAATTACTTCCGGCTGTCCGCCGACAAAAGACTGGTTTTCGGTGGTGGCGAAAAATACACGACCCGAACCCCACCCGATATTGGCGCGTTTGTGCGGCGTCATATGACTGATGTGTTTCCGTCGCTGGTCAACACGCCAATCGACTATGTCTGGGGCGGTGCTGTTTCTGTCACCATGAACCGGCTGCCCCATTTCGGCAGGACCGGAAATTGTTTCTTCGCGCACGGATTTTCTGGCCACGGCGCGCTGATGACGACGCTGGCGGGTGAACTGATTGCAGAGGCAATGTGTGGCACTGCGGAGCGGTTTGATGTCTTTGCAAGCCTGCCGCATCGGCAATTTCCCGGCGGCAGATGGTTGCGGCAACCGCTGGCTACGGCGGGCCTGCTCTGGTTTGCGCTGCGGGACAGGCTGTGACTGGCTTGACGCTTTGGGCGCAATACTCTCATGGAGGCGTATGACGAAAACATCTTCCCACCAGATTGCAGCCCTTGCCGAGGCAGAGGCGTTTTTTGCGGCGCATCCTGCCGTTGATGCCGTTGATATCATCTTCACCAACATGTGCGGCGTTCCGCGCGGGAAAAGGCTGCGGCGTCATGAAGTGATGGGGGTTTACAAGGCAGGCCGCTTCCTGCCGGGCTCGGCGGTGATCGTCGATATTACGGGGCGTGATACCGAGGAAACGGGGCTGGTCTGGGAAGATGGCGACGCTGACCGGCAAATCTGGCCCATTCCCGGAACGCTGGTGCCGACGCCTTGGGCTGGGCCAAAGGCCGCTCAATTCCTGACCGGCTTTTACGAACTGGATGGCACGCCCAATGATCTTGATCCGCGCCACGTTCTTGGCCGGGTAATCGATCGGATGAAAGGGCTTGGCTATACGCCTGACGTCGCGGTGGAGTTGGAATTCTATCTGGTCGATGCCAAGCGCGGCAAGGACGGGCGGCCTGTCCCCGCGCGCTCGCCGGTAACAGGAGGCACACCGCAGGATATTCAGGTTTACGGATTGCAAGAGATGGAGGATTTTCGACCCTTTTTCGATGATCTTTATGCGTGCGCCGATGCCCAAGGGCAGCCTTTGGAGGCCGCCATCTCAGAATATGCGCCGGGCCAGTTCGAAATGACTTTGGCGCATAAGGCCGATGCCCTGCGCGCCTGCGATGATGCGATCATGCACAAGCGTATGGTCAAGGCGATTGCCAACAAGCACGGGATGGAGGCTACGTTCATGGCCAAACCGTTCTCCGATAGTGCTGGCAACGGCATGCACCTTCATGTTTCACTTCTTGGTGCTGACGGGAAAAATGCCTTTGCGAGCGAGGATCCGGCCGGAACACCTCTGGTCCGTCAAGCGATTGCCGGCATGCAGGCGATGATGGCCGATAGCTTTTTGATCTTTGCCCCTAATGCCAACAGCTACCGGCGGTTCAAGGCAAACTCCTATGCGCCCGTCGCACCCACTTGGGGCGTCAATAACCGCACGGTTTCATTCAGGGTTACTGCTGGGCCACCGGCCACGCGCCACATCGAACACCGGATCGGCGGGGCTGATGCCAATCCCTATCTGGCAATGGCGGCGATGCTCGCCGGGATTTGCCACGGCATTGAGGGCAGGCTTGATCCCGGTCCACCCGTCGTTGGTAACGGCTATGTTGCGGATGCGGGAAAAGCAGCCCCGATGCCGTCTAACTGGTTCGCAGCGGTTGATCGGTTTTCGGCATCAGACATGCTCAAAGACCATCTAGGAACACGATTCGTCGAAATGTTCAGCATCGTCAAACGGACCGAGCAGGAACGCTTTTTCGGCGCGGTGCCTGATTTGGATTATGACTGGTATTTGCGGACGGCGTGACCTTCGCGCCGCAAATATTATCGCTGCGGCAAAACGCGCGCGAACAGGTTTTCGATCACGCTCAATATGGCGAGCATATACATTTCAAATCTCTCTTGTTTGGCGGCCAGATGAAAGCGACGGTGCTTACCGGTTCGTTGCGCGTCAGTTATTGTGCAGCGCACAATTTGTCAACCCAAGCGCGCTTTGTGCTTAAATTATAGGCAAGGTTGGCGCACTGCCTGAATCTTGGGCCTATTATCAACTTATTCCGTGTCTTCTGGAAAGGATGAAATCCTAGGAGACACGCGCCCTATTGAAGAATGAGCGCGGGAATCCATACTTTGGGCGCTCTGATGACATATTTTTGCCGCACTGCATCAAACTGGCACAGCCTTTGCTGTGTCATTCTTTGAATCAAACCAAGGGGGCAGAATGAAACTCATCATCGCCATTATCAAACCGTTCAAACTCGACGATGTGCGCGAAGCACTGACCGATTTGGGCGTGTCCGGCATGACCGTGACCGAAGTCAAAGGCTTTGGTCGGCAAAAGGGCCAGACCGAAATTTACCGCGGTGCCGAATATTCGACCAATATGGTGCCCAAGGTGAAGGTCGAGGTCGCGTGCGACAGTGCAATTGTTGACCGCGCTGTCGAGGTTATTCAGCAAGCCGCCAATACCGGTGCCATTGGTGACGGCAAGATTTTCGTACTTGATCTGGGTCAGGCGGTGCGCATCCGCACCGGCGAGACCGGCACCGTGGCTCTATAAAAACGAGGGGGAATGATGAAAATTTCAACAAAAATATGTGGCGGTCTGGGCGGCGCGATGGCTGCGCTATCCGCATTTCCGGCTTGGGCCCAAGATGCGGCGGCAACAATTGTCACTGCGGCACCAATCGCTGAAGGGCCGATCAAGGCTCCCACCGTGGCGCAGATGGCAACAATGGTCGATAAGGGTGACACAAGCTGGATGCTGGTTTCATCCGTTCTGGTGTTGCTGATGTCGATCCCGGCGCTTGCGCTATTCTACGGCGGTCTTGTCCGCACGAAAAACATGCTCAGCCTGTTGATGCAGGTGTTCATGATCGTGTCGATTGCGGCGCTCGTCTGGGTTACATGGGGCTATACAATGGCCTTCACCAGTGGCGGCGATGCGGCCACGGCCCAATTCATCGGTGGTTCTTCCAAACTGTTCCTCGCAGGAGTCAGCACAGGAACCTATGCCGCGACATTTTCCAACAATGTCTACATTCCCGAATATGCGTTTGTGATTTTCCAGATGACCTTCGCGTGCATCACCCCGGCTCTCATTGTTGGGGCATTTGCCGAACGGGTCAAATTCTCCTCGCTGATGGTATTCGTCGTTGCCTGGTTGACGATCATCTATTTCCCGATTGCGCATATGGTCTGGTATTGGGCAGGCCCGGATTTCCTTCCCGACGCACCGACCGATTATGGATATCTTTGGGGCAAAGGCGCACTCGATTTCGCCGGCGGCACCGTGGTGCATATCAATGCCGGCATCGCGGGTCTTGTCGGCTGCATCATGATCGGCAAACGGATTGGTTTTGGTAAGGAAGCAACACCGCCGCATTCTCTCACGATGACGATGATCGGCGCATCACTGCTTTGGGTGGGCTGGTTCGGTTTTAACGCAGGTTCCAATCTGGAAGCGAACGGCATAACCGCGCTTGCGTTCATCAACACCTTTGTCGCCACGGCGGCGGCGGCGGTCAGTTGGGCTTTGGTCGAACAGGTAAGGCATGGCCGACCATCGCTGCTCGGCGCTGTGACGGGCGCTGTGGCAGGATTGGTTGCGATCACCCCGGCAAGTGGTTTCGCGGCCCCGATGACGTCAATCATCCTCGGCCTTATCGTGTCGCCGGTTTGTTTCTACTTCGTGTCGACGGTGAAGAACAAATTCAAATATGACGACACACTCGACGTATTCGGTGTCCACTGCATCGGCGGGATCATCGGCGCCATTGGCACCGGCATTGTCGCCGATCCGGCACTCGGCGGGCAGGGCTGGATTGATTATACGGTCTTCCCGGCTGTTGCTGGCACCTATGATATGGCTGGTCAGGTTCTGACCCAGGCCAAGGCGGTTGCAGTTACCTTGCTCTGGTCTGGCCTTGGTTCGGCGGCACTCTACTTCATCATCGACAAGACGATGGGTCTTCGTCCCGATGCGGATGCCGAACGTGAAGGGCTTGACCTCTCCAGTCACGGCGAGCGCGCCTATAATTACTAACCAGATTGGGGGCGGGCACCCTCTCCTCCACCTCCCGCCCCCGCACGATGTTCCTCCTGCGAACTATACTGGACCGGCAAGGCAACTTGCCGGTTCTTTTTTGGTGCGGTGTGGCAATTGTGTGACAGGGCAGCAAGATAAGCACCGGACCGTGCATTCAGTCTTGGCTTGCAATGCTGACTGGTGCAAAATCATCGTGATAAAAATGCTTGGGAGGATGTTTGAGATGAAAAAAGCCATTTTACTTGCCGGAATGTCTGCGATTTCTTTTGTCATCGCGGCGCCCGCGTTGGCGCAAGTCGCGGCTGACGAAGAAGCCAGCGGTAACGAAATCATCGTGACTGCGACCAAGCGTGATCAGTCGCTTCAAGACATCCCCTTTTCGATCAACGCGCAAACAGCCGACATGATAGAGAAAACCGGCGCGACGACTCTGGAAGATCTGGCGCGTAACGTCGCCGGCCTTGCCATTCAGAATCTAGGGCCGGGGCAGAGTCAGGTTTCGATCCGCGGCGTTTCCGCCGGCCAGATTGTCCGCGATCAGCCAGGTGTGAAGGAACAGGTTGGCGTCTACCTTGATGAATCGGTGATTTCACTGTCTCTGTTCACGCCCGATCTTGACCTGTTCGATCTCAACCGCGTTGAAACACTGCGTGGGCCGCAAGGCACTTTGTTTGGGTCCGGTTCGGTTGGTGGCACCGTCCGCTATATCACCAACCAGCCCAAGATCGGCGTGACTGAAGGGGCGATTGAAGCCAATCTTAACCTCGTAAATGGCGATGATCTTGGTGGGCATCTCAAAGGTGCCATCAATGCACCAATGGGTGAGAATGCTGCCGTTCGCGCGGTCGGATACTATACACGTTACGGCGGTTTCATTGATGCGCGGCGCGAAGGCGGCGGCATCACCAAGGATATCAATGACGGCGAACGTTATGGCGGCCGTATCGCGCTGACCTTTGAACCTTCTGAATCGCTCTCGATTACGCCGCGTGTCATCTATCAAAAGATCAGCACCGACGGTTTTAACAGGCAGGAAGTGTTCAACCTCTATGCGAACCGTTTCACCACCACCCGTCCGCCGGTGACGTTTAGCGAACGGCAACAGCATTTGTTGCTCAAAGAAGGGTTTGAGGATGAAACTCTGATCGCAGACGCAACGATCAAGGCCGGGCTGGGCGGTGTCGATCTGACCTCGGTCACCAGCTATACCAACCGCGACATATTGGTCAGCCGGGATGCCAGTGCACTGACCGGAAGCGTTTCAGTTGATCTCGGTTTTCCGGCAGCGGGCGTATTGCTGCCCTCAAACTTGAAAGATACCACCAAGGTGAAGTCTTTCACGCAGGAACTCCGGCTGAGCTCAACCGGCGATGGGCCGCTCCAATGGGTTGTTGGCGGCTTTTATTCGGACACGAGCCGTGATTATGCCCAGCGGCTGCCGACGGCTGGCTATGACGCCTTTACCGACGTCCGTTTCGGCGCGGGCACGTCGGTTGCCGTCGCCAATGGCTTCCCGCTCAACTCACCCTATAATGCCGATATCAACTACGATATTACGCAGAAGGCTGTGTTTGGCGAAGCCAGCTATGACCTGTCGGACAGTTTCAACCTGACGGCGGGCGGACGCTATTATGATTTCAGCGAAGCGCGGCTGTTCAAATCTGGAGGTCTCTTCTCCAATGGCGATAATCAGACGGGAAAGACCAGCTCTAACGGCTTCACGCCGCGTGTTCTGCTCAGCTACAAACCTTCGGGTGGCGTCACGGTCAATGCGCAGGCATCGAAGGGATTCCGGCTGGGCGGCATAAATGATCCGCTTAACATTCCGCTTTGTACGGGCGGCGCTGGCGGCATCGATGCGCTGACCTTTGGCAACCGACCGGGCTATGATGATGAAACACTCTGGAATTATGAGCTTGGGGTGAAGACCCAGTCGCGCGGCATCACTTTCAACGCGGCTGCCTTCTATACTGATATCAGCAACCTGCAGGTGACGGCTGACGCTGGAAGTTGCTCGTCGCGCGTGGTGTTCAATGTGCCCAAGGCACATTCACAAGGAATTGAGTTTGAATTGAGCGCCCGGCCATCAAAAGGCCTTGAACTCGGCATTTCTGGAAGCATGTTGAGCGCGAAGTTCGATTCGTCGGTGACGACCACCGCTGGGGTGGTGATTGCTGGTATCCGGGATGGAAACCGTTTGCCGACAGTGCCGAAATTCCAGATCTCGGCCAATGCGACCTACAGCTTCCCGGTTGGCGGTGGTGCCGAAGCCTATGTGGCAACTTCGATCCAGCATGTCGGCAACCGCATTACCCAGCCGAGCGATCAGGAAGGCAATCCGCGCAGTTTCACCTCGGGGCTTGCTTTTGGCGGGGCGACTGGAACAGGTGTGACGTCGCTCAATCTGATCTTGCCAAGCTATCAGCTGGTCAATCTGAGTGCGGGTGTCGACTTTGACAACGGACTTACGTTGATTGCTTCTGTCAGCAATCTGTTTGACGAAAATGCGCTGCTCGCCTTTGATCGGGAACGCGGCGGGCGGGCGCGGCTTGGCTTCCATGTCAACACGCCGCGCACCTTCGGCATCACGGCGCGCAAGACCTTCTGATCGGTTGGTCGCTTACCAAAATGGGGCCGGTAGCATTGCTATCGGCCCTTTTTTTGGCTTTCCGCATGAGACCCTGTTCCATATTGATTGAATCAAAATGGGGGTCTAAACTCTTGCTTTACCGTGATTTCCGAGCCGTTAAACGTTCCATTTAACTCGAAATCACTCTAGGAACGGTGATTAGATAACATCGTTAAAACCTCGTAAACCCTCAATTTTCTTCATTCTGGAGGGGCTGGCTGCTATGAAGATGCGGTGGGGAATGTGCACAATTACAGCGAGTAGATAATGACCAGCCTATCCCTCCATTTTTCGCGTGCGTTGGCCCAAGGGCGCACCGCGAATATCCTGCCTACCACGCGGGCGAGCCTGCTTGCGACCCTGCTCAGAAAACGGGCGGCGGCGCATGTTGCCGGTGCGGATGAGTTGGAGGCGCTCCTTCGTGCGCAGATACTCTGGGCCTTGCCGACGCGGTTTGGCGAGGATGTGGATGATGACGGTGTTGTGGCGGAGGCCGCTTAGGCGGCGAGCGGCACGATCCGCTCCAGATCGCCGTTGAGCGCACGCTTGGCTTCTAGCAAGTCATGGTCCAGTTGCAGACCAAGGAAAAAGCCTTCTGACATGCGGAAATAACGGGCGAGACGAAGATCAAGATCTGCGTCCATCGGGCGCTTGCCCTTTATCACATCGGATAAACGAGCAGCATCTACGCCAAGCGGCGCGGCGCGCGTCTCTGGGTTCAAACCAAGCGGCCCAATAAATTCAGAAATCATCAATTCACCGGCATGGCTATTGTGCAGCCATTCGGGATTAGTGGTAGTCTGCGATTTTGACATGGTGATTATGCTGCCTCTTTTTTCGTCTTCACCCTCAGATAATGCTCGACACGTTCTTTGATCAATTCGAGCAGTATGTTGTTGATTGACATGCCCCGGCGGGCCGCTTCTTCGCGCAAAACATGCATGTCGGATTCAGGAACATTGCGCACGACGATTGTCCGAATGTCAGGCTGCCTTTTTCTGCACAGTAAGCTCAAGGCCAAGCGCGTTAAGCACCGATGTTAGCGTTTCGAGCGTTGGGTTCCCGTTTTCAGACAATGCAGTATAAAGCGCCTGCCGCCCAAGTCCGGTCTTACGGGCAATCTCGCTCATCCCTTGGGAGCGGGCGACATCGCCAAGCGCGCCTGCGATATGCTTGGGATCATTCCCCTCCATCGCGGCTTCGAGATAATAGTGGATGTCATCCTTGCTCTTGAGGTGTCGTGCTGGATCAAATGGAAAGACTTTCAATGCCATTATTTGCTTCCTTTGCCAGTCTTTTGGCTTTCGCAATGTCGCGCGCCTGTGAAACCTTATCTCCGCCGCATAGCAGGATGATGAGAACTCCATCACGCCAAATATAATAAACCCTATAACCTAGTCCGAAATGCAGACGCAATTCCTGCACGCCGTCACCGACCGATTTTGTATCGCCAACATTGCCGCCCGCAAGACGCCGCAGTCGGTCGCCTATCCTGAGGCGAGCCCTTACATCGCGCAGACCATCAAGCCAGTCGCGAAATTGCCCCGTCTCTACGATGACGATTTGTCCTTCATATAGGACATTTGATGATTTGTCAATTTCATTTGTCATTATTGGGGTTTCCGATTTTTTTGCTCAGAAAGCGCTTAGAGACTGCAGCGTCCTAAGCCAGATCAATAATGTGAACCGCAGCGCACCACCGCTACCGCCCCTTAAATTTGCTGCTCTTGCCAAACCGTCCCTTCCTTGTTCCCGGTTTGCCTTCGGTGCTCCGGCCAATGATCGGGGCGACCTGCCCGGCCACCGGAATGCCGAGTTCGCTTTGTTCAAGCATGCGGATTTCGTCGCGGAGCCGCCCGGCCTCCTCGAATTCCAAATCGCCGGCCGCCGCGCGCATCCTCTTTTCCAAATCTTCGATATAGGCACGCAAATTATGGCCAACCATATGCGCAGGGCCGTCTTCGATTTCGATGGTTATCTGATCACGGCTAGCGACGTCGCCGATGATGTCGGCGATGTTACGCTTGATACTCTCCGGCGTGATGTTGTGTTCCAGATTATAAGCGACCTGCTTCTCCCGCCTGCGATCAGTTTCGACAATCGCGCGTTCCATGCTGCCGGTGATCCGGTCAGCATAGAGGATAACGCGGCCGTCAACGTTGCGCGCGGCCCTGCCAATCGTCTGGATCAGCGAGGTTTCGGAGCGCAGAAAGCCCTCTTTGTCCGCGTCAAGGATCGTCACCAGCCCACATTCGGGAATGTCCAGCCCCTCACGTAGCAAGTTGATGCCGACCAGCACGTCATAGACCCCCATCCGCAAATCGCGGATGAGTTCGATGCGTTCGAGCGTTTCAGTATCGCTGTGCATATAACGCACACGCAGGCCAGCCTCATGCATGAATTCGGTCAAATCTTCGGCCATGCGTTTGGTGAGTGTGGTGACGAGGGTGCGGTATCCATCCGCCGCGACCTTCCGACATTCATTGATGCAATCCTGCACCTGATCCTCGGTCGGGCGGATTTCGACCGGCGGGTCGATCAGGCCGGTGGGCCGGATAACTTGCTCGGCAAACACACCCTGCACCCGTTCCATTTCCCAATTGCCAGGGGTCGCGCTGACATAGGTGGTTTGCGGGCGCATCGCATCCCATTCGTTGAAGCGCAGGGGCCGGTTGTCGATGCAGCTTGGCAAGCGGAAGCCGTATTCAGCAAGCGTCAATTTGCGCCGGTGGTCGCCGCGCGACATGCCGTTGATCTGGCCAATAGAGACATGGCTTTCATCGACGAACAGCAACGCATTTTCGGGCAGATATTCAAACAAAGTCGGCGGCGGTTCACCGGGCAGACGGCCCGAAAGGAAGCGGCTGTAATTCTCAATCCCCGCGCAAGAACCCGTCGCCGCGATCATTTCCAGATCAAAATTGGTGCGCTGCTCAAGACGCTGGGCCTCCAGCAACTTGCCCTCGGCGATCATTTCCTCAAGCCGGACCTTCAATTCCCGCCTGATCGCCTCCATCGCTTGTTTGAGCGTCGGCCCGGGCGTGACGTGGTGGCTGTTGGCATAGACGCGGATGAAATCGAGAGTGGCAATCTTCTTACCCGTCAGGGGGTCAAATTCGGTAATTTCTTCAATATCGTCACCAAAAAAGCTGATCCGCCACGCCATATCTTCATAATGGCTTGGAAAAATTTCCAGATTGTCGCCGCGCACCCGAAAATTGCCGCGCGCAAAGGCCGCATCGTTGCGCTTATATTGGAGAGCGACAAGCTTGCGGATGATCTCACGCTGGTCAGCGTGCCCGCCTTTTTTAAGGTCAAAGATCATCGCGGAATAGGTTTCAACCGACCCGATCCCGTAGAGGCAGGAAACCGAAGCAACGATGATAACGTCGTCGCGTTCGAGGAGAGAGCGGGTGGCCGAATGCCGCATCCTGTCAATTGCCTCGTTTACCGAACTTTCCTTTTCGATGTAGGTGTCGGACCGCGCGACATAGGCCTCGGGCTGGTAATAATCATAATAAGAAACGAAATACTCGACCGCGTTGTCGGGAAAGAAACTCTTAAACTCGCCGTAAAGCTGCGCTGCCAGGATTTTGTTGGGCGCAAGGATCAGGGCAGGGCGCTGCACCGCTTCGATCACCTTGGCAACGGTGAACGTCTTGCCCGACCCGGTGACGCCGAGCAGCACCTGATCGCGTTCCTTCGCGGTGATGCCAGCGACCAATTCCGCAATTGCAGTCGGTTGATCGCCCGCAGGTGTGTAATCACTGACAATCCTGAACGCCTTCCCGCCCTCGACCTTGGGTGGCCGCGCGGGCCGGTGCGGAACAAATTCGGCACCGGTTTCTGGTTCTTCGAGCGATGTACGAATCTGAATGGACATAAGGGGAACGATAGGCGGGCTGGCGTATGGCGGCAATGGGTATCGGAAAGACCGCCACGAATTGGATTGCCATCGGGGTCAAAAATGTGGTGGTATCAGTATCGATACCATGTTCGCACAAAAGGAATGACCACATGCCTGCCTTGAAATTCGCCTTTGCACCCGTCGTCGCTGCAACCGCACTCATGCTCGGCGGCTGCGAGAAGAAGGTTGAAATGACCAATGCGTCGGCTGAAGACGTGGCAAAGGCGATGAAGGATCAGGATAGTTTCAAGCCGGGGCAGTGGAACACAACGGTTGAAATTATCGATGTGAAGCTCGAAGGCTTGCCGCCCAAAGATGCGGAAATGGCGTCGATGATGGCCAAAGCAATGAAGGGCAAGAAACAGTCGCAGGAAAGCTGCCTGACGCCAGAACAAGCAAAAAAGCCCGTAACAGAGATGTTTGCCGGAAAAGATAAAGGCATTTGCACCTATGATAAATTCAGCATGTTCGCGGGCAAGATGGACGCGGTCATGGTCTGCGCCCCGCCCGGCGGCGGCGCGGGCAAGATGCAACTGACGCTAGACGGCGACTATAAGGCGGAAAGTTATGCCGTGAATGTCCAGATGAAAGGCACCGACATGCCGGGTTCGCCTCCTGGTGCCAGCATGACCATGTTTGGCAAGAATACGGGCACCCGTACCGGCGATTGCAAGGCCGATAGCGGCGAGGCTGTTGGGAAAGCGGACACGAAAGCTGGTGGCTGACGATATTTTCATCGATCCCACGCGGGAGAGTTTTGACATATTCAAGGCGTTACCGCGCGACACGCCGATCAATATGCTCAATCTGCTGCGGTTCAATGATGTGGCGCGTTATCCGGCCGGACACAGCCATGAAGCGCGCGGCCTTTCTGGCCGGGAGGCTTACGGCGAATATGGCCGGACCAGCGCCGCGGTTTTTGCGCGTGTCGGCGGGTCGGTCCTTTGGCGTGGCACAATGGAATCGATGCTGACTGGCCCGCAGGACAAGGCTTGGGAACTGGCTTTTATTGCCGCCTATCCAAATGCCGGCGCTTTCCTCGCAATGGTGACGGACCCGGACTATAAAATTGCAGTGGTCCACCGGCAGGCAGCCGTGGTGACAAGCCGCCTGATCCGCTTTTCGCCGGTTGCAGGGGATGCGGCGTCATTTATGTAAGAGCAAAGGGAAAGCGGCATATGTGCGTTGGGGGAAAGTGGGGTCAGCTTCCTACCCTCCTTAATCGGGCTGACCCCCGACCAATAATACCACCCTGCGCTGAT
>JANNWX010000263.1:0-2309 GCA_031409315.1 Sphingomonadales bacterium | reverse complement strand
AATCAACGACGCGCCAGCACTCGCCGCCGCCGATGTCGGCCTCGCAATGGGCACCGGCACCGATGTCGCGATTGAAAGCGCAGGGATGACGCTCACCAAAGGCGATCTCTCCGCCATTGTCCGCGCCCGTCACCTCTCGCGCGCGACGATGCGCAACATCCGCCAGAACCTGTTCTTCTCGTTCCTGTTTAACGGCATCGGGGTGCCGGTTGCGGCAGGCGTGCTTTATCCTGTTGCAGGCATACTGATGTCACCGATGTTTGCCGGAGCCGCGATGGCGCTGTCGTCGCTCACGGTGGTGTTGAATGCACTTCGGCTCAATCGCGTGAAATTGTGAGCGCGGAACAATTGGGCCGCATAACCGTTACCGTCTTGCCGGACATTATCAAAATCAAAGGAAACCAGCCATGAAAGCATCATACATTCTAGTGGCACTTGCAGCATCTACCAGTGCCACAACTTTTGCGGTTGCGCCTGAAACCGCCGCTCCGATGACTATGCCAATGACGACGACGGATCACAGTGCGCACCACAGCGCAAAAATGCATGTAATGATGAGCAAAGCCGACGGTGCAAAGACTCCAGCCCAGCGCAACAAGCTCATGGCTGACAATATGGCGATGATGAAAACCCATATGGCTGAGATGTCTGCGATGATGGATCAAAAGCCAATGGGGATGCCTATGCCCGGGGGCATGACAATGGACGCTGCCCATATGGAAAAAATGGGAAAGCACATGGCGATGATGCATCAAATGATGGAGAGCCTGATGGTTCAGCAGCAATTGATGATGAAGTCGAGAAAATAGCTCAGCGATTGTCGATTTTTGACACGAAGATAAATGAGAAGGACGTTAGCTATAGTGACGTCCGGTAAATCCAAAATCGACACGAACGGTTTGACAGCTGGCGAAGCGCAGCTCCGTCTTGCTGCCGACGGCCTCAACGAATTGCCCCGCAAAGCCTCACGATCCGCGTTCAAGATCGTCGGCGAAGTGTTGCGCGAACCGATGCTGGCGCTGCTCTTGGCGGGCGGTGTGGCCTATCTGGTGCTCGGGGATCTGACCGAGGCACTGATCCTGCTGTCCTTCGCGCTGTTTTCCATCACGCTGACGGTGGTGCAGGAAACCCGCACCGAACATTTACTTGAGGCCTTGCGCGATCTATCTGCCCCACGCGCAATGGTTATACGGGATGGCGAGCGGCTACGGATCGCCGGGCGCGAAGTGGTTCAGGGCGACCTGTTGGTGCTTGAGCAAGGCGACCGCGTGGCCGCCGACGCTTTGCTTTTGGAAGCGCATGACTTTCAGGCCGATGAATCGCTGCTGACAGGAGAGGCCCTGCCGGTCCACAAAAAGGTTGGACCTGCCGAGGCGGCGCACCGCCCCGGAGGAGACGGGCAGCCCTATATCTATTCGGGGTCTTTGGTGACGCGGGGGAGCGGTCTGGCCTGCGCTGTTGCCACCGGCGCTTTGAGCGAGATTGGCAAGATTGGCCAGTCGCTTGCGACGCTTGATCCTGAGCCGCCGCGTTTACGAACTGAGACAGCGCGTATCGTCAAATGGAGCGCGATTGGTGGCAGTGCTGTCGCCGTGCTCGTCGTGGCTCTATACGGGCTGATGCGGGGGGATTGGATGCAGGCCATTCTCGCAGGAATTGCCACTGGCATGTCTTTGCTACCCGAAGAGTTTCCGGTGGTGCTCACAATCTTTATGGCAATGGGGGCGTGGCGGATTGGCAAAGTCCGCGTTCTCACCCGCCGTTCGGCTGCGATTGAAACACTGGGTTCGGCGACTGTGCTCTGTACCGACAAGACCGGAACACTCACCGAAAACCGTATGGCGGTTTCGCAGGTGTGGCTGGCGTCGGGCAAAATAGCCGAAATCCGGGCTGGCAGTGAAACTCCTGATCAGTTTCATGCCATTCTGGAAACGAGCATATTGGCGAGCGCCGCAGTGCCGGTTGATCCAATGGAAGTTGCCCTGCACGCGACCGCGCCGCCCATGCCTACTGACTACCACAATGTGCACAGCTACGGCCTGCGGCCAGACCTCCTTGCCATGTCGAACGTCTGGAAAGGAGCAAATCTCAAAGGCGGATATGTGATTGCGGCTAAAGGCGCGCCTGAGGCGATTGCAAGCCTCTGCCGTCTCGCCCCGGCGGCACTGCGGCGCATGACAGCAGCGGTCGATGCGATGGCTGCGCAGGGCATCCGGGTTCTCGGCGTTGCGTCGGCTCAAACGACCGACAAAAGATGGGCCAAGTCACAGCGTGACTATAAGTTTAAGCTTGTCGGATTGGTTGGGCTT
>JANNWX010000262.1:0-9701 GCA_031409315.1 Sphingomonadales bacterium | reverse complement strand
GCGAGCATCAGGAACAGATTATTTTCGGCGATGCCCAATTCAACATGCTGCCCTGCAGCATCGCCACCCCATTTTTGGGCACTGGGAATTTTGGCGTTGCGAAATACATCGGCCATTTCCTGACGTCGGAACAGGCCGCGTTGATTGACCCACGCGCCAAGGTTGGTTGAAACGGTCACATCGGGCGAAGTCGTGACAATCCGGCTGGCAAGCGGGCCTTTCGATTTGGCCAGTTCCAGCAGGATTTTGCCAAATGCTGCTTGCGTGGATTGCACGTCGCCGGGTGGGGGCGCGATGGCGGGAACGGGAATGGCCGGTGCCTTGGCCCGCTTGCCCCGGACCAAGGGAGAGTTTTGGGCAACCGCCTGTGCTGCGGCGCGCAGATTATCCCCCAGGCCCGCCCATGCGTCCCATTCTTCACCCGGCCTGATGCCAAGGTCTGTGCGCAACCCTTCTATCTGGGTCGGCGTCATCAGGCCAGAATGATTGTCTTTATGCCCGGCGAAGGGAAGGCCGTAGCCCTTGACCGTATAGGCAATGAACAAGGTGGGCAGATCACCGTCGGCGCTGTCAAAGGCGTCGCACAGGCTTTCCATGCAGTGCCCGCCCAAATTGGTCATCAACGCTGCAAGTTCGGTGTCGTCACGCTTGTTGAGGAGGGGCTTTATTCCCCGGATATGGCCGAGATCGGCCAACAATCTCGCGCGCCATGCCGCCCCGCCCTGATAGGTGAGGGCGGCAAATTCAGCGTTGGGGGTTTGATCAATCCAGTCGTGAAGTGCTTGCCCGCCCGGCTCCTTGAACGCGGCCTTTTGCAGCTTGCCATTCTTGATCGTCACAACCCGCCACCCGCAGGTTTCAAAAATATCATCGAACCGGCGGAACATCCGGTCGGCCGTGGTCGCATCCAGACTTTGGCGGTTATAATCGACGATCCACCAGCAGTTGCGGATCTGGTGCTTGAATCCCTCAATCAGGCATTCATAGATATTGCCTTCGTCAAGCTCTGCATCACCCATCAGAGCGATCATGCGCCCGGTATCGGCCTCAGCAAGGGCCCCGTGGGCGATCAGATAGTCTTGAACCAGAGATTCAAAAGCGGTGATCGCAACCCCGAGCCCGACGCTGCCAGTCGAAAAATCAACCGGGATCACATCTTTGGTCCGCGACGGATAGCTTTGAATACCGCCAAGCCCGCGAAAATTTTGTATCTTGGCCAGATCATGATTGCCAAGCAAATGGTGGATCGCATGCAGAACGGGGCCGGCATGGGGCTTCACCGCGACCCGATCATTGGGTTTGAGCGCGTGGAAATAGAGCGCCACCATGATCGTCGAAATCGACGCGCAGGACGCCTGATGCCCGCCGACCTTCAACCCGTCCCGGCTTTCGCGGATATGATTGGCATTGTGGATCGTCCAGGATGACAGCCAGCGCAGCCGCGTATCAATCGCGTCGAGCGCGGCAATATCGGGCCGGGTGGTGAGCATGTCGCGTGTCTTAGTCTTTGGCATGAAGGCGCTATGCCCGCTGTTCGATGATTTGAAAAGAACCAGCGGGAATATGCCACATGTAGAAAGACCGGCCGGATGTGAGTCCGACCGGCCTTTCACGCCCCCCGTATAACGTCGGGATTATGGTGTTAAAATATCAGGCGGCGGCGCGGGCCGCATCTTCTTCGGCGTCGCGCAATACATAGCCGCGACCCCAGACGGTTTCGATATAATTGTCCCCGCCGCATGCAAGCGCGAGTTTTTTGCGCAATTTGCAGATGAAAACGTCGATGATCTTGAGTTCGGGTTCATCCATGCCGCCGTACAGGTGGTTGAGGAACATTTCCTTGGTGAGCGTGGTGCCCTTGCGTAAGGACAGCAACTCAAGCATCGCATATTCTTTGCCGGTCAGGTGAACACGGCTGCCGTCGACTTCAACGGTCTTCGCGTCCAGATTAACCGCCAGCTTGCCGGTGCGGATGACCGACTGGCTGTGGCCCTTGGATCGGCGGACAACCGCATGGATGCGGGCGACCAGTTCTTCGCGGTGGAACGGTTTGGTCACATAATCATCGGCACCAAAGCCAAATGAGCGAACCTTGCTGTCCATTTCCGAAATACCCGACAGGATCAGCACCGGCGTCTGGACCTTGGCGACGCGGAGTTTTTTAAGCACATCATATCCGTGCATATCCGGCAGGTTGAGATCAAGACAGATGATGTCATAATCATAGAGTTTACCTAGATCGAGGCCTTCCTCGCCCAAATCGGTCGTATAGACGTTAAAGCCTTCATTGGTCAGCATCAGCTCAATTGCTTTTGCCGTTGTCGGCTCGTCTTCAATCAACAAAACACGCATTGGTCAGCCCCCCTTTAAGTCCGTTGCGGCATCCGGCCGGGTTTGAACCCGATGCGCGGACCAACTCTATTAACCAAAAAACCAATGAAGGGAAAAGGTTAATTTTGCGTTAAGCGGCCTGACTCCACGAGTCGCGGCATATCGACTTGTAACCGCTGCGTCACACCCCATGTTAATCTCTTCCGGCGCTAACACCCCGCCGATGTGAGAAACCCAATGATAGACATCAGGAAATTTGAAACGCTTGGCGCGGCAGACCATGGCTGGCTGGACGCCCGTCACCATTTCAGTTTCGCCAGCTACCATGATCCGGCTCGTATGGGCTGGGGCCGTATTCGTGTCTGGAATGATGACCGGATCGCGCCGGGCACCGGATTTGCTACCCATCCGCACCAGGACATGGAAATCATTACCTATGTCAGGTCCGGCGCGATCACTCACAAAGACAGCATGGGCAATGTTGGCCGGACAGAAGCGGGCGATGTTCAGGTGATGAGCGCAGGTAACGGTGTCACCCACAGTGAGCATAATCTGGAGGAAGTAGAGACGACATTGTTCCAGATATGGATCATGCCCGATCAGACCGGTGGCGCGCCCTATTGGGATGCAAGGCCGTTTCCCAAAGGGGACCGGACGGGCACTTGGGTTACACTAGCCAGCGGCAAAGCGGGTGACGGTGATGCACTGCCGATCAGGGCCGATGCGCGCGTCTGTGGCGCGACATTGCATGAAGGTGAAAAAATTGGCTTTACTTGCGCTTCAGGGCGGCATGCCTATCTCGTCCTTGCGGAGGGTTCGGCCCTGGTTAATGGTATCAAGATCGATGTGCGCGATGGCCTTGCGATCAGCGCCAACACCCATATCGACATTGAAGCAACCGCCGATTGCGAACTGGTATTGGTGGACGCGCTCTAACCATTCGGGCAAAGGCGCGGCTATGTTCCTTTCTGATCGCGTCCTTTTCCTTGATGGTGAAGCCATTGTCGTTGACAAACCAGCGGGTCTGCCGGTGGATACGCCGCGTGACGGGGCGTTGGCGCTTGAAAACCATCTCGACAGTTTGAAATTCGGGTTCCGGCGCTGGCCAACGGCTGTTCACCGGCTTGACCGTGATACGTCGGGATGTCTGCTTCTGGCCCGCAATCCAAAGGCCCATGCGCGGTTCCAGCAAGCCTTTGAACAGGGGCTGGTTGAAAAGGTATATCTGGCCGTTGTTGACGGCGTTCCGGACGAGCACGAAGGCGTGATTGATCTCGCCCTTACAAAAACCAGCACTGTGGAGAGCGGCTGGCGGATGGTGGCAGACGTGGATGGCAAACGCGCGGTAACCCATTGGCGGACCCTGTCCACAATTGGTGCGCGCACGATGATCGAATTCAGGCCGGAAACCGGGCGCACCCACCAGATCCGCGTTCACGCCGCAACCGGCCTCGGCATACCGATTGTTGGTGATCCGGTTTACGGGCAGGGCGATCCAAAAAGCGGGGCGGGAACACTGCTTCATGCCAGCGCCCTTCGATTGGTGCGCGCCGGCAAGAACCCGGTTGAGGCGGTTGCGCCTTTGCCAGAACGGTTCGTGTCGGCGGGTTTTGGCCTTGGCTGACTATCCACCCATAAGCGAAGATGCGCTGGAGGAGAAATTCCTGGCGGCTACCGGGCCGGGTGGTCAAAATGTCAACAAGGTTGCCACGGCCGTGCAGATCAGGCTGGACGTCTTTGCCTTGCGCCTGTTGCCAGCCGTCTACGCGCGATTGAAAATTCTCGCAGGCAGCAAATGGACCAACGACGGCGAAATTGTCCTGACCGCGCGTAGTTTTCGCACGCAGGAAGCAAACCGCTCGGACGCCCGCGAACGTCTGGCCGAATTGGTGTGGAAGGCGCATCAAACCCCCGCAAAAAGAATCAAGACCAAGCCTTCAAAATCAGCCAAGGAAAAACGCCTGACCGGCAAAGCGTTGCGCGGGGACGTCAAAAAGGCGCGTGGGAAAGTGGATTTCGATTGATGCATGACTTTGCCGTCGACGGCGCGAACAAGGCTGCCCTTTATCATGACCTATTGGCCGCGCTTGACGCACTGACGGCGGATGAACCGGACGCAATTGCCAATATGGCCAATGCCGCGGCGCTCGTTTGGGAATATCTGCCGGATCTCAATTGGGCTGGCTTCTATCGGCTTGTGGGGAATGAACTGGTCCTCGGGCCGTTTCAGGGCAAGGCGGCGTGCATCCGCATTGCGATTGGGAAGGGAGTGTGCGGGGCTGCTGCTGCGTCCGGACAGACCCAGCGTGTTGATGATGTGCATGCCTTTGCGGGCCATATACCGTGCGATGCTGCCAGTAGATCAGAACTCGTCGTGCCACTGTTTCGCGGTGCGCATCTTTTGGGGGTACTCGATCTCGACAGTCCGATGCCATCGCGCTTCGACGCAGAGGATCAGGTGGGCTGTGAGGCCCTAGCAAAGCTGATTGCCAGCCGTATTTGATGTGCACCGCGCGCAATCACTCTATCGGCACGCCTAACAGGTCGGCTTCTGATTTTAGCCGGGTGGTCTGCGCTGGATTGGCGGCAATGGCTTGTTTATATGCCGCCTTTGCTTTTGCCGTTTCGCCCAGCGTCATGCGGCTGCGCATCAGCATGATCCAGCCGTTCACATTTGATGGATCGGTTTTCAACTTCGCGTCCAGCCCCTCAACCATGCCCCGGACCATTGTTTCCTGCTGGCCGGGGGGAAGCTTGGCCGCAGCCGCCATCTGATCGCTGTCGGGGCCAGGGATTGCGGCGGTGGCGACGCTGCTGTTTTGGTCGCCCATCGCCTGTGCCGCCCGTTCGGTCTTGGCGATCCGTTTGGCGACGTCTATCTTGTTGATCTGGCCAACCTGAGTGATCGTCCGCCGCAGGTCTTCCTCCCACGGTGCACCCGGCGGGGTGTCGGCAAGCAGGGCAAGCCAGTCATTGACGGCCCCCGCATGGTCACCCGCCAAATCCCTGCGCACCGCCATGAAATATCGGGCGCGCGGGTCATTTGGGTCTTTGGAAATCGCCGTCTGGAATGCGGTCGCGGCTTCGGCGGGCATCGGGTCTCGCTCACTCGCCATCACAAGCGATTCCCCCAGCGATGACCAGAAAATAGCTCGGTCGGGGGACAGCGCCGTGGCCTTGCGATAGGCGGTGGCTGCATCGCCGTAACGACCAACCTCGAAATAGGACCAGCCAAGCAATTGCCAGCCTTCAATATCGTCGGGCTTGGCCGCAACCCGGCTCTCGAGTGATTGGATCGAGGTTTCTGGAGACGCGGCTTCGGGCGCGACGGCAGGTGTCGTGCGGGACAGGCCTGCTAATTTGGTCGCGGCCAGACCGATTGATCCTGCGGCGATGATGAGTGTCCCGATCAGGATGATCCGTGACGGGGACTTTGCGGGTATTTTGTTGTCCACGGTAAATCCTCAAAAATTCTGATAACGGTCTAGCGCATCGTGCAGGACGTGATAAGGTCTAACCGGTCGCACCCGACGAAATGAAGTGGGCAAATCAAAACGCCCATGCATTTCGTATGACATAGTATCGTAAGACTGATGGGGGATTGGCGAGTGGCAGAGGGCTATCGCATTGCGATTGTCGGTTCGGGGCCTGCGGGATTGGCAGCCGCATCGCGTGCGGCTGCGTTGAACATCACCCATGTGCTGCTCGAAAAGACCGATCATCTCTCCGATACGATTTACAAATACCAAAAGGGCAAGCACGTCATGGCAACGCCCAGCCAGCTTGTCCTTCGCGCCGATGTCGATTTTGCGGCGGGCAAGCGCGAAACGATATTGGAAACATGGGGCATCCAGACCGAGGCCAAGAAGGTCAATGTCCGCCATCATTCTGAGGTCAAGGCGATCACCGGAGATAAGGGTGGGTTCGCACTCGAACTCACTGACGGCACGACGATCAAAGCCGAAGCAGTGGTCTTGGCCATCGGGACGCAGGGCAATCCCAATCTGATGCGTTGCCCGGGCGGCGATTTGCCGCACATCCAATACCAACTGGACGATCCCGGCGAATATATTGACGAACATATTGCCGTCATCGGCGCTGGCGACGCAGGCATCGAAAATGCGTTGGGGCTGGCGACTGATGCGGAGCAGCGCAACACCGTGACCATCGTCAACCGGAGTGCAGAATTTTCAACCGCCAAGGATGCAAATATCAAGGCGTTGATGTCCGCGCGCGATGCCGGGCGAATGATTGTCAGGACTGGAACAACGCCGTCTCTGGTAGAACCCGGCTTTATCACGTTCGATACGCCCGACGGCGAGGCGCGGGTGAGGTGCGACAGAATTATTGCTCGTATGGGGTCGGCGCCGCCACGCAAATTCATCGAAGCGTGCGGGGTCGAATTTACCAGCGAAGACCGGGTGGCTTTTCCCAAATTGTCGCCCAAGTTTGAATCGACCAAGGCTGGTATCTATGTCATCGGCGCGTTGGCCGGTTATCCGCTGATCAAACATTGTATGAACCAAGGCCATGACGTCGTCGAATTCATCAATGGCAATGAAACATTGGAACCCGCCGATACGCCGATCCTTGCAGCAAAGTTCAAGGATTTGCCCGGCAAGAAAAGCGTCGATGAATGGCTGGAATTTCTGCGGTCCAATGTTGCAATCCTTAACGGTCTGACACCGCTTCAGATGCGCGAATTCATGCTCGATTCCGAAGCGCGTTTTTATCGGCGGGATGCGCGGATTTTTTCGCGAAACGATCCCGGGTCGTCGCTTTTTTCTATTGCTAGCGGTGCTGTTCTGGTTGAAATCGATGCCAACGATCCATCGAAAACTGTTCAGATTGGCACTGGCTCGATCTTTGGCGAAGTCGGTCTGATTTCGGGTCGCCGCAGGGGTGCGACAGTCCGCGCTGGAGAAGATTCGATCTGTGTTGAAGTGTCACGCTCCGCCGCGCTCAAACTACAAAGCTCGGTGCCTGCGGCCAAGCGCGCGATAGAACGGATTTCGACCGAGCGACAATTGTTGCAGATGTTTGGGTCGGGTCTGAAATCGGAAGACCTGGTTGATGTGCTGGACAATTGCCAGATCGAAACGATCAGCGCGGGCAAGTCTGTCATTACCGAGGGTGATGAAGGCAATGACATTTTCATCATCCGCTCGGGGTCGATGATCGTCGAAAAGAAAATTGGCGGCAAGCAGGTCTTTCTTAATTATCTACCGGCCGGTTCTTACGTCGGTGAAATGTCGTTGATTGCGGGAGGACGCCGAACCGCGACCGTGCGAGCGGCGGTCAAATCCGATGTCATCAAAATTGACGGCACGGCGTTCAAGGCGTTGCTCGACAATCAGCCAAAGCTACTCGCCAAAGCCAAGACGGACATGGCCGCACGGCAAGACATTAACGCTTTCGTCGAGGCGAAAAAGGACAGTTTTTCGACAGCGGTCGACATGTATTCCAACATCGCCAATTTTCTGGTGGAAAACGGCATTGGTGAAGCAACCGATGTGTTGCTGATCGACGAAAACCTTTGCGTCGGCTGCGATAATTGCGAAAAAGCATGTGCCGATAGCCATGAAGGTCTGTCGCGCCTCGACCGGGAGGCAGGGCGGACCTACGCGCATCTGCACGTGCCCACATCATGCCGCCACTGCGAACATCCACACTGTATGGCTGATTGTCCGCCCAACGCCATTCACCGCGGCCCAGACGGCGAGGTGTTCATTGACGATACGTGTATCGGTTGCGGCAATTGCCAACGGAACTGCCCTTACGGCGTGATCCGGATGGAGGCCGTTCCGCCGCCCAAGCCATCGGTGCTGAACTGGTTGCTGTTTGGCAAGGGGCCGGGGCCAGGCGAGCCCAGCAAGAAATGGTCTTATGCCAATGCCGACCCCAATGTCGAAAAGGCAAAGAAGGCGATCAAGTGCGACATGTGTTCGGGAATTGAAGGCGGCCCGGCTTGTGTGCGGGCCTGCCCGACGGGTGCTGCCATCCGCGTTGCCCCTGAGCAATTGTTGACGGTCGCCCGGCTTGAAAAGGGAGACGCCTGATGGCCGGTGGGGCGCGGCCACGCGGCGCGCAGACCGAACGTATCCGCAGCGACGGAACGCATCAGGGTTTTTTGCAGCATGAAAATCTGCGCTGGATGAAAATTGCCGGCGGAATTTCACTTGTCGCTTTGCTGTCCTACCTGCTGGTTGATGTGCAGCCCCGCCACAATGGCGGCAGTTGGTATGGCTATACGCTTGGCACCATTGGCGCTGGGCTGATCCTTTGGTTGACGATGCTCGGCGTGCGTAAACGATCAATGACGCGCGGTTATTGGTCATTAAAAGCCTGGACGTCAGCGCATGTCTATCTGGGGCTAAGCCTGATCGTCATCGCAACGCTGCACACCGGTTTTCAGCTTGGTTGGAATGTGCATACTCTGGCCTATGTGCTGATGATGTTGGTGATCGTGTCGGGCATTTGGGGCATATCTGTTTATGCTTTTCTGCCCCGGGTGCTCAGCGCGAACAGGGATCAGACGACCGAAACACAAATGCTGGCAACCCTGCGTTCGGTTGACCGCCAATTGCATGATGCGGCACAATCATTGCCACAGGGGACGGCTGATCTTGTCAGGTCTTCGCTGGATCAAGATCCGTTTGGCGGGGGCATTTTGCGGCGGCTGCGCAACCGGTATCAGGATTGCGCTACGCGACTTGCGCATAGCGAAATACGCGCGACGAGCGGCGCGGCACCAAAAAGTGGTGATGACCCGCTCGAAAAGGTTGATGCCCTGCTGGAAAAGAAGATTTCGGTACTGGCAAGAACCCGCCGCCATCTTCAGTTAAAGGCCATGCTTGAAGTCTGGCTCTACATCCATGTCCCGATGACCTTTGCACTGATCGCGGCACTAGTTGCGCACATCGTCAGCGTTTTCTTTTACTGGTGATGCAGACATGACATTCATCATCCGCCAGATATCCAGAACCGCCGATGGCCGCGAAATCATCCGCACTGCAACGCATGAAGGGACGAGCATTGTCGTTGGCCGTGATGCGGCTTGTGAAATTCATCTGGCCGATCTTGCTGTGGAAATGCAGCATGCGAACATCGCTAGACTAGAAGGCGGTCGCGCGCTTGTCAGTGCGCTTGGCAGTCTGGGCTTCCTCGAAAATGGACGCCAGACCCATTCAGCCACAATCGAAACGAAGGTCGGTGCCGAACTTCGGTTTGGCAGTCACCGGCTGACGATCGGGCAGGACGGCGATGCCATTTCCATATCTGTCGAACGGGTTGAAGCCTTGTCCGATTCCAGCGAGGAAAAAGACGAAGCAGCCCTGTTCACTTTGAAAGGTTTGCTCCCCGGACGCCGG
>JANNWX010000261.1:0-27234 GCA_031409315.1 Sphingomonadales bacterium | reverse complement strand
AGTCGCTTTTTGGTGATCAGATCGACACGCGACGAACTTTTGCCTTTAACCCGGAAACCGGCGGCGTTGATGCGCGACTAGAACGGCGGCTTGGCGCGATTACATTGGCGTCAGGGCATGATAGTGATGTCGATCAAGATGCGGTCGCCGCCGCACTTGTCGAAGGGGTGCGATTCCACGGGTTGGCGCTGCTGCCTTGGCCTGAAACGGCATTGGCGTTGCGCCAGCGCGCCTTGTTTGCCGGTCAAGACGGCCTGTCCGATGATGCGCTGATGGCATGCATCGATCTTTGGTTGCCACTGCTCGTTACCGGCAAGCGCAGGCTTGCAGAAATAAGTGGGCAGGCCTTGACGCGCGCGCTTGAGATGCAGCTTGGCTGGGAAGAAAAACAGGCAGTTGACGCTTTGGCTCCAGCCGAATTTTGCACGCCCGCCGGGACTGCGCATGTGATCGATTATCATGCAGAAGGTGGCCCGCGTGTCACGCTGCGGGTGCAAGCCTTATTCGGTCTTACGGCGCACCCGGTTATTGGCCGCAACAAAATTCCGCTCGTCCTTTGCCTGACATCACCTGGTGGCCGTCCGATCCAGACAACCCGGGATTTGCCCGGATTCTGGGCAGGCAGTTGGTCAGATGTGGTGAAGGACATGCGCGGCGCATATCCAAGGCATGTTTGGCCCGACGACCCCAAGACGGCAATTGCCTCTCTTAAAACGAAACGGGCGCTTGCCAAAAAACCTTGATTGGCGCGGCCAATTGGAAGAAAGGGCAATCATGACCAGTGCCCGCATCTTCCAGAAATCGAAAAATGCCATGCAGTCCGGTCGCGCCGGCAGCGCGGTGTGGATGCTTGAATTTGAACAGTGCGAGGCTAAGCGCCCTGACCCGTTGATGGGTTGGGCTGGGTCTGGCGATACGCGCGCTCAATTGGCTCTTACATTTGCCACGCTTGACGGAGCAAAGGCCTATGCGGATCGGCAGGGGATATCATACCATATCGTCCCGCCAGCGCCCAAAGTGATCAAACTTCAAGCTTATTCGGATAACTTCCGTTAATTGATCAACCCCGCGCCAAGCAAGGTGAGCAGGCGGACATCGATCCCGCATCCTTGCGCCCGCTTGCTGGCAATGAAGTTTTCCAGCCTGTCAAACGCGACGCGGTGGACGATGATATTTTCGCCGTCAACGCCGCCACCGTCGCTGACTTTGACCAAGTCATGGGCGGTGACGAAGGTAAAGCTTTCACTGACCATGCCGGGTGACGAATAAAATTCGCCAATTACCTGCCAGCGGCCCGCACGATACCCGGTTTCTTCCTCCAATTCGCGCGCGGCGGCAATTTCGGCTGGCTCACCCGTTGTCTCATCGCCAATCAGGCCGGCGGGAAGCTCCAGACAATTCTTGCCGATTGGTATCCGATATTGTTCGACCAGAACGACATGGCCATCATCAATCGCCAAGATGACAGCCGCTTTTATGCCGCGCGCCCGCGACACATATTCCCATTTGCCGCGCGTCTTTGTGGTGATGAACTTGCCTTGCCAGACGATCTCTTCGGGGTCGACGCTCAAAGTTCGATCAACCGGTCGGGCAGTTCATTCTTGTCATCGTCTGCGCGCGGAAAATGTTCAGCAAGGATGACGCCAACCGCATTCACCGCCGCGATCATGCCATCGGCGAGCCTGCCTTGCCGCACTTGCGCCATCAGGTCGGCCATCGCCTGGCCCCAGACTTCGTTGGGAACAATCGAATGGATTGCCGCGTCTGCAACAATTTCTGCCCGGTGTTCTCTCAGAGACAAATAGATGAGTATGCCTGTGCGGCCCGATGTTCGCCGTTCCGCACCAACCTTGAAATATCGGATCGCGCGGCGGCGCACGCGGCTGGATTTGACGGTGCCGGGCGTCAACCACAGCCGGAGAGGGATCCATTGCAGGAACAGGCGGACACCCGCAAATTTGATCGCGGCAACAATAAGTGCAAGCCGTAATCCGTCGGTAAAGCTGGCTTCGACGGCCCATCCGTTACTAAACCAGCCAAGCACGCGTGCGTAAAATTCCGGGAAAGACGCCAATGCTACCAATGCCGCAATGGCTGCCCCGACCGACCACCACAGCGCCACATCAAGATATCGGTCGGAATGGTCCGCGACGATGGTCACAATTTCGCCTGCGGTGTTCGCTTCTGAGACGCGGACTGCGGCGCTTACGCGGATATGATCTGCTTCGTTCATCGCAAATGCTGTTGGCATCACCACCCCCCAGAGGCGCCACCGCCCCCAAATGATCCGCCGCCACCCGAAAAGCCGCCCCCGCCGCCAAATCCGCCGCCGCTCCAGCCGCTGCTGCCGGAATCGCCGCCGCCGCCCCAGATGATAACCGGGCCGTGACCAAAGCGCCGCCCCCGCCCCCGCCGCCCCGAAAAAAGCTGCATCATCATTGGCAGGATGAAAAAGAAAAAGATGAATGTCCAGAATATAGCTTGACCAATGTCGCCTTCATTGGACTGATCAGCTACGAGCGTTTGTGCGCGCTTGGCCGCTTCTTCAGGGGGAAGTAGCAATTGTGCGATGATGGCATCCGCGCCCGCGCCGATCCCGGCGGGCATATTGCCAGATTTGAATGCGGGCACGATTTGCGTGTTGATAATGATGCTGGACAAGGCATCTGTCAGGATCGGCTCCAGACCATAGCCAACCTCGATCCGCACCTTGCGGTCGTTGGGTGCAATCAGCAGAATGACACCATTATCACTTGCTTTCTGGCCGATGCCCCACGTCCGGCCTAGCCGATAGCCATAGTCATCTATAGGATAGCCTTCGAGATCGGACACGGTTGCCACCACCAGTTGCCGGTCGCTTCCATCCTCCAGCGCCTTCAGTTTGGCATCAAGCGCCGCCTCTTCGCCGTCCGGAATGATATTTGCTGCATCGACGACGCGGCCCGTGAGTTCCGGAAATGTCTGGGCGCGGGCGGGCAGACCACCCACCAACATTGCCAGCGCAGCCCATAACGTCAGGGCCCGGATAAAGGGTTGTGTGATCAGAACTTCACCGTTGGTGCGCGGTCAGCGTTCGGCGCGGTGGCTTTGAAGGTTTCCATCGGCTTGGCACCGTAGAATATTTTCGCGCCAATCGCATCGGGGAAGGTGCGGATCGTCGTATTATAGGCCTGCACCGCTTCGTTATAATCTTTGGTGGAAATGTTGATGCGGTTCTCTGTGCCTTCAAGCTGCGATTGCAGTGCCAGGAAATTCTGGTTCGACTTCAGGTCCGGATAGGCTTCAACAGTTGCCAGCAAGCGACCAAGCGACTGCGATACCGCGCCTTGTGCTTGTTGGAATGCAGCAACCTTTGCGGGATCATTCAGATCGCCGGTGTTTAATTGCACCGACGTTGCCTTGGCGCGGGCCTCGACCACGTTGGTCAGGACTTCGTTTTCTTGCTTGGCAAAACCTTTTACCGTTTCAACCAGATTGGGAATCAAATCGGCACGACGTTGGTAATCGGCCTGAACATTCGCCCATTTGGCCTTGGCATTTTCTTCGGCGGTCGGAACGCTGTTCACGCCGCATGCGGTAAGCGATAGGGCCATTGCTGGTAGGGCAAGGGCGGTGAGAAGGCGGCGGTTTAACGTCATGGTCATGTCTCTCCCAACGGGCTGGTGTTGGAGTAGAGATAGGATGCCGTCCTGCACTGCGCAATATCTTTGCATTTATTTCAGATCATGCCAGATTTGCGATCGTCGATATGTGCTTAAGGAGTATTTGTATGTGGAGTGAATTCAAGGCGTTCGTAAACAAGGGAAATGTGCTTGATCTGGCGGTCGGCGTGTTGATTGGCGCGGCATTTGGCAAGATCATTGCGTCGTTTACCGATGACATTTTGATGCCGTTTATCGGAATGTTGACGGGCGGCGGCGTCGATTTTTCCAACAAATTTGTGGCCCTGGGCGTGGCTCCTGCTGGAACCGTTGAAACGCTGGCCGCGTATAAGGCCGCTGGGGTTGGCGCGATTGCTTATGGAAGCTTTCTTACGGCTATGATCAACTTTCTGATCTTGGCGTTCGTGATTTTCATGATCGTGCGGTCTGCCAACAAGATGATGCACCGGGCGGACGACGCAGGAACACCCGAAGATGTGTTGTTGCTTCGAGAAATCAGGGATTCCCTCAAAAAATAACGAGGGTCAGGCGGCTACGGCCTCGTCCGACACTGCGTCGGCGAGGCTACGGCCATCAAGAATACGGGCCGTGTCGTCCCGCACCGTCATCATCGCGCGGCGAATTTCGCACGTCGCCTCATCCTTGCAATCTTTGCAGCGTTTATATGCGGTGCGGCTAACGCACGGGACAAGCGCCAGCGGCCCTTCGATCACGCGAATAATGTCGCCAAACGAGATCAAGTGGGCCGGACGCGACAAATGGAATCCGCCCTGTTTGCCGCGGGTGGAAACGACCAGATCAGACGCCTTTAATTCCGTCAGGATGATTTCAAGAAACTTGCGTGGTACCAGAGCCTCTTGGGCGATCCTGCTCATCGGAAAGGGCGGCGCGCCTTCAGGTTGTTTGGCAAGCAAGAGCATGGCGCGCAGGCCGTATCGGGAACGCTGGGTCAACATTCATACCCCCTACGCGGCGGTGGACATTGAAACAACCCCCGGACGTTTCTGGCCGTTCACTTCCCTTTCAGGAATAAGAGCCTATATCAGGCCCGTCAGATTCGTCTGACTATGGCGATAAATGATGACGTGCAATAGGCATAGCGGACCCGGGGGCGGTACCCGGCGGCTCCACCAAAACCAGTGGCAACACTGGTCCTGACGGGGCCGAACTAGGATCGACGTGTGTTGAAAAGCGTTATTTTTGCCCGGCATGAATAAGCCGTGAAATGGTTCAAAACCTTAAGTGCAAACGATAACGAAGCACTTGCTATTGCTGCTTAACCCTAAGGCCTAACGGTCTAAGGTTAACCAACATAACGCGGTCGGGCCGAACCGGGCAACAGAAGCGGACACCAGCGGCCCGGGGGGGCCGGGCAACAGAACCCCCCACCTCCCATTTTTTTGGCAACCATTTTTATAGACAAGGTGGCGACATTTTCTGGTTTGGCGATCCGAACCAAAGCCCGTATGGCGCGCGTCATGACCGTTGGTACCGCCTCTGTAGAATCCGGCCCGCGGCTCTGGCGCACAGAAGTGCTGGCGATGTTGACGCTTGCCTGGCCACTGATTCTATCGAATCTGACGATGAACCTGATCGCGGCCACTGATATTGTGCTGCTTGGCCGGTTGGGTGCGCGTGAATTGGCGGCAGCCGCTCTGGGTTTGAACCTTGCGATGGCGCTGACCCTGTTTGCGCTTGGCCTTGTTTATGCCGCAGCGCCCTTGATCGCGTCCGAAATCGGGCGCCGTAGCAGTTCTGTGCGCGATGTTAGGCGCACATTCCGGCAGACGATCTGGGCGGCAATCACGGTTGCTTTGCCTATCTGGACACTGCTTTGGTTCACCCAAGATATTATGCTGCTGTTCGCGCAGGACCCGGAATTGGCCAAAGGCGCTGGTATGTTCGTTCACGGCTATCAATGGTCGATTCTTCCGTTTTTGTTATTCCAAGTGATGCGCAATTTCTTGGCAGCGCTTGAACGGCCCGGCTGGGTGCTTGTTGTCAGCATCGGCGGGATATTCCTCAATGGGCTTGTCAGTTGGGCCTTGATTTTCGGACATTTCGGCCTGCCTGCATTGGGCATTTTCGGTTCAGGTCTTGGCACGTCCATTGTCTGGTCGGTTATGGCCTTCGCGCTTGCCACCGTTATCATGCGCGAACGACAGTTCCGCCGATACCACCTGTTCGGTAATTTCTGGCGACCTGATTGGCGGCGATACCACACAGTGTGGCGACTTGGCCTGCCCATTGCCTTCACGTTCGGATTTGAGGCGACGGTGTTTGCCGCTGCGGTCTGGCTGATGGGGCTGATCAACGCGGAATCGGTCGCGGCCCATACGATTGCGCTCCAGATTGCGGCGATGACGTTCATGGTGCCGATGGGTATTGCGCAGGCGGCAACGATCCGCATCGGCCTTGGCTTCGGGCGCAAGGACGGGGTTGCGATCCACCGTGCCGGGTGGACCGCGCTGACAATGGGTGTCGGGTTCATGGCGTGTATGGCGCTTACGCTGTTGCTCTTTTCAGAACAATTCATCGGCATTTTCATTGACCGGTCGTTACCAGAAAATGCTGCTGTTGTGACGTTGGCCGTGTCTTTCCTGATGGTCGCCGCCATTTTTCAGATTGCCGACGGCGCGCAAGTGGTGGCGGCGGGCATGCTGCGCGGGTTGCACGATACGACGGTGCCGATGATCATGGCGGGCGTCGGCTATTGGGGGATCGGTATCGGCGTTGGATCGATACTTGCGTTTCGGTTCGGTTGGCAAGGGATCGGCATATGGACAGGCCTCGCCGTCGGGCTGGCCGTGGTTGCTCTGATGCTGATCAGCCGCTGGATGGCCCGCGCCCGATTGGGACTGGTGCCAAAATAGGCGAAAATTTGTCATGCGCGCCTTGACGCTGACGCGGCGGCTTCCCATATGCGCCATCGTTAGCAGTCGTCATCGGCGAGTGCTAATCATGATTCGCCACGTCTGCCACCACAAGCTGTGGCAGCAAACAAAGAGGGTAAACATATGAAATTTCGTCCCCTGCACGATCGCGTGCTGGTTCGCCGCATCGAAGCGGAAGAAAAAACCGCTGGCGGGATCATCATCCCCGATACCGCGAAGGAAAAGCCACAAGAAGGCGAAATCGTCTCGGTTGGCGAAGGCGCATATAATGAAGACGGCGACCGGATTAAGCCTGACGTCAAAAAAGGCGACAAGATTCTGTTCGGCAAATGGTCGGGCACCGAAGTCAAGATCAACGGCGAAGACCTGCTGATCATGAAGGAATCCGATATCCTTGGCATCCTCGGTTAATCCTCCCACAACGCATTTGAAGGAATAAGTAAATGGCTGCAAAAGAAGTAAAATTTGGCCGCGATGCGCGTGAACGCATTTTGCGCGGCGTCGACATTCTGGCCGACGCGGTCAAGGTAACGCTGGGGCCAAAGGGCCGCCACGTTGTCCTCGACAAAAGTTTTGGTGCCCCGCGCATCACCAAGGACGGCGTGACTGTTGCCAAGGAAATCGAGCTGAAAGACAAGTTCGAAAACATGGGCGCGCAGATGGTTCGCGAAGTTGCTTCGAAAACCAACGACGTTGCCGGTGACGGCACAACAACGGCAACCGTTCTCGCCCAAGCGATCATCCGTGAAGGTATGAAATCAGTTGCAGCGGGCATGAACCCGATGGATTTGAAACGCGGTATCGACCTTGCGGTGACCGCAGTTGTGGCGGACCTCGTCAAGCGTTCGAACCCGGTTAAGGGCACGAAGGAAATCGCTCAGGTTGGCATCATTTCGGCCAATGGAGACACCGTGGTCGGAGAAAAGATCGCCGAAGCCATGGAACGCGTGGGCAAGGAAGGCGTGATCACCGTCGAAGAAGCCAAAGGCCTCGATTTCGAACTCGATGTTGTCGAAGGCATGCAGTTTGACCGCGGCTATCTGTCGCCTTATTTCATCACCAACCCTGAAAAGATGTCGGTTGAACTGGCTGATCCATACATCCTGATCCACGAAAAGAAGCTTTCGAACCTGCAAGCGATGCTGCCAATTTTGGAAGCCGTTGTTCAATCAGGCCGTCCGCTTCTGATCATTGCCGAAGACATTGAAGGCGAAGCGCTCGCGACCCTCGTGGTCAATAAGCTGCGCGGCGGCCTCAAGGTTGCAGCGGTTAAGGCGCCGGGCTTTGGTGATCGCCGCAAGGCAATGCTCGAAGATATTGCGATCCTGACCAAGGGTGAAATGATCTCCGAAGACCTCGGCATCAAGCTTGAAACCGTTACGTTGGCGATGCTTGGTTCGGCCAAGCGCGTTACGATCGACAAGGATAACACCACGATTGTCGACGGTGCGGGTGACAAGAAAGCGATCAAGGGCCGCGTCGAAGCGATCCGTCAGCAGATCGAAAACACCACCAGTGATTATGACAAGGAAAAGCTTCAAGAGCGCCTTGCCAAGCTCGCCGGCGGCGTTGCCGTGATCAAAGTTGGCGGTTCGACCGAAATCGAAGTCAAGGAACGCAAGGACCGTGTTGATGATGCGCTTCATGCAACCCGTGCAGCTGTTGAAGAAGGTATCGTCCCCGGTGGCGGCACAGCACTTCTATACGCAACCAAGGCCTTGAACGGCATGAAGGGCGCGAACGACGACCAAACCCGCGGCATCGACATCATCCGCAAGGCAATTGTTGCACCTCTGCGTCAGATCGCGGCGAATGCCGGGTTCGACGGTGCGGTTGTTTCGGGCAACCTCCTGCGCGAAAATGACGAAAAGCAGGGCTTCAACGCTCAGACTGATGTCTATGAAAACCTCGTCAAGGCAGGCGTGATCGATCCGACCAAGGTCGTTCGGACAGCACTTCAGGACGCGGCGTCGGTAGCCGGTTTGTTGATTACAACCGAGGCGGCGATTTCGGATGCGCCCGAGGACAAAGCAGCTGGCGGCGGTGGCATGCCTGGCGGTATGGGCGGTATGGGCGGCATGGGCGGCATGGATTTCTAATCCAGCCGTTCGGGTCGCAGGCCAGAGAAAAGAGGGTCGGGAGGCAACTTCCGACCCTTTTTTATTGGATGCTAATTGGCCGGGGCAGGCAGCGGTGCTTCGGCAGGTTGTTCATCGAGTTTTTCGGCCGCATCATTCAAAGCCTCTGCATCAGCTTGGGACAGGCCGCTGACATTCTCACCGCTGTTTTGTTCGCCGCATCCCGCGCACGCAAGCAACAGAGTAAGAAGGATCACGGAT
The DNA here is from genome assembly GCA_031409315.1 of Sphingomonadales bacterium. Taxonomy (GTDB): domain Bacteria; phylum Pseudomonadota; class Alphaproteobacteria; order Sphingomonadales; family Sphingomonadaceae; genus Aquisediminimonas. The sequence goes on along the minus strand of JANNWX010000261.1, from coordinate 18,339 downwards.
CGGTTCAGATTCATAGACGCATCCTGCCGCAAAGTGGCGCATAAAAAAAGGGGCCGCACCCGAAAGTGCAACCCCTTTTCAATTCAAGCCCGAAGGCCAGGAATTACTTCTTCGCAGCGTCTGCAGCGGCGTCAACTGCGCTTGCAGCTGCATCCTTGGCAGCGCCAGCAGCAGCATCAACAGCATTACCGGCAGCTTCAGCAGCTTCGCCAGCGTTAGCCGCAGCATCCATTGCAGTGTCAGCAGCGCCCATGGCGTTGTCAGCAGCAGCATCCATTGTATTTTCTGCAGCAGCTTCAACGTTTGCAGCGTCGTCAGCAGCTTTTTCGCCGCAAGCAGCAAGGCCCATTGACGTGGCGAGAACAAGTGAAAGAACGATTGACTTTTTCATGGGTAAAACCCCTCCCGAATGGTAAACAATAAGGACGGTTTGAAGTAAAGTTAACACTTTCCCTCTGACCGGCGGGACGGAGGTAACGAGTCATTGGGCACTTGGCAATCTGAATCTTTGCACCACTCAGGTGAACAGTTTCACGTCACGATTGCCTGAAAACTGCGGCGTTGACCTGATATAAAGAATTCTTTATATGGCAATTCATGACAATGGCGCTCGATATATTTCGCTCGATGGCTGACCCGACTCGCTTGCGGATCGTGGCATTGTTGCGGGCAATGGAATTATCTGTCGGAGAATTGGCGCAAGTTTTGGGGCAGAGCCAGCCGCGTGTATCTCGTCATGTGAAGATTCTTTATGATGCCGGTATCGCCGAACGGCGTAAGGAGGGAAGCTGGGTTTTCCTTTGCCCGGGCGAAGGGGCGCATATTCCTCCGTTATTTGCCGCCATTGATCGGTGGACACAATTTGATGGCGGTGATCACTGGGCTGTGGCCGATACGGCGCGGCTGGCCGCGGTTCGGGCCGACCGGGCGACAGCGGCCGAACGTTATTTTTCGGCCCACGCCGACCATTGGGATTCGATCCGATCACTCCATGTTGCGGAAAGCGATGTTGAGGCTGTCATGCGGGCGCTGTTGTCCGACCGGCCGATCGGCAGGCTTGTCGATATTGGCACCGGGACCGGCCGGATGCTAGAGTTGTTCGGGCCGACCTCTCAACACGCAATCGGGGTCGATCGCAGCCCAGACATGTTGCGGCTTGCGCGAGGAAAGCTCGCCATTTCCGGCAACAGCCATCTGGAATTGCGGCAGGGCGATATCATGGCATTACCATTGTCATCTGGAATTGCCGACACCGTTATCCTGCATCAGGTTCTGCACTATATCCCCGCACCCGAGATCGCAGTGGCGGAGGCGGCGAGGATCGTTTCGCCGGACGGTCGCCTGATGATTGTTGATTTTGCGCCGCACGGACGAGAAGAGTTGCGAATGCAAGATGCGCATGCCCGCCTTGGCTTTTCGGATAGCCAGATCGCGGGGTGGTTCGACGCGGCCGGGATTGAACTGGTCCAAACCGAACAGCTGGCAGGAAGCGAACTGACAGTCAAAATCTGGCTTGGGCAGCGTCACGGGCAAATGGTCAAAAGGAAGCGCGCAGAATGAGTTCAACCCTCAATCAATTGGGCGAGGCGCGTCGGGCGCTAGCGTCGCCGCTGTTTGCCGATCTTGCCGGCGATGCACAGGTTAGTTTTGAATTCTTCCCGCCCAAAACGGAGAAGATGGAGGAAACCCTTTGGGCGTCGATCAAGTTGCTCGCTCCGTTGGCGCCGCGCTTCGTTTCGGTAACCTACGGCGCAGGCGGATCAACGCGCGAACGCACCCATGCGACGGTTGCCCGCATCGTTCAGGAAACCAATGTCCCCGCCGCTGCGCATCTGACCTGTGTTGGGGCGAGCAAAGCCGAGATTGCCGAAGTCGCCACCGCCTATTGGGAGGCTGGCGTCCGCCATATCGTTGCACTGCGCGGCGATCCGCCTGTTGCGGGTGCAAAGTTCGTGCCGCATCCAGATGGTTATCACGGGGCGGTGGAGCTGGTTGCCGGTCTTCGCAAAATTGCCCCGTTTGAAATTTCGGTCAGCGCCTATCCAGAAACCCACCCCGACGCGTCCTCGGCGCAGGCCGATCTCGATCACCTCAAACGCAAAATAGATGCCGGGGCCAGTCGCGCCATTACGCAATTCTTCTTCGCGCCCGAAACCTTCTTTGGCTTTCGCGATCGGATCGCGGCTTCGGGTCTGGACGTGGAAATTGTTCCGGGAATCATGCCGGTTTCCAATTTTACCAGTACCAAGCGGATGGCGGCAATGTGCGGCACCGATGTGCCTGACTGGATGGGTCGCCTGTTTGACGGGCTTGATGATCATCCCGGTGCGCGGCAGCTTGTTGCAGCAACGATCGCTGCTGAATTGTGCCGAAGGCTCTATGCAGGCGGCGTCCGCCATTTCCACTTCTACACGTTGAACAGGGCGGAACTATCCTATGCGATCTGCCATCTGCTCGGTCTGCGCCCGGTTGAAGGAGCAAGAATATGAACGCGCGGAACAGGTTGATCGCCGCTGCCAAGGACCGGATCCTGATCACCGATGGCGCGTTCGGCACGGAAATCCAGAACTGGAAATTGTCGGAAAGTGACTATGCAGGGGCACTTGGCCTGACGCGGGATCAAAAAGGCAATAACGACATATTGGCCTTGACCAAGCCAGAGGTTCTGCGCAGCATAACCCAGGCCTATCTCGATGCCGGATCGGATATCGTCTCGACCAACACGTTCAGCGCCAATGCAATCAGTCAGGCCGACTACGGTGCTGAACATCTGGTGAAAGAAATCAATCTTGCGTCCGCCAGTCTCGCGCGGCAATGCGTCGATTCCATGACCGCAAAGGATGGCCGCCCGCGCTTTGTGGCCGGAGCAATCGGCCCGACGAACAAGACATTGTCATTGTCCCCCGACGTCAATGACCCGGGCTACCGTGAGATTGATTTCGACTATCTCAAAGGCGTCTACCGCGAGCAAACCGATGCTCTGGTTGAAGGCGGCGTTGATTTCATCCTGATCGAAACCGTATTCGATACGCTCAATGCCAAGGCCGGGATCATGGCGGTTCTGGAGGCGCAGGACGCGCTTGGCCGTGATATTCCAATGATGATTTCGATGACACTGACCGACCTATCCGGGCGTAACCTGTCTGGCCATACGGTGGAGGCTTTCTGGTATGCGGTCCGCCATGCCAAACCGGTGACGATTGGCCTGAATTGCTCGTTTGGCGCTGAACAGCTTCGCCCGCATGTCAAGACATTGGCCGCCATCGCCGATACGCTCATCATGGTCTATCCCAATGCCGGACTTCCGAACGATCTTGGGGCTTATGACGAACTGCCAAAGGAAACGGCGGCCTTGGTTCGGGAATGGGCCGATGCTGGCCAGGTCAACATATTGGGCGGCTGCTGTGGATCGACGCCGGAACATATTGCCGCCATCGCCCGCGCTGTTGAACCACTCAGCCCGCGCCATATTGTGGTGCCGCTAGTTGCAACCCGTATTGCTGGTCTTGAACCTATGACACTTGCCGCCTGAAATGAATCAGAAAACAGCCACTTTCGTCAATATCGGTGAGCGCACCAACGTCACCGGTTCGGCCGCGTTCAAAAAACTCATCATGGCGGGCGATTATCCCAAGGCGGTCGAAGTCGCACGCCAGCAGGTGGAAAATGGCGCGCAGATCATTGATATCAATATGGATGAAGGCTTGCTCGATTCGCTCACGGCGATGGAGACGTTCGTCAAACTGATCGCCGCTGAACCCGATATTGCGCGGGTGCCGTTCATGATCGACAGTTCCAAATGGAGCGTGATCGAAGCCGGGCTAAAATGCGTTTCGGGCAAACCCATCGTCAATTCCATTTCGATGAAAGAAGGCGAAGACCAGTTTCTGGATCAGGCACGCAAAGTGATGAACTACGGCGCCGCTGTTGTCGTCATGGCGTTTGACGAAATCGGGCAGGCCGATACCCAAGCCCGTAAAGTCGAGATTTGTGAACGCGCTTATAAGCTGCTGACGGGCATAGGGTTTCCGCCCGAAGATATCATTTTTGATCCCAACATTTTTGCGGTCGCAACCGGAATTGAAGAACATAACAATTACGCGGTCGATTTTATCCAAGCGGCGCGTGAAATCCGGGTGCGGTGCCCGCATGCCCACATTTCTGGCGGGCTTTCCAATCTGAGCTTCTCGTTTCGCGGAAATGAACCGGTACGCCGCGCGATGCACAGTGTCTTCCTCTTTCATGCTATTCCTGCCGGGCTTGATATGGCCATCGTTAATGCGGGTCAGCTTGATGTCTACGACACGATTGACCCTGAACTTCGCGATGCGTGCGAAGACGTGATCCTCAACCGCGATGAGAGCGCGACCGAACGGCTGGTCACGCTGGCGGAAAAATTCCGGGGCACTGATGCTGCGGTAGAAAAGGCGGCCGAAGAATGGCGCAGCTGGCCTGTCACCAAACGTCTTGAACATGCGCTCGTTAAAGGCATCGACATGTATGTTGTCGACGATACCGAAGAATGTCGCCAGCAATTTCCCCGGCCAATTGAGGTTATCGAAGGCCCGTTGATGGACGGCATGAACGTGGTTGGCGACCTGTTCGGATCGGGCAAGATGTTCCTGCCGCAGGTGGTGAAATCCGCCCGGGTGATGAAGAAGGCCGTGGCGCACCTCATCCCTTTTATCGAGGCGGCAAAGGAACCCGGGGCACGCGCCAAGGGCAGGATCATCATGGCAACCGTGAAGGGCGACGTGCATGATATCGGCAAGAATATCGTCGGCGTCGTGCTTCAGTGCAACGGGTATGAAGTCATTGATCTGGGCGTGATGGTGCCTTGGTCTGCCATTTTGCAAGCTGCCAAAGATAATGACGCGGACATCATCGGCCTGTCCGGGCTGATCACCCCGTCGCTTGATGAAATGGTGACGGTTGCAGAAGAAATGAAGCGCGCTGGCTTCACGATCCCGCTGCTGATTGGCGGCGCGACGACGTCAAAGGTCCACACCGCGCTCCGCATTGACCCGGCCTATGACGGCCCGGTCATCTATGTGCTTGATGCTAGTCGTGCGGTCGGTGTGGCATCAACCTTGCTGTCCGATACCCAGCGCGACGATTTTGTCGAAAAGACAGCGGCGGATTATGCCCATGTGCGGGCGGCACGCGAAGGCAAGGGGCAAAGCGCACTTGTGCCTATCGACGATGCCAGGATCAATGCGTTCCCTGCCGATATGGCGCATAAGCCGCCGCCACCCGCGCACCCCGGTGTGCACATATTCGGTGATTGGGATTTGGCCGACCTGCGCACGTATATTGATTGGACACCGTTTTTCCGCGCTTGGGAATTGGCGGGCAATTATCCAGCCATCCTGACCGATGAGATTGTGGGTGAGAGTGCGTCAAGCCTGTTCGCAGATGCCCAAGCGATGCTTGACAAGATCATTGCTGAAAAGTGGCTGACAGCAAAGGGGGTTGCCGCACTCTGGCCGTGCCGACGTGAAGGCGACGATGTGATTGTCCATCTGGTCGAGGAGGAAGAGCATGTCTGCATCCCGTTCCTGCGCCAACAAATTGCCAAGCGCGAAGGCCGCGCCAATATGTGCCTTGCCGATTTTGTCAGCCATGACGGCGATTGGATCGGCGGCTTTGCGGTGACGACCGGGCACGGGATAGAAACCAAATTGGCCGAATTCAAAGCGGATCATGATGATTATTCGGACATTTTATTAAAAGCACTGGCTGATCGCTTGGCAGAGGCATTTGCCGAACGGCTGCATCAGCATGTCCGGACCACCCTATGGGGCTATGCGCCAAGCGAACAATTGACCAACGACGCGCTGATCCGTGAACAATATCGTGGCATCCGTCCGGCACCTGGCTATCCGGCCTGCCCCGATCACAGTTTGAAGCCGATCCTGTTTGACCTGCTGGATGCAAGCGCAAACACCGGCATCACGCTGACCGAAAGCTATGCGATGTTGCCGACTGCGGCGGTTTCCGGATTCTATTTCGGCCATCCAGACGCGGCTTATTTCGGGGTAGCGCGGGTCGGTCCAGACCAGTTGGCGGATTATGCCAAGCGACGCGGCGTCGATCTGCCAACGGCGACCCGCTGGCTGCGGCCAAATCTGGATTAACCCTCAATTCGGGTCGACACAGCCGATGCGAAGGTAGAAACAGCGTGCATGATACGCTCTGTTTCTTTGCTCATTGCTCTCTCTTTTGCAGTCCCACTGGGCGCGCAGTCGGAGGACCGGCCGTTCACCGTCGCGGAATCCGGCCAAGGTTTTTGGCGGTTGGCCGACGCGGTCAGAGCGATTGGCAATGGCGACGGAACGATTTCCATCGCGCCGGGCACCTACCGTATGTGCGCCATCCAGGATGCTGGGCGTATCGCTTATAAGGCGCAAACGCCCGGAACGGCCATATTTGACGGTGTTGCGTGCGAGGGCAAGGCTGCTTTTGTCCTGCGCGGGCGGGCAGCGGCGGTTGACGGCATCATTTTCCAGAACCAGCGCGTTCCTGATCGCAACGGCTCTGGCATCCGGCTCGAAAAGGGCGATCTGCAAGTCACCAATGTGACGTTTCGGAATTCCGAACAAGGCATCTTATCACACGATGATCCTGCCGCGACGATCAGCATCGACCGGTCTACCTTTTCTGGCCTTGGCGGATGCCCCGACGGCATGTGCTCGCATTCGATTTATATTGGTAATTATGGCCGCTTGATCGTGACCAATTCCCGTTTTGAACGCGGCACTGGCGGCCATTATGTCAAAAGCCGCGCGGCGCGCGCCGAGATTAGCGACAATAGTTTTGATGATACGCGCGGACGCGAAACCAATTATATGATCGATCTTCCTGCGGGTTCAGTCGGCACCATCACCCGCAACGAATTTGTGCAGGGCGCCAATAAGGAAAATTATTCGGCCTTTGTCGCCGTCGGGGCCGAAGAGGTCAATCACCCATCGGCAGGGCTGGCCATAAGCCATAACCGTGCGTCAATCGCACCGGGTGTTGAGCGTCAATCGACTTTTGTCGCAGATTGGACGCATGAGCCGCTTCGGCTGTCCAACAATCAGCTTGGACCCGGATTAAAGCTTTTCGACACGCGCTGATTTAGAGCGCGCGCAAGATTTTGCGGATCGTATAGCGACTGCCTTTCCAATCGGTGAAGCTGTATACCAAGAGCATCCACTTTTACCAACAAACGCCGGTCGGCGTTCGGATTGCTGGCATGGTTGGCGATGGCCCTAGACAAGGCGGCAATGGGTTTTTGCGCGCGCGCCAGGGTGCGATCATTGACATTGCCAAGCAACGACCGGCTGGCAGAAAATAGCATCGTCGCGCTCGCGTTATCACCCGCACGGGCGCTGTAGATCGCCAGCTTGACTGCCGCTGTCACATCATCCCAATCATCTTGAAACCTGACAGGTCTTGTGTCGGGCAGTTGACAGGCATCCGCCCGCTGGGCGCGCACATAGTCTGTCAGCGCGTCAAGCACAGCTGGTGCTGGTTCTGGCCCGTCAAATTCCTCAACGATCAGACCGCGAATGAAGTAGCGCAGTTCGCCACTGCCAGGATCGCGGGATATTTTTGGGGCATCACGCGCCAGATCAGGGATGATTTTGGGGTTGAACGCCCCGTCACCTCGGCTTTTGCTCATCAGGGAACTAGTGACATCGGCGGTTCCAGGAGTGCCGGAAAGGCCAGGCAACTGAAAATCGGGATTGCCCCGTCCATTGCGGTGGCAACTCGCACAACTCAGGCCCGCACGTGCGGCTTGACCACCCAGCAACAAGGGTGCGCGAAATGCTATGCGACCGATTTCGGCGCTGCGTTGGGTCTTGGCAGCGGTCCTATCAAAACATTCCGCGGGCCCGGTGCTAAGCGTAATCAACCGCCGTTCGGGCGCAATCCAGCGCGCCTCGCGGATAGGAAACTGCGTGCTAGCGGTCGCGCCAAGACAGGCAAGCGCGATCAGGAATTGGGCGAATGACCTGCGGCAATCCACCGGCGCAGCTCCTCTGCTTCGGCGCATCCAAAGGGGCACTGGGTGTCAAGACGGGCAAGCATGGTTTTTGCGCCGGACATATCCCCACGTTCGACCATCAATTCGCCAAAATACTCGGTCGCCCCCCGGTGCGCTGGTGACACGGCAAGTGCGGCACGGTAATGTGCCTCGGCAACACCAAAATGGCCAAGCTTGCGATTGGCAAAGCCCAGATACGTCAGGATATCGGGGTGGGGTCCAAAACTTGCCTGCGCTGCCTTAAGCGTTGTTATAGCGGTTTCAAACTTGCCTTCGTTGATCAGGCTGACCGCCGAGAGATAACGGTCATCGCCTAGCGCCGGCGTGGCAAATATCAGGTTTGATCCATTGTCTTTGGCGGCTTGCGGGCCTCCCGCCATAGCCGCGCCAATGGCTTCAATCGCGGCTTTCAAATCACCGGCTTGTGGGCAGACGGCGCCACAACTGCTCGCCTTGGCTTGCAGGGCTGCCAAGGCTGCTTCGGCCTTTGGCTTGTCGCCGGTCTTGGCATAAGCCACAGCCAAATCGCGTTCGGCGCGCAGCAGCGACGGATCTAGCTTCATCGCTTTTTCAAAATAACGCTTGGCACCTTTCCAATCGTTAAGCCCTACGCGTGATACGCCGGCCATATATTGGCTGTTGGCATCTTTGGGGGCGACAGAAATGACGTGGTCAAACGCGGTCTTTGCTGCTTTGAAATCTTTTGCCTGAAGTGCGGCAATGCCTTTGCGATATTCAACCGCCGCGTCATATTGCGGCGCGCTTTCGCTTGGCGCTGATCCACCGCCACCGCCACCGCCCATAGCCAGCACAGGCATGGCACAGGTTGCTGCCAACAGGATCGAATATGAAAGCCGCCGTATGAACATGTTCATCTCCCAACGCCCCCGCGCGTAGAAGACTAACAGCAGTGCAACAGATGAACAAGGGTCATCGGCAGGTTGTTGCAGAGCCGGGGTCAAGATCAAGGCAGCGTCCGTCAATTTCTCCTGACGGTATGGGAAGGTCTATGAGGCTTGCCAGCGTCGGCAATATATCGACCGTTTCGACGGCATTGGGCTGTTCAAAGCCGATCATGCCTTTGGACCAGAACAGAAGCGGCACCCGCCGGTCATAACCCCAAGGTGAGCCGTGGGTGGCGACAAAACCGAACCCGCCGTTGGGAATTGGCGTGACATAGGGTTTCAAAAGAACAATAAAATCGCCGGACCGTTCAGGATCAAAACTGGCCTTGGCACGGTCGAGCAACGACCATTCATCAACCGGGCCCGAAGGTCCGGGAGCGGCGATGAGATCATCCTTGGTAAATACGGCTGCGACTTGCTTGTGCGCGCGATACTGGGCGACCGCTGCACCACGGACGTCCGCGCGCTGGTCAGCTGGGACGGCGTTACTCAAGTAGATATCGCCAAAAGGCGCGCGGCCAATCAGGGCGTTGGATGTTAGTCCGAATTGTTTTGCCAATTTGCTGCCAACCGCCCCGGCTGATAGCATCGCGTCCACACGTTCGGCCTGTGGAAGCGCCTGTCGGTCATTGCGTTCTGGCAAATCGTGGCCCCCATGATCAGCTGTCAGCACTGTGACATAAGGCGTCTTGAATTTGTCCAGTGCTGCAAACAGGCGGCCGAGCGTTGCATCGAGCGCGATGATCTGCGCACACATTTCGGCCCCCTGCGTGCCAAAAGCATGGCCGACATAATCGGTCGCAGAGAAACTGATCGCCAGAACGTCGGTCGTTGATCCTTTGCCCAATTGCATGGATGTAAGCGCGATAAGCGCAGCATCCAGGGTTAGCGAATCAAACTGCGGGGTTGCGCGCCACCCGCGCTCGTCGCCCGCCTTGCGCATTTGCAAAGTGCCAACACTTGCCGTTGCAGATACCGGGACCGCGCGTGATGTGGCGGCGCATTGGGTGGGCAATTTGGGTGGCACAGGTTTTGCGATGGCGGCGCTTGCCCGGTCATTGATCGCCGCAATTCCGGCGGGGATCATCGCATCCCGATTGGCATAGGTGCCAAATGTTTTGCCATTCCACCACAGGGAAAGGTCGGCATTGTGGCCGCCCATCATCACCGCAGCACGGTCTTTTCCACCGACAGCGACAACGCGTGTGCGCGGGTCAATTGCCTTTAACCGGTCACCAAGTGTCTGCACCCGTAAAAAGGAAGCCGAAATTTCCTGTGCGCTGGCGTTTGATCCTGCTGGCCCCGGCTTTTCCGCACAATAGACTTCATAGGTCGGATTGCCGCCGCGATCCTTGCGTTCAAGCCCGGGTATTTGCCAGTCATTGGCGATGATGCCAGAGCGTGCCGGGCGGCTGCCGGTCAATATGGTTGAATGGCCCGGGCAGGTTTCGGTCGCGGCATGGCTTTGGTAGCCGTGTGCAAACACAGCGCCACTCGCCAATCGCTTTAATCCGCCAGAGTATAGCGCGCGATACTCGTTGAACAAATCAGCTGAAAATTGATCGACGGCAATTGCCACGATCAGTTTGGGTTTTTCCGGCAGTTTGGGTTTTTCGGGGGATTGTGCGCCTAGAGGCATCGCAACATTGGCGATCAGACCAGCGAACAGATATTTGTTCTTCACATTCCGTTCCTTTTCGTGGATTCACGTTGGCCAGACGCTATAGGGGCATTCATGGTGCGACAAGGCCTTTTGATTGCATGGACGCGTTGCATCCTGATGACGCTGTTCGCGCTTGGGTTGGCCTTTTCCCCAGCGCAGGCCCGGAACAATATCGACGCCGTGTTGGTGTCAGAGTCACAGACGCCCGCCGCTGGTGCTACGGTGATGCTGGCCATCGATATGCGCCCCAAACCCGGTTGGCATGGTTATTGGAAGAATCCGGGCGACGCGGGGTTTGCAGCGCAGTTGGACTGGATATTGCCCGCAGGCGCAAAAATAGGCGCGGTGCGCTTTCCAGTGCCCGAACGGCTGATCGTGGCGGGCCTTATGAACCATGTGTTTAACGGCGATCATGCTTTGCTTGTCCCGCTGATCCTTCCGGCCAATCTGTCGAAAGGAACGGTTTTGCCAATCCGGTTGAAAGGCGACTGGCTGGCCTGCACAGACAAGATTTGCGTGCCTGAACATTCCGAACTGAGTCTTGATCTGGTGGTTGGCGACGGGCGCGTGACGCAGGGAGACCGTGCATCATTTGATGGGTGGCGCGCAAAATTGCCGCGTCCTCTTGGCGCGCAGGCCGTGTTCGCGGTTGCGGGAGATCATATCCGGATTGCCATTCCTTATCCGGCCGGTCTGCGCGCGAACGACCCGTGGTTTTTCGCTTTGAGTGAAAATGCGCTTGCCTATCAAGGGCCACAAAAGGTGTCACGGGATGGCGATAGCTTGATCATTGACGCGAAGGCGGCGGGGGCCGCGCCGGTTAAGACGATTGTAGGCGTCTTGGCATTTGGCACCGAAATGGGGCTGGAGGTGAGCGCAGTGCCCGGCACTGTCCGGGCGGGCGCACCCGATTTTGACGTGGTGACGATCTTGCTTGCGCTCGGCGGGGCGATCCTTGGTGGCCTGTTGCTCAATATCATGCCCTGTGTCTTTCCGATCATCAGCTTGAAGGCGCTTAGCCTAGCCCGTGTTGGCGGCGATGCGCGCGCCGCCAAGCATGAGGCTTTGGCTTACAGTGCCGGGGTGATCCTCACCTGCTTGGCGATGGGCGGGGCCCTGCTTGCGCTTCGGGCGGGCGGCGATTCGGTTGGCTGGGCGTTTCAACTGCAAGACCCGCGGGTTATTCTGATGCTGTTGCTGCTGGTGAGCGCAATGACCCTCAATCTGGCCGGGCTGTTTGAATTGCGCGGCTTTGGTGGTGGGCAGGCGCTGGTGGAAAAGGGTGGGGCGGTTGGTTCATTCTGGACTGGTGCGTTGGCCGCCTTTGTGGCGACGCCGTGTACCGGGCCGTTCATGGCGGCAGCACTTGGCGCAGCCCTTGTCTTGCCGGTGGCGGCGGCACTGGCGATATTTGCCGGGCTTGGTATTGGGCTTGCCATACCCTTCCTGCTGCTTGGTTTCGTGCCAGCATTGCGCAAAATGATGCCAAAACCGGGGGCGTGGATGGCGACGTTTCAGCGAGTCTTGTCCATCCCGATGTTTCTGACGGGTGCGGCGCTTTTGTGGTTGCTGTGGCGGCAAACGGGTCAGACCGGGCTGGCAGTCGGGATGGCCGCGACACTGGTTGGTGTCCTCATTCTGGGCTTGTTTGGCCGCAAGCAACCGGTTTCGTTCATGCTATTGCTGACTGGTGTGCTGGCCGTCTCGGCTGCTACATCTACACTTCTCCCCGAAGCAGGCCTCGAAACCAAAGCGATCAGCATCGCCGGATTTGAACCGTTTAACGAAGCCCGATTGAACGCGCTGCGGGCCGAAGGACGTCCGGTCTTTGTCTATTTCACGGCCGATTGGTGCATCACGTGCAAGGTGAATGAAAAGGCCGCAATTGAGCAAGATAGTGTCGCGCGGGCATTTAAGGCGAAGCAGGTGGCGGTGTTGGTCGGCGATTGGACGAACGGCGATCCGGTGATCAGCCGCTTCATCGAAAGTCACGGTCGTTCTGGCGTGCCACTCTACCTTTTCTACCGGCCCGGCGCATCGGCACCCGATGTGTTGCCGCAAATCTTGACGCCATCACTGTTGATTGATTTGGCCCAATAACGCAGCGTTATTTTTGGGTTGGGATTAGGATATGTCTGTCTGGCTCAGATGATCCCACTTGCGCGCAAATCCTCAATCCTGTCTGCGTCAAGATCAAGCAACCGGCCAAGCACGTCAAGCGTGTCCGCGCCGAGCAAAGGCGGCGCGGTTCCGGCGTCTGGCATCGAATCCGATAGGCGCAGCGGGCTGGCAATGGCGGGGCGATCCCCGGCCATCGTCGAAAGGCCGCGGTGCACCGCTTGCGGGTCTGCCAAGGCCTGATCAATAGGATTGATCGGTCCGTGCGGGATGCTTGCTTCCTCCAGTATTACAACCCAGTCAGCGGTCGTGCGGCTGGCCATGATTCGAGAGATTTCCGGGGTAAGATCAGCGCGGTTTTCGATGCGGGCGGCATTGGTCGCGAAGCGCGGGTCGCTGCCCCAGTCAGGATGACCGGCCAACGCGGCGAACCGGGCAAACTGGCTGTCATTGCCAATTGCAAGGATCAAATGGCCATCAAGCGTGGCAAAGGCTTGATACGGGACAACATTGGGATGGGCATTGCCCATTCGGACAGGGGCAACGCCCGAAACCAGATAATTAAGCGCCTGATTGGCAAGCGTTGACACCGCAACATCGAACAAAGCCATGTCAATATGCTGACCGCGCCCGGTGTCACGCCGCTGGTTGATCGCGGCGAGGATGGCGATGGTCGCATGCAAGCCAGTCATAATGTCAGCAAAGGCAATGCCCGATTTTTGTGGCTCGGTTGACGGATCCCCCGTCACGCTCATCATGCCAGACAGGCCCTGGATCATGAAGTCATAGCCGGGCTGGGTTGCGCGCGGCCCATTCTGCCCAAATCCGGTGATCGAGCAATAGATCAGCTGCGGGTTTGCCCCCTTCAGGCTTTCATAGTCGATCCCATATTTGGCAAGGCCACCGCATTTGAAGTTTTCAACCAGCACATCGGATTTGGCGGCAAGCTGGCGGATCAGATCCTGCCCTTCTGGCCTCGCCATGTCGATGGTGACGCTTGCCTTGTTGCGGTTGGCCGACAGATAATAAGCCGACAATTTCTGGTCGCCTTCGCCGTGCCACGGCGGCCCCCAACTGCGCGTATCATCACCTTTTCCGGGCTGTTCGACCTTGATGATCTCCGCGCCAAGATCGCCCAGCATCTGGGTGCACCATGGCCCCGCCAGCACGCGCGAAAGATCAAGAACTCGGATACCCGCCAGTGCTTTTTGGGACTCCGCGTTGATCACGAAAAAGCCTGAATCCCGGTAATCGCGCGGCCAAGGATCAGTGCGTGAACATCATGTGTGCCTTCATAGGTGTTCACGGTTTCCAGATTGATGGCATGGCGGATGACATGATATTCAGCCGAAATGCCGTTGCCGCCGTGCATGTCGCGCGCGACCCGCGCGATGTCGAGCGCCTTGCCGCAATTGTTCCGCTTGATCAGGCTCACCATTTCAGGCGACCAGGCGTCCGCATCGATTGACCGGCCAACGATCATCGCGGCCTGCAACCCCAGAGCAATTTCGGTTTGCATATTCGCCATTTTGAGCTGCGGAATCTGGTTCGCGGCGAGCGGACGGCCAAATTGTTTGCGGTCCAGTTGATATTGTCTGGCCCTATGGAAACAATCCTCCGCTGCCCCCATTGCCCCCCACGCGATGCCGTAACGCGCCTTGTTCAAACACCCAAACGGGCCTGACAGGCCCTGCACGTTGGGCAGCATGTTGGCCTCTGGAACGAACACATCATCGAGCACGATTTCGCCAGTCACCGATGCCCGCAGGCTCATCTTGCCGTCGATCCTGGGGGTCGAGAAACCCTCCATCCCACGTTCGACGATGAAACCCCGGATGATACCGCCTTCATCTTTTGCCCAGACAATGGCGATATCGGCAATAGGGCTGTTGGTGATCCACATTTTCGCGCCGCTGATCCGGTATCCACCGGCAACCGCCTTGGCCCGGGTTGTCATGCTGGCCGGATCGGACCCTGCATCGGGCTCGGTCAGGCCAAAGCAGCCGACAATCTCGCCAGTGGCCAGGCGCGGCAAGTATTTCTGGCGCTGATCCTCCGAACCATAAGCGTGAATCGGGTGCATGACGAGGCTTGATTGCACCGACATCGCTGATCGGTAACCCGAATCCACCCGTTCCACAGCGCGGCTGATAAGGCCGTAAGCGACATGGCTGACGCCTGCACAGCCATAGCCGTCGATTGTCGCGCCAAGCAGGCCGAGAGCCCCCAGTTCGGACATAATCTCACGGTCGAACCGCTCCTCAAGCGTTGCCGAAACAACGCGCGGCAAGAGTTTGTCCTGCGCATAGGCTTCCGCCACGTCACGGATCATTCGCTCATCATCGGTCAGTTGTGCGTCGAGATTGAACGGATCATCCCAGCGGAAAGGTGTGAATTTAGCCATGATACGCCTTTGACAGATTTGGGCAGGAGGGGCAATCAGACCAGATCAAAATCCAGCCCGATGTCGGCGGCCGGCGCGCTCTGGGTCAGCCGCCCGACCGAGATATAGGTGACGCCGGTCGCTGCCTTTGCGCGAATCGTTTCCAGCGTGACGCCGCCCGATGCTTCGGTTGGCAAGCGCCCGGCGACCAATGTAACCGCCTGCCGCAGCGTTGGCACATCCATATTGTCGAGCAGGAGATGGGTGGCGCCCGCAGCTAGGCCCGGTTCGATCTGCGCGAGTCTATCCACCTCAAGGATGATCTGTTCAACGCCTGCCGCCTTGGCCCGTCGGACAGCCTCTGCAACTCCGCCCGCGACTGCGACATGATTATCCTTGATCATCGCCGCGTCCCATAGGCCCATTCTATGGTTGGTCGCGCCGCCCATACGCGTTGCATATTTTTCAAGAACGCGCAGGCCGGGGATGGTCTTGCGTGTGTCAAGCAGGGTGCAGCCGGTGCCTGCGATTGCGTCAACATAAGCGCGCGTCATCGTCGCAATGCCCGACAGATGCTGGACGGTGTTGAGTGCCGACCGTTCAGCGGTCAGCAGCGCGCGGGCATTGCCCCTAAGCCGCATGAGATCGCTTCCTTTGGCGACGCTCGCGCCTTCGTCGGCCAACATTTCAATGTCCATCACCGGATCAAGATGTTTGAAGAAGGCCGCCGCAATCGGTAGGCCTGCAACGATGATCGCATCGCGGCTGTCCATCACCCCGGAAAAGCACGCGTCCGCCGGGATGACGGATTCGGATGTGACGTCACGTCCTGTGGGGCCAAGGTCTTCGGCCAATACGGCGCGAACGAACCCGGCAATGTCGAAATCGGGTAGGGCGAGTGTCACCGCGACACGACCGCGCAGAGTATGGCGACCATGCTTGGTGGCGTGTGTTTGACAGGGCGGGTTGGGCGCTGGTTCGGCATAGCCCCAGCCTCTCCCAAATGCGCGCCCGCTTGTCAAAGTTTAGTCAAAGGAAAGGCCACCCATCATACTGAGTAGGAGTTACCGCCAGCGCAAATTGGCGCGCCCCAAATCGCTGACTGACTTTGCCCCCATCAACTTCATGTCCCGCGCGATCTCGTCGTGCAGCTTGGCCAGCGCGCGTTCGACACCGGACTGTCCGGCCGCCGCCAAGGCATAGAGATACATCCGGCCGCCAGAACAGGCTTTCGCCCCTACGCTAAGAGCTTTCAAAACATGGCTACCGCGCTGGATTCCCCCGTCACAAATGACATCCAACTTGTCGCCAACCGCATCGCATATCTCGGCCAATTGGTCGAACGGCGCGCGGGCACCATCAAGCTGGCGACCGCCGTGGTTCGACACCATAATAGCCGTCGCCCCGATATCGACCGCGCGCCGCGCATCTTCAACCGACATGATCCCTTTAAGGCAGAATTCGCCGCCCCACTGCGTCCGAACGCTTTCTGCGGTTTTCCAGTCCATAGACGGGTCAAGCATCGTATCGAAATAATCGCCAACCGACAGCGCGACGTTGGTGCCTTCGGACACGTGGTCTTTGAGGTTGGAGAGTTCAAATTTCTCACGTAGCAGATAGTTGAGTGTCCAAGCAGGATGGGCCGCAAAACTGAATGCCGAGCGCGGCGTAAGGCGGGGAGGCGAGGTAAAGCCGGTTCGCTGGCATCGTTCGCGGTTGCCGCCGACAATCGTATCGACGGTCAGCGCGATGGCATCAAACTTTGCCGCCTTGCACCGTTCGACCATCGCGTGGTTTAGGCCCTTGTCTCTATGGATATAGAGCTGGAACAGTTTCGGGCTGGATATGGTGGTCCCAATCTCCTCAATGCTGACAGTAGCGAGCGATGAGATACCGCAATAAGTGCCGAACTTTT
Source organism: Sphingomonadales bacterium (assembly GCA_031409315.1). Taxonomy (GTDB): domain Bacteria; phylum Pseudomonadota; class Alphaproteobacteria; order Sphingomonadales; family Sphingomonadaceae; genus Aquisediminimonas. The sequence continues at coordinate 1,323 of JANNWX010000261.1, read as the reverse complement.
CCGCAGCACGCGCGGTTGCCCGTTCGCCTTGCCAATGGAACAGCCGCTGGAGCGCGGTAGGTGACAGGAACAGGGGCATGTCGATCTTGCGCCCCATAACGGTCGTTGACATGTCGATACTTTCAACCCCGGCCAGCACATTGGGTACGAGATCGCAGCTGGCAAAGGCATCCGTATTGCGCCGCTTGGTAATCTCATCATCGGCAGCGCCGTCGATATAGTTGAACACTGGTCCGGGCAGTCGCAACTTTGCCAGCCTGCGAAAATCCTGCACGTTATGACAATCTTTCAACCGCAGGAACGGCCCCTTTGGCCCAAGCCAGGGCACGTCACTTGTCATCCTTGTCCTCCAGGATTGTGGCGGCGGCTTCTTGGGCACTTTCAAACCGGGTGAACGGTCTTCCAGGTGCGCGGCACCGGCGTTGCTGGCCGACCCCTTTCAAGAACCCACGCCGGACAACGCCGGCATAAATGTTCGCCCGGAATTCCTGATCAGACCGGTTGGCACCAGATATTTCGCGAATCAGGAACCGGAAAGGGATCAGGCTTGAGATAAGACCCCCGGCAACATTGGCTGCGCCTTCCCGCCGTTTGCGCGCGCCGGGTGAGATGTCGATCTGGTCAAGATCAGGGCCAAGCACGGCGTCCAGCTTAACCACTTCGGCGATCAGTTGGCGGCACGTTCGGATTCCGTCGAGCGCATAAGGATTATCGCGGATGGCCAGCAATGCGGGCGGCACTTCGCGCCGCTTCAAATTGGCGTCGGACAAAGGCTGGGTTACGGCGTCGCCCATCATCTCACCAGCAGGCCGTTCTTTTTCACCCGTCACCGGGGCAGCGTTGACCGGTACGGCAAGAAGGCCGAGGGGAATCCAAAGCAGAAGAAAGCGAAGGTTGCGCATCATCGCCACTTGCCACATCCACCCGCCAGAACAAGCGTATACGACGAACCGTGCATTTTGACAGTTGAACTGTTGCTAGGTTGCGCTAAGAGACAGGCTCGTTCGGAGGAGAATGATCATGGTTTCGTTTCCAAGTTCAACAGCCAGCACCCGTACACCGGCGATGAAATTGCTGTTCACCCTGCTGGTCGGGTTTCTGCTCTCCATCCCGCTCTTCTTTGTCTGGCTGATCGTTTATGACCGCCAGAGCCAGTCTGATACCGCTCAGGCTTCGATTGCCGAGGGCTGGGGCGGGCCGCAAACGCTTGCCGGTCCGGTGCTGGTTATCCCGTATCAAGGTCAAGCGACCGAAACGGTTGAAGAAGGCGGCAAACTGTTCGGCGAGTTGCGGGTTGAAGAGGATCGAGCGCGCCCAGCCTTC
>JANNWX010000260.1:0-6409 GCA_031409315.1 Sphingomonadales bacterium | reverse complement strand
TGCTTTCGGTAGTAGCAAAATCGACCCAGAACGGCCGCAATTTTAGCGAAAGCGGTCATACAAGCGCCACCACCCCATATCACACGGCGGCGTCAAGATAAGCGGCCCTAGGGCGTTCAGCCCTTCTGCCCCTCCAGCCATTCCTCCAGCCATTTGATCGTATAATTGCCGTTGATCACATCGGGCGCACGCAGCAGATCCTGATGCAGCGGAATCGTCGTCTTGACGCCTTCGACCACCATTTCCTCAAGCGCCCGCCGCAGACGCATCATGCACCCTTCGCGGGTCCGGCCGTAAACGATCAGCTTGGCGATCATCGAATCGTAGTAAGGGGGAATCCGGTATCCGGCATAAAGCCCGCTATCGACGCGGACGTGCATACCGCCTGCCGCGTGGTAATTTTTGACGAGGCCGGGTGAGGGCGCAAACGTGCGCGGGTCTTCGGCATTGATCCGGCATTCGATCGCGTGACCCTTGAATTCAATATCGGCCTGTTCAACCGACAGCGGCCGCCCTTCGGCAATGCGGATCTGTTCGCGGACCAGATCAACCCCGGTAATCATTTCAGTGACCGGATGTTCAACCTGAAGCCTAGTGTTCATTTCGATGAAATAGAATTTGCCGTCTTCCCATAGGAATTCGATTGTCCCCGCGCCGCGGTAGCCCATATCGGCCATAGCCTTTGATACGACGCCCCCCATATGCATTCGTTCTTCGGATGAAATGACCGGCGACGGTGCTTCTTCAAGCACTTTCTGGTGCCGCCGTTGCAGCGAACAATCGCGTTCCCCCAGATGGATGGCATTGCCATTGCCATCACCAAACACCTGGAATTCGATATGGCGCGGATTGCCGAGATATTTTTCCAGATAGACCGTCGCATCGCCGAACGCGGCCTTGGCCTCGGTGCCCGCCTGAAGCATCTGGGTTTCAAGCTCTGCTTCGGTATTGACGACCTTCATGCCCCGGCCGCCGCCGCCCGACGCAGCCTTGATGATCACCGGATAACCGACCGCCTTGGCGATCTTTTTGGCCTCACCCACATCCTCAATCGCGCCGTCGGAGCCGGGAACGAGCGGCAGACCAAGCGCGCCTGCCGTCCGTTTCGCCTCAACCTTATCGCCCATCGTGCGGATATGTTCAGGCTTTGGCCCGACGAAGATTATGCCGTGCTGTTCAACAATTTCGGCAAAGCGCGCATTTTCCGACAGGAAACCATAGCCCGGATGGATCGCATCGGCATGGCTGATTTCGGCTGCTGAAATGATTGCGGGGACATTCAGGTAGGAATCGGTCGCGCTGGGCGGGCCGATGCAGATTGCTTCGTCGGCCAACCGGACGTGCATGGCATCTGCGTCCGCCGTTGAATGGACCGCCACCGTCTTGATCCCCATTTCATGGGCGGCACGGTGGATGCGCAGGGCGATTTCGCCGCGATTGGCGATCAGCAATTTCTCGATCGTCACTCGATAACCACCAATGGCTGATCAAATTCAATCGGCTGGCCATTTTCGATCAACACCTGAGTGACCTTGCCGCCGCGCGGGGCGAGGATCGGGTTCATCACTTTCATCGCCTCGATAATGATCAGCGTATCACCTTCGCTCACGCTGGCCCCCACCGCAACAAAAGGCGGGGATTCAGGCGATGGCGACAGAAAGGCCGTGCCGACCATCGGCGATTTAACAGCGCCGGGATGATCGCCGACCGGGGCCGCAGCGACTGGGGCCAGAGCAGCGGCAGCGACTGGTGGCGCGACGGGCGCTGCCACGGCCACGGGTGCCGCCATCAGATTGCGGGCAACCCTGATTTTGCGGTCGCCGTCTTCGACCTCGATTTCGGAAAGCTTTGTTTCATCTAGCATTTGGGCAAGCTGGCGGATGAGCTTTACATCAACCTGCATCGTGCCACCGGATTTTTCGGTCATTGGACCCCCATTTCAAAAACATATGCCTCAAATGTCAGAGCTTGGCCGCCGCGTCCAGCGCCAGTGCATAGGATTGTGCGCCGTAGCCTGCAAAACAAGCAAGCGCCGCCATGCCGACATAGCTCAGATGGCGAAATTCTTCCCGTTTATGCGGGTCGGACAGATGAACCTCGATCACCGGCACCTTGATCGCCTTGATCGCATCATGGATCGCGATTGATGTGTGGGTGTAACCGCCCGCATTGAGCAGCACCGCTTTTGCGCCAACCGCATTCGCCTCATGCAGCCAGTCGATCAGATGACCTTCGTGGTTGGATTGGCGCAGATCAATCTCCAGCGCCAAACCGCGTGCCTGATCCTCCAGCATGCCGGCAATGTCATCAAGCGTGTCCGACCCGTAAATCTCCGGCTCCCGCGTGCCCAGCAGGTTGAGGTTCGGGCCGTTCAGGACGTAGATGATCGGCGTGGCAGCCATTGGCTTTTCTTTCGGTTGCGGCGGGTTGGCGGTCTTCTATATGGGCTGACGCATAAAAGCGCAAAACAGACAGGTCCGACATGAACACATTTATGCTTTCAATCACTCTCAACGGCGAACCCAGGACGATCCGGGGCGGCGCAACGCTGGCTGACCTTGCAACTGAAATCGGGCTTGATCCGGCGAAAGTCGCGGTCGAGCGCAATCTGGAAATCGTGCCGCGATCAACATTGGCGCAGGTGGCCGTCGCAGAAGGGGACAGGCTTGAAATCGTCCATTTCGTGGGCGGCGGGCAACAGGGCGACACATGGTCGGTCGCCGGACGCACCTTCACCTCACGCCTGATTGTCGGCACCGGAAAATATAAGGATTATGCTCAAAATGCCGCCGCAGTCACAGCATCGGGCGCGGAAATCGTTACGGTCGCCGTACGCCGGGTCAACATATCGGACCCAAAGGCGCCGATGCTGACCGACTTTATCGATCCGAAGAAAATCACCTATCTGCCCAATACGGCGGGCTGTTTTACCGCTGACGATGCGATCCGCACGCTACGGCTGGCGCGCGAAGCAGGCGGATGGGATCTGGTCAAGCTGGAGGTGCTTGGCGAAGCACGCACGCTCTATCCCGATATGCGTGAGACGCTGAAGGCCACGGAAATATTGGCAAAGGAAGGCTTTCTTCCGATGGTCTACTGCGTTGATGATCCGATCGCCGCGCAGCAGCTGGAATCGGCCGGTGCGGTGGCGATCATGCCGCTTGGCGCGCCGATTGGGTCGGGTCTCGGCATCCAGAACCGGGTGACGATCCGCCTGATCGTTGAGGGTGCAAAGGTTCCCGTCCTCGTCGATGCGGGTGTCGGCACGGCGAGCGATGCGGGCGTTGCGATGGAACTGGGCTGCGACGGCGTGTTGATGAACACCGCAATTGCCGAGGCCAAAGACCCGATCATGATGGCGCGGGCGATGAAACTGGCGGTGGAAAGCGGGCGTCTGTCCTATCTCGCGGGCCGCATGGGGCGGCGGATGTATGCCGATCCGTCAAGCCCGCTGGCGGGGCTTATTTAACTCAGGCCAGAAAACTCAGGCGTCCATCAATACCCGCGCCAGTTCGGGCGGGCGGGCCGCCGTGATTTCATCGGGGTTAAACCGTGACCATCCCGCCGGACCAAGCCGTTCGAGCGGGCGGAAGCGTGTTTTATACTCCATCCTTTTCGATTCCGAAATCCAGTAACCCAGATAGACAAAGGGCAGATCGGCGGCCGCCGCGCGCAGGATATGATCCATGATGATATAATTGCCTAGCCCCGGCCGGTTGGCATCACCGGGTTCAAAAAAGCTGTAGATCATCGACAGCCCGTCCGCCTGACGGTCGGTCAGGCATGCGCCGATCAGTTTGCCGGGCTGGCCGTGGGCGGAAGGTTCGCGGTATTCGATGATATGCGTGTCGACCGGCGATTGTTCGACCATGTCGGCATAATCAATCTCGTCCATCCCCGACATGCCACCACCGGGGTGGCGCGCGGCAAGATAGCGTTGGAGCAAATCGAACTGTTCGTCGGTCGCCCAAGGCTTGCACGCCGTCACTTCAATATCACCGTGCCGTTTGATGAGTTTTTTCTGGCTGGCGTTGGGAGAAAATTCACCCGCAACAACCCGCACCGAAATGCAAGACGAACAATCAAGGCAGGACGGGCGGTAAGCCACACCCTGACTGCGGCGAAACCCAATCCGCCCCAGCGCATCATTGAGCTCGGTCGCGTGGACACCGTTTAATTCGGTGAAGACCTTCCGTTCCTGCTTGCCCGCAATATAGGGGCACGGGCCGGGGCTGGTGACAAAGAAGCGCGGAAAACGAAATTGTGCTGTCACCGCTGACTATTCCTTTGCTTGGGTCTGAATCTCTTACCACCGGACTATGTCGCCAGTTTTGAATTATGAAAAGCCCGTTTACCATCTAAAGAAGGTTAAGCCCTTCAAATCAGGCCAATTCGACCAGATTAACCTCATAATCCGCGTCTTTGAGCGCAGCGATCAGCCGGTCGAGATGCGCGCGATCCCGCGTTTCACACTCGATATCGGTGATGAGTCCCTTGGCTGGCAACGTGGTAAACACCCTTTGGTGGTAAATCTCGATCACATTGGCATTGAGTTCGGCAAAAATGCGGAACACGCTAAAGAGTGCGCCGGGCCGGTCCTGCAACCGGATGCGCACCCGCGCCAGCCTGCCCGACCGGGCCAGATCACGCAGCAACACATTGGCGAGCAACCGGGTGTCGATATTGCCGCCGCACAGCACGATGCCGACGGTCTTACCCCGGAATCTCTCCGGATGGGCAAGGAGCGCCGCCAGCCCCGCTGCCCCGGCCCCTTCAACCACGGTCTTTTCAATCTGGAGAAGCAGGCTGACCGCTTCTTCCAAATGGCGTTCGCCGACCAACACAATATCATCCGACAAAGCGTCAACGAAACGCGACGTCAATTCCCCGGGTTGCTTGACCGCGATCCCTTCGGCAAGCGTATCGCCCGCACAGGCCATATCCAGCCCGCGCAGCTTGGCATACATTGATGGGTAAAGTTCGGCCTGAACCCCGACCAGATCCATATCGGGCTTAAGCGCGCGGGCGACCGTCGCCATGCCCGAAAACAGCCCGCCGCCCCCAATTGGGATGGCAAACGCATCAATATCGGGCGCATCGGCCAACATTTCGAGCGCGACCGTGCCTTGGCCCGCGATGATATGGGGATGATCGAACGGATGGACGAAGGTCAGCCCGCGTTCGCCCTCAAGCGTGCGCGCATGGGCATAAGCCGCGTCAAACGTCTCGCCGTGGAGGATCACAGTCGCGTCGTGGCTTTCAGTCTGCATCACCTTCACCGTCGGCGTCGGCACCGGCATCACGATCGTCACCGGCACGCCAAGCCGTTTGCCGTGATAGGCAAGCCCCTGCGCATGATTGCCAGCAGACGCCGCAATCACGCCTTTCGCACGCGCATCATCACCGAGCTGGAGCAAGGTGTTGAGCGCGCCCCGCTCCTTATAGGCCGCCGTAAATTGCAGATTTTCGAACTTGAGATAAATTTTCGCACCAGTCAGCGCCGACAAAGTCTGGCTGTGCAACGTCGGCGTGCGGACAACCGCACCTTCAATCCGCTTGGCAGCGGTGCGGACATCATCAATGCTGACAGGAAGCTGGTCTTGGTCTGACATGTGCGCAGCCTCTAGAGCATCTGGCGCTCAAGTGAAACAATGCTTATGCATCCCCCATGGCAAGAATAGCTTTTATCGGATTGGGCGTCATGGGCGGCCCGATGGCGCGGCATCTGGCAGAGGCCGGGCATGACATGACGGTGTATAACCGCAGTGCTGCAAAGGCGGAAAAGTGGGTTGCGGCCCACGGCGGGGCAATTGCGCCCTCGCCAGCCGAAGCAGCCAAAGGCGCCGACGCCGTTATCACCTGTGTTGGGGCCGATGATGATCTGGCGGCCGTCACCCTATCGCGCGACGGCGCATTCCGCACGATGAAGGCAGGCAGCGTCTTTATCGACCATACCACCGTTTCGGCCAAAATCGCGCGGCAATTGGCGGTGGAGGCAAAGAGCACCGGCATCCTGATCGTCGATGCGCCGGTGACGGGTGGGCAGATTGGCGCGGAAAATGGCACCTTGACCCTGATGTGCGGTGGCAAGGACGCCGCGATTGCGGCGGCCACCCCGTTTATGGAGGCCTATTCCAGCCGCATCGTCCATGTCGGTCCGGCGGGTGCGGGCCAGACGACGAAGATGGTCAACCAGATCACCTTCGCCGGGATCATCCAGTCGCTGGCAGAGGCGATGCGCTTTGCCCAGGCGGCAGGGCTTGACCTCGACAAAGTCTATCAGGCGATTTCGACGGGTGCTGCATCAAGCTGGCAAATGACCAACCGCTGGGAAACAATGGCTAAGGATGAATTTGATTTCGGCTTTGCGGTCGATTGGATGCGCAAGGATCTGGGCCTCGCTTTTGAA
>JANNWX010000259.1:0-3116 GCA_031409315.1 Sphingomonadales bacterium | reverse complement strand
GTCAACGGCATCCGCCGCGATCTCGGTTTTGGTGCGGTGCCGGTCCGTCTGACCCTGCGCGCACCAAAAAACCCTTTCAAAAACTGATCTTTTGACGTTTTTCTGCGGGCATTCGTCAACCTTCCGTTTACCAATCAATGCTACGTCATTCCTGCGTTGATATCATTCAGCCAAGGGGAATATGCCTGTGACGCAACAGGTTGACACAGCGATAGACTGGGCCAAATTTGCCAGGGCTCGTGCGGAGCTTGGTGGGGGCTTTACGCGGATACTTGGCTATTTCCGTGAAGACGGGGCCAAATCAATTGCCGCAATTGAACAGGCGATGAAGTCTGGGGCTGCCGCGCCGTTGGTTTTGCCAGCGCATAAGTTGAAAACCGAAGCCGCAGAATTTGGCGCGGTTAAACTGTCAAAAATCGCCGAACATATCGAAATGACGGCCCGTGATTGTGTGGAACGGCATATGGCTCCGGGCATGTTGATGGAAGATGTTGCAGATATCCGTCCGCTGCTAGAGGCGACCCTTGCCGAACTCGACGCGGCCTGCAACCCGCTGATGAACCGCCGTCCCGTCACGGCGTCCGGGTTTTCCCGCAGTTTTTAACGCCGCATGGCCTGCATCTTGCCGCGTGCAAGACTGCGCCAGAGCCATTCAAACGGACCATAATAGAAAGAGTCCAGCCACGGTTTGGACCAGATCAGCATCACCACCCACGCACCGATAACGAAGACCCAGGTTTCGCTGCGGCTGACATGGCCGAAAAGCCCGAAGCCATAGCCATAGAAGATCGTCGTCATCACGATGCTGGTTCCCAGATAATTGGTAAAGGCGGCCCGCCCGGTTGCGGCGATCCTGTCCAGAATTTGGCTGCCCGCCAGCCGCTGGACCAACAAAACCAGAGCGGCTGCATATCCAAGCGTCATCACCAGTCGGGGCAGGATCATCCAGGCAATAAACGCGTTCAACACCTCGACAATGTTAAAACCCGATCGCCACAAAATCCAGGCGATCAGGGCCGTGGCAAGCGCGCCAGACCCTATCCCACGTATCGCCCACCGCCGGTAACGCGCCGTAGCCCATCCCCCGGTTAGAAATCCGTTTTTGAACAACGCCATGCCAAGCATCATCATTGGCAATGTTTCGTGAAACGACTGGCCAACAAAGATTAGCGGGCCGTACCATTTCTCCTTCACCTTATAGGCGACAATCCCGGCCCAACTGCCCCGGTGCAAATCCAGCATCTCTTGAACATAGGCCGGAGAAAAATCCCTAGTTTCCTGCAACTCTTTATAATCCTGAACTGATGTCGGGCTGGCATTGGGACTGGTCGCCATATAGCGCCCATAAAACATGCCGCCCATTCCGGCCGAATAGATCAGGAACCCGGCAATCATAATGCCAAGCGCCCATTTGATCAGCCGTTTTGGCTCCCACTTGCGGAACCGGAACGCAAGGCAACCGATGGCGGCATAGAGAAACAAGATATCGCCGAACCAGATGAAAAAGAAATGCGCCAGCCCGAAAATGGCGAGCCAGCCCATGCGGGAAAAATGGACCTTTCGGGCGCTTTCACCTTTGGCCTCGGCCCGGTCGATGATCAGCATCATGCTGGCCCCGAACAGCAGGGAGAATAGCCCGCGCATCTTGCCGTCGAACAGGATATAGCCCAGCGCCCAGCTCCATAAATCCGCGCCGGTGCTGCCACCGTAAACGACCGGGCTGATATAGGCTGTATCGGGCATGGCAAAGGCGGTAATGTTCATCGCCAATATGCCCATCACGGCAAATCCGCGCAGCGCATCCAGCGTGATGTGGCGCACCGGATTTTCAGTCGGTCCAGCCCCGGTTTTAGATGTTGTGGTCAATGTCGCCTCCTAGTTACAGGACAAAGCTATAGCCAGTTCATAATCTGGTCCAGTGGCTTCTTGATGGTCGCGTGAACGGGAATGGTCGCATCGGCGGTCGCATGACCAGCGACGATGATCATCGCCGGCTTTTCAGATTTTGGTCGTCCGCAAATCTGGTTCAAGAAACGCATCGGATTGGGCGTATGGGTCAGCGTCGCCAATCCGGCAGCATGAAGCGCGCTCAACAGCAGCCCGGTGGCAATCCCCACGCTCTCGGCCACATAATAATTCTGTTTTGTCTCACCGGGATAAAGCCCGCCCTTGCGCTGGCCGAATATGACGATCAGCACGGGTGCCGCCTCCAGATAAGCCTTGTCAGCGTCTGTGCCCAGCGGGGCCAGTGCGGCAAGCCATTCCTGCCCGGCCTTGCCATTATAGAAATCCTGCTCTTCTTCCTCGGCGGCACTTCTGATTTGCTGTTTTAGCCCCGGGCTGGTCACCACCGAAAAATACCAGGGCTGGTGATTGGCCCCTGATGGCGCGGTGCCAGCGGCAAGGATGGCAGCCTCAATTACCGCGCGTGGCACCGGCCTCTCGCCGATGAACCGGCACGTCCGTCGGGTCTTGATCTGGTCATAAAATGCCCGTGCGGCGGCAATCCGCTGTGCGTCTGCCATGTCGGGGTAAGGCTGCCACTGTATCGTTTCATGGTCGATCATCGTAATTCCTTGCGGATCATAAGTTTCAATCCTGACCAGATGGTGTCCACCGCGCAAACCTTCACATCGACCCAACCCATTGGAAGGCAAACCGTGCGGATCACGTCTTCGGTGATATCGGTTTGGACTTTGGATGCCTTCTTTGGCCAAGACACCCAGACAAAGCCGACCGGAGCGATGATAGGACGAAGGTCGGCCAAAAGGCGCTCCATTTCGGCGCGTTCGGTTGTAAAAAAATGCGCGGCGTTAAGACCAGATGATGGCGTTGCCAATTCGACGCAATCGATAACGCCAATTTCGGTGCGAACGCTGTCTGGCATTGCATGGAACCAGACAGTCATACCGGCCTTCAGCGATAATTTCTGTGCAAGCTTTGTGTCTGAATAGCCAGCAGATGCCATTGCTTTCTCCTCTTGATGACGGTTTTGCCATGATGGGCGGCAGGCGGCAAGATATTCGCTATTGACATTGATGTAAGTAATGCTATTTGGGCTGCAATAACATTCACTCAAGAGAGACTATTTTCGATGACGACCAAAATTTTCCGCC
>JANNWX010000258.1:0-1951 GCA_031409315.1 Sphingomonadales bacterium | reverse complement strand
GGCCGACACCACACCGTCGGCGTCTCCGTCCAGTGTGATGGTGGGCACAGCGATTGCCGGCATCGTGGCAAGCCGCTGCTCTAGTGCCTCGTACATCGGATAACCCGGAGCATGACCAAGCCGATGGCGGTAGGAATGGATCACCACGTCGACATAGTCGGGGTTATCGAACGCAATTGCGCTGCGATCAAACGTAGCATCGTTGAAATGCCATGTTGGGGAATTGCGCGTCCACATGAGTCGCGCAATGTCGCGCCGATTCGCCGCCAACCCTGCCCGCCCGCGCTCGGTCTGGAAGTAGTATTGATACCAGAATCCTGCTTCAACCTTTGCCGTGGTCGGCAGCCCTGCCTTAGCAATGTCCTGTATCAAATAGCTGTTGACCGAGACGAGCCCGGCGCATCGATCCGGCCAAAGCGCGGCCGCCACGCAAGCCGCTCTTCCACCCCAGTCGTAGCCAGCAAGCACCGCGCGCCGGATATTTAGTGCGTCCATCAGAGAAATCACATCGGCACCGATCGCTGCTTGCTGACCCGATCTTGGTGTTCTGCTGTCGATGAAGCGCGTTGTTCCGTGACCACGCAAATGGGGCACGATAACGCGGCAACCGCGGGCTGCAAGAATCGGCCCGGACTCCACGTAGCTGTGGATGTCATAAGGCCACCCATGCAGCAATAGGACCGGTGGCCCGTCGACGGGACCAAGCTCGCAAAAGCCGATTTCGAGAGGTCCGGCTTTGATTTGCCTTACACGTGCGAGCGACTGCGGACCGATAGCCGGCACCGTGCTCTCTTGCGCGGCACTCATGAACGGCATCTCAGTGACAACTGCGCCGGCAATCGCTTTTTCGAGAAAACTACGACGACCGAACATGGTGGTGTTAGGCATAGATCCTTTCCGGTCCCGATTGAAACAATGACTGGCATTCCTGAATTGATTCTCATGAACCGCGGCATGAATGGCGCCTGCTTTTTTCCGCGACCGGCGCCGCTGGCGACCAAATTTTGCAAGTGCATGTCACCGTCAACAGGATGTAAGCTCGCGTCACGCAGGCTCGATCGGGTTGAGGTAGTGGGCATCCTTGCGTGACAAACTTTGCTTGATGGCCTGAGTGCTGTCATCTGCGATCACCTCCTCTTTGCCTTCCTCAAGCGCGGTCAATGTTAGCGCGGCGACATGTCGCGGACTAACCTTCTTCATGCTGTAATCCTTCGTCATATCAGTGTCCATGAATCCGACGTGAAGGCCAAGAACCTGTGTGCCCTTTTCCCGCAGCTCAAGGCGTAGCGCATTGGTAAAACTCCATGCTGCAGATTTTGTTGCGGAATAAGCCGCCAAGAATGGCCGGGCAAACCAGGTTGCGTCGGACAGTACATTAATTACGGCGCCTCCCCCATTGTTGGACAGGATCGGCACAAAGGCCTGGGTAGTCAGGACCAAGCCGTAAAAATTGGTCTCGAATATTTCACGAGCCATACTGATGAAGGCGGGATCCAGAGTGCTATCCATCACCCGGGCGATTCCGGCGTTGTTGATGAGCAAAGTGGCGTCGTGGCATTGTGCTGCGGCGGCAGCGATGGCAGCAGGATCGGTGACGTCCAACTGGATTGGAACGATACCGGGCAAGTCAATGGCGGCCGAAGTGCGTACACCTGCATAGACCTTTTTTGCGCCGCGGGCGAGAAGTTCTTGTGCAAGGGCCATGCCCAGTCCGCGATTTGCTCCGGTGACGAACGCAACAGAGTTCTTGATCTGCATTTCGCTTTCCTTTGGGGTTGGTTTACGTAGCTGCCGGAATTTCAAACAAGTATTGCGAGTCTGCCCCGCGCAACGTGCGCCGAACGGGTGACGGGAGAGCTCAAACGACGTTGATCATAACGGCAATGTTGCCGCGTGTGAGTTTGGAATACGGGCAGGTCTCGTGCGCTGCTTCCATGATGCGTTGAGCTTG
>JANNWX010000257.1:0-4938 GCA_031409315.1 Sphingomonadales bacterium | reverse complement strand
CGAACGGGTAAATATCCGCGGTCATACCGTCGGTCGAGGTCACCGCGCGCAACGCGCAGACATTGTCGTAGGTGCGGTGGTCACCCATGACGCCGACTGTGCGCACCGGCAATAACACAGCGAAGGCTTGCCAGATATCGTCATACAATCCGGCATTGCGGATTTCTTCGAGATACACCGCGTCGGCGAGCCGCAATATGTCGCAGCGTTCTTTGGTTACTTCGCCCGGGATTCTGATCGCGAGGCCGGGGCCGGGAAAGGGGTGGCGGCCGACGAACTGGTCGTTGAGGCCAAGCTCGCGTCCCAAGGCGCGGACCTCGTCCTTGAACAGTTCGCGAAGTGGCTCGACCAGTTTCATATTCATCCGCGCGGGCAGGCCGCCGACATTGTGGTGGCTCTTGATCGTGACCGATGGTCCGCCGGTGAAGGACACGCTTTCGATAACGTCTGGATAGAGCGTGCCTTGGGCCAGAAAATCCGCGCCGCCGATTTTCTTGGCCTCTTCCTCAAACACCGTGATGAATTCGCCGCCGATGAATTTGCGCTTTTTCTCAGGATCGGTTTCGCCCGCGAGGCCCGCCATGAAGCGTTCTTCGGCATCGACAACCACCAGCGGGATATTGTAATGGTCGTGGAACAGCGTCTCGACCTGTTCGCGTTCGTTCATCCGCAATAGGCCGTGGTCTACGAAAACGCAGGTCAGTTGCTCGCCAATCGCCTCGTGGATCAGGATCGCCGCAACCGAACTGTCAACGCCGCCCGAAAGCCCGCATATAACCCGACCAGAGCCAACCTGCGCACGAATTTCGGCAATCTTGGTGGCGCGGAATTCGGCCATCGTCCAATCGCCAGCCAGCCCGCAAATCTTGTGGACGAAGTTTGAAATCAGCTTCGCACCGTCCGGTGTGTGGACGACCTCCGGGTGGAACATCGTGGTGTAATAGGCCCGCGCTTCGTTCGCTAGAATCGCAAACGGCGCGCCCGGTGAGGTGCCGATGACTTCAAAGCCATCGGGTGCTTGCGTCACCCGGTCACCGTGGCTCATCCACACAGGATATTTACCGCCCACATCCCAGAAGCCATCAAAGAGCGGGCTGGCCTTCAATATCTCAACATCGGCGCGGCCAAACTCGGCGGCATGGCCGCCCTCAACCACCCCACCCAATTGGGTGCAGAGTGTTTGCTGGCCGTAGCAGATGGCAAGGATTGGCAGGCCCGAATCGAGAATTACCTGAGGTGCGCGCGGGCTCCCCGCATCGGTAACCGAGGATGGCCCGCCCGACAGGATGATACCCTTGGGCGTCATCCGCGCAAAGGCATCGGCGGCGCTATTGAACGGGGCAATTTCGCTATAGACGCCCGCTTCGCGGACACGCCTTGCGATCAATTGGGTGACCTGACTTCCGAAATCGACGATCAGGACGGAATCTTGAGGCAGGATGGACATGGCAGGCCGATAAGGTGCAGCGGCTTTCCTGTCCAGTTACCCCTCAAGAATTTCCGCCGCAGCCCGTTCACCCGCCTCGACCGCGCCATCGATATAGCCGATCCATTGCAGCGCAGTTTCGGTGCCTGCCCAGTGCAGCCCATCCACCGGCGCACGCAGTGAAGGGCCAAGGGCGGTCAATACGCCGGGTTGCGCCAGCCCAACATAGCATCCCTGCGACCAGGGATCGGCGATCCAATCATGTTCGACATAGTCGATAGGATCAGGCGCCCCGGATCCGAACCATATTTTGACGCAATCAAGCGCCGCCGCCTTGCGCGCCTGTGGTCCGATTGGCTGCACGTGCGCAGCGGCATCTCCTTCAAAAAAACCGACAAGCAGGCCAAGCGGTGATCCGGGCAGGCAGGCATCGAAGACGGGCCCGAAGGGTGCAGTATCGCTGACCGCCTGTCCTGAATAACCGGCGTCACGCCAGAAGGGCCGCTCATAAGCGAGCAAAGCTTTGATAACCTTGCCCATCGGCATCTTGCGGGCAAGCTCAGCACGCTTTGCGGCGGCCGGGTGCTGCCAATCGATGGCCGCGGTCAACGCAGGGGCAATCGCCACCACCACTTTGTCAGAAAGAATATGGCCCTTGTCGTGGGTGATTTTGATGCGGCCATGTTCATGTTCCACGCGGCGAACGGCGGAACCGGTCAAGATCGTGCCAGTCGGCAAAAGTGCCGCCAACCGGGTTGCGACTTGCCATGCGCCCCCGGCAACACGGTCTTGCTGCGCCGCGCCCTTCACATCGGTCAACGCCTCGATGCTGCCCGCCGCACGGACATAGGCAAGAAACCAAAGCCAGGACAGATCACGCGGTTCGGCTGACCAGACGGCACGGGTCGCAATATCAAGGATCGCGCGGGTTTCAGGATTACGGCTGAGGCTGTCCAAACCAGCCTCTGTAGTGATAGCGTCAAGGGCTGCTGCATCCTTTGCGTCCCACGGGGCGTCATTGGGAAGGCGCCTTGCCGCGCGGTTGATCCGAATCAATGACAGCACAAGGCCAACCAGTGCTGGCAACGGCAGGCGCGGCACCAGCCCTTTATAGAATGAAATCCGGCCCCCAAGGTCGAGGATGTGGCGTCCGGTATCGTGTTGGGGAAATGTGGAAAGGCCAAGATCGGCCAGCAACGGCAATATCCGGGTCTGGCCCGGGCCAACCCATTGCCCGCCAAGGTCGACCGAAAGGCCAGCGATTTCGCCGCCCAAGGTCCGCCCGCCAACCCGGTCGCGCGCCTCAAGCACCAAAACGCTGCGCCCGGCCGCAGACAGGATACGCGCCGCGACCAGACCCGACACACCGGCCCCAATGATCGCAACATCAACTTGTTCAGGATCGCCCGCCATTGCGCCATGCTGGCCGACCCGCACGCGCAAAGCAATCCTCCCCGGGCCGAAGCCCGGGGAGGATTGCACTTCAGGGACGGCTAAAGCTTAGTAATGGTTTTGCAGGCCGGAAATCCGGATGTCGTCAACCCGGCCCCCGCGCGTCACGCACGAGAAACGGCCCTTGTCATAATCATTGCCGTAACGGTCATAATTATAGCCATAGCGGCCCTGATCCCTGTCCCCGTAGCGATAGCCACGCTGTTCAACGACCAAGCGCCCGCGGATTTCATACCCACCACGGATCCGGTTGATGGTCGATACGTCGGTGATCCGCGCGCGACCGTAGCGGCTGGCATCGCGCTGTGCCGCACGGACGCATTGGTCAACCGCCTGACGGCTGCCATAGCCATTTTGATAATATCCGTTGCCGCCACGGTCATCATAGCCATAGCCGCGATCATCATACCGGCGGTCATCGTAGCGGCGGTCGTTATAACGCCCGCGATCATAGCCCCGGTCGTTTGATCCCGCTGATGCAATCGCGGCAATGCCGCCAATGATCAGCGCACCGGCAATAACGTCACCCGCGTCAATCCCGTCATGGCCACGTTGGTGATGTGGTCTTGCAACCGCCGGAGTTGCCGTCGCCACAATCGCGGCACCCGCCAGCATCAGCGTAGCTTTGGTCAAAATCTTCATTGTCTTTCTCCGTTCATGCCCGTTTGGTCTCTTGCGGGCATGACCCTGATTCGCACACAGCGGCTGAGTGGTTTCTGAATTACTCTGTAGGCTGTTGTTCAGGTTTGGGCGGTAGCAACAAAAAAGGGCGCAGAATGCTCCGCGCCCTTCTTGGTAAGGATTGATCGCAGCTTACCGCAACGCGACAACATCCTGTTCGATATAGACATCTTCGACTGCGCCGTAGCGAACCGAGCAAGTGAATTTCTTGCGGTCGGCACTGCGATCACGCCAGCCGTCGCGTTGCTCGACAATGCCTTCAACATCCCAGCCGTTTGCCGATTTGGAAACGGTTGAAATGTCACGCACGCTGGCGCTTTCCCCAACCCGGTCTTCGGCGGCCTTTGCACAGGCATCAACCGCTGCATTTTCGGTGTCGATACCGTCGGCACCACCGCCGACGCGTGACGGATATTCGTCGCGGTCGCGCCGAGCATCATCATTCACGCGCTTGTTTTTCGACGCCGATGACAGGATCGCTGCCAAGATACCAACCACCGCAACCCCGGCAATCACATCGCCAGCATCAACATTATCATGATGGCGGTGGTGCCCGCGGTTCCAGCCACCATTATGCCGCGCCATCGCTGGCGAAATCGCCGTTGCCAGCAGTGTGAACCCAACGGCCACGGTTGTCAGTTTACGCATCATACCCATAGCAGTGATCCTTGCCACATGCCGGCCCCCATAATCGGGTTCCGAGGGGCAGCCTTTACAACAGATTTGCTGTCGCGTCGATGAACCGTATTGAAAGGGCGTGAGGGGTGGATGTTGGGCTTCAGAATAATGGTGGGCGTGAGTGGGGCCGTTCGTTCACAGAGAGACTGTGGAGTTGAAGAAATGAGGGCCCCGAAGGTCTTGACAGGAACGTTTAACGAACATAGCTCCTTTGCGAATGGGAGATAGTTATGCAGTCAATCGAATTCTGTGCCGGTGCAGGGGGTCAAGCTCTAGGACTTGAGCAAGCTGGGTTTAATCATTCTGCACTCATCGAAATAGAGCCAGAATTTGCTTCGACGCTGCGCCTCAATAGACCAATGTGGGATGTGCATACGGCGGATATGAATGAATTTGATGGCAGGCCCTATCGCGGTATGGATTTGTTGGCTGGCGGATTGCCTTGTCCTCCTTTTTCTATCGCTGGCAAGCAATTAGGCGAAAACGACGAGCGCAATCTATTTCCCGCGGCACTTCGATTGATAGATGAAATTCGGCCTAAGGCGGTGATGATCGAGAATGTGCGGGGGTTTCTCTCCGCAGTGTTTGAAGACTATCGGCTTCACTTGAAATCACAATTGAATAAGCTCGGATACACGGTCGAGTGGCGTTTATTGAGTGCATCGGATTTTGGCGTGCCCCAGCCACCGCCGGCGCCAGCG
>JANNWX010000256.1:0-6791 GCA_031409315.1 Sphingomonadales bacterium | reverse complement strand
GCCAGGCTCAACCGTAGTCTTGCGACTGCCATTCACCAGCAGGCACGGGTGATCCTCTTGATCACCGGAAAACCGGCTCCGGATAACCCGCGCCTGCCGCCTACAAGTCGCGGGGTGATCCGGGCGTCGATCAACGATTGGCTGGCGGCGTCTCCTTTTTCCGGGCAAATCGCGGCAGTGCGCAATGCTCACCCGCGCCACGGCGGGTCAGGCGCGCTTTACCTCATCCTGCGTCGAAGCCGGTAGACGCCACCCGCGCCAAAATGGTGCGGTAAATTTCGGTCAGTGCGCCAAGATCGGTCAGCGACGCTGCCTCATCCACCTTATGCATCGTTGCATTGGGTAAGCCGAATTCGACGACAGGGCAGATTTTGGATAGGAAGCGCGCATCGGATGTGCCGCCAGTTGTCGAAAATTCGGTTTTGACGCCTGTTACATCCGCAATCGCGCTGGCAATAAGCGCACTAAAGCTCCCCGGCGGTGTGAGAAATGCTTCGCCAGATATCCGCGCATCTATCTTGGCACCCGGCGCTTCGTCATCGACGATGGCCCTGATCATCGCAACCAGAGATTGGCCGCTGTGGAGATCGTTGAACCGGATACTCAACCGGGCTTTGGCGATGAGGGGAATGACGTTGGTTGCGGGATTGCCAACCTCAAGGTCGGTCATTTCGATGTTCGACGGCTGAAACCAGTCGGTTCCCCCATCAAGCACAATCGCATCAATGCGGGACAAAATACGCACCAGTTTGGGGACCGGATTGTCGGCCAGATGCGGATAGGCGACATGACCTTGCACGCCGGGCACTGTGATCCAGATGTTGACCGAGCCGCGCCGCCCAATCTTTACCATATCGCCCAGCTGGTTGACCGATGTGGGTTCACCAACAAGGCAGAGGTCAGGGATGAGGCCGCGCCCATGCATATGATCGATCAGGGCGACGGTGCCGAACACAGCAGGCCCTTCTTCGTCGCCGGTGATGATAAGGCTGATCTGCCCTGGAAAATCAGCGGGAATTGCAGCGACAAACGCCGCAATACTGCCCTTCATATCAACCGCGCCGCGCCCATAGAGCAGATCACCGCGCACCTCAGGCAAAAAAGGATCGCTGGACCAGCCATCGCCGGGAGGGACGACATCAAGATGCCCGGCAAAGGCGAAATGCGGCCCGTTGCCTTCGGTGCGCGTCGCAAACAGGTTTTCAACTGGGCCATCAGGAGCATCGCCCACGATGAAGCGGTGGACTTCAAAACCGAGCGGGGTCAGCGCAGCCTCCAGCACATCAAACACTGCCCCTGTTGCCGGTGTAATGCTGGGTGCGGCGATCAGGGCCTTGGCGAGGGCGAGAGCATTGGTCATAACAATGGCCTAACCGCGCACCGCCCCAAATGCAAAGGATCGCCGATGCCGAAATTGACACTTGAAGAGATAGAGCAAACCAACGCCACCGGATATCCAGCCCAATATGCCGATAACGTGCAGGGCCGCTGGTATCGGCGCCTGTCCCCCGCCTCTGGTATGGTTGATTTCGGGGCGAGCCACGTTGTGCTCAAACCCGGTGCCTGGTCATCGCAGCGCCATTGGCACGAGGGCGAGGATGAAATGGTTATCATGATCGCCGGTGAAGCGGTGTTGGTCGATGATAGCGGCGAAAACTTGATGCGCCCAGGCGACATTGCCGCATTTCCCAAGGGCGACGGCAACGGCCATGTCCTGATCAACAAAAGTGCTGCGGATTGTATCTTTGTCGCCATCGGCAAACCGTCAGCCACAGATTGCCACTATCCCGACATCGACATGCATCTGTTCGACGGACAAGGGTTTCGGCACAAGGATAGCTCGCCGTTCGGATAGGCCGGTTGACACATTTCCCCATCGGCGCAACATGGCAGCGAGCAGTGCACAGGCTTCGATCCGTGCGCGCTACTACAGGAGAGCGATATGGCCTATGCCCCCGCGACACGCGCTTTTTATGATGCGGATAGCCACATCATGGAATTGCCAGATTTTCTGAAAAAATATGCCGATCCTGACCTGCGCGATGAGATTCCCGAAGTCAGCTATTCTGCCTCGATCGTCACCGATGATGAAGTGGCGATCATCATGGCCAATGGAGGTCGGCACAGCGCCGATCATGTTGCAGCGCAAATTGCAATGGGCGACGCCCTGATCGAATCATCGAAGGAAATTCAGGCACTTGGCGCGTTCAACAGTGCCGATCGGACGACGGCGATGGACCTGCTGGGCTTTCGCAAGCAACTGGTTTTTGCCACCCACAGCGTGGCCATGCCGTTTTCGGCGAGTTCAAAACTTGACCCGAGGTTACGGTACGGAGCGGCACGTGCGCACAACCGCCATATGGCTGATTTTTGCGGCAATGACATGCGGTTGATGGGCGTAGCGGTGGTCCCGCTTGATGATGTTGATATGGCCATGATCGAGCTGGATCGCGTGCTAGGCAGCGGGTTGAAGGCAGTCTGGATTCCACACCGACCCTGCGGCGACAAATCACCCGGCCATATCGATCTCGATCCCTTTTGGGCGCGGTTGGCGGAAAGTGGCGTCCCGTTCCTGCTTCATGTTGGCGGCGCACCCTTACAGGCAGCGCGCGCCTGGATGAACAATGGTCGCCCGCCTACGAAAGACTGGCTTGGCGGCGGAGAGAATTTACGGACCAAGGATATTGCCTTGGCCCATGAAGCGCCCGAGCAATTCATCTCGATGATGGTGCTTGACGGCGTGTTTGAACGGCACCCAACCTTGCGTGGGGCGAGTGTTGAATTGGGGGCGGGCTGGGTGCCAGAACTGCTCCGGCGATTGGATTGGGTTGTGAAACACTGGAGCCGAAATGACGCCAACCTCCAAGGCCTGAGCAGGACGCCTTCCGAACAAGTAACCGCGCAGATGGCGTTTACGCCGTTCGTGTTTGAAGAGGTTGGCAACTTTATTGATCAGTCCAACCCAGACCTTTATCTATTTTCCAGTGACTATCCCCATATCGAGGGCGGACGAAACCCGATTGCACGGTTTGAGGCTTCGCTGGGCGACAAAAGCGAGGATGTGCGCGAGAAATTCTATGCTGAAAATTTCCTGCGGATATTCCCAGAGGCGCGGGTTTATACCTGAGTTGGCCCCTCGAACT
This sequence comes from Sphingomonadales bacterium, assembly GCA_031409315.1. Taxonomy (GTDB): domain Bacteria; phylum Pseudomonadota; class Alphaproteobacteria; order Sphingomonadales; family Sphingomonadaceae; genus Aquisediminimonas. The sequence continues at coordinate 3,648 of JANNWX010000256.1, read as the reverse complement.
TTTCGATCACCCAGTCTTCTTCCTGTGCGGCGGCGATCCAGTCCTGTATGAAGGGATGCGCGATGACTGCGTCCATATAGGGTCGGGCAAATTGCGCCACGGGCATGGAATATGTGATGAGCCGCGTGACGACAGGGGCAAACATGATGTCGGTCGCGCCGAAGTCCCCAAACAGGAAATCTCCGTCGTTGCCAAAGCGTGCGCGCGCCTGCGCCCAAAGCTCCATGATGCGTTCAATATCTGATTTGACTTCTGGGGATGGCTGTTGCGGTGGGTAAATCCGCCTAATGTTCATCCCGTGCGCGCGGCGAAGGTTGGCAAAGCCGGAATGCATCTCCGCGCTCATCGACCGGGCCATGGCACGCGCGCCTACATCTGCTGGCCAGAATCTATCGCCGCCTGATTTGTCATTGAGATATTCGATGATTGATAGGCTGTCCCACACGGGCACATCGCCGTCCCACAGAATTGGCACTTTGCCTGACGATGGAGCGAATTCATCGCCTTTGCGACGCTTGTCCCAAGTTTCATCGTAAATCGGAACAACGACTTCTTCAAAAGAAAGACCCGATTGCTTGCAGGCGAGCCAACCGCGAAGCGACCAGCTGCTGTAATTCTTGTTGCCGATGAAAAGTTTAAGCACGGCTCAGCTTATGGCTTCGATCACTGCCGCGCGCAATTCAGGCATTCCCAAGCCTTTTTCGCTTGATGTCGCAATAATGTCTGGGTGCGCGGCGGGGCGTTTGCGAATGTCTTCAATCGTCGCGGCCATCACCGCGTCGAGTTCGGTTGCTTTGATCTTGTCGGCTTTGGTGAGGACGATGCGATAGCTGACGGCTGCCTGATCGAGCATTTCCATAACATCGCGGTCAACGTCTTTCACGCCGTGGCGACTGTCAATCAGAACAAGCGTGCGTTTCAAAACTTGCCGCCCGCGCAAAAAATCATTGATCAGGAAGCGCCATTTTTTGACGACGTCCTTTGGCGCTGTTGCAAAGCCATAACCCGGCATATCCACCAGCCGGAATTGTATCGGTTCTCCGACCTCAAAGAAGTTGAGTTCCTGCGTCCGGCCCGGCGTGTTTGACGTGCGCGCGAGGCTATTGCGGTTCGTAAGCGCGTTGAGCAGCGAGGATTTTCCAACATTCGACCGCCCGGCAAAGGCGATTTCGTTGACGGTAGGCTCCGGCAGAAAATTGAGCGCGGGCGCGGATTTAAGAAAGGAGATGGGGCCGCTGAAAATCTTGCGTGCGGCTTCAATCTCGTCTTCGGAAAAACTCACTTAGTCACCGGTTCTTTCATCCCCGGGTGACGGCTGTAGAGCCATTTCTGCTGGGCAATGGTTAGTGTGTTGTTGATCACCCAATACAGCTGCAAGCCTGCGGCAAACGGGGCCATGACGAACATCAATATCCATGGCATTATAGCAAACACTTGCGCCTGAACCGGATCGACAGGGGCAGGGTTCAGCTTGAATTGCAGATACATGGTGATCCCCAGCAGGATCGGCAGCACACCGAGCGCCAACATCGACGGCGGGGTGAAGTTTAACAGGCCAAACAGATTGACCGGGGTTAGCGGATCGGGGGCAGATAGATCCTTGATCCACAGCGCGAACGGCTGATGCCGCATTTCGATGGTCAACAACAGCACTTTATACAGCGCGTAAAACACCGGGATTTGGATGAAAACCGGCAGGCAACCCGCAGCCGGATTGATCTTTTCCTTCTTGTAAAGCTCCATCAATTCTTGCTGCTGGCGCTGTTTGTCGTCCTTGAACCGTTCTTGCAGTGCCTTGATCTTGGGCTGCACCACGCGCATCGCCGCCATCGACGCGAATTGCTTTTGAGCAATCGGGAACATTAACGTCTTGACGATCAGAGTCAGCAAGATGATCGCAACGCCAAAGTTTCCGGCAAATTTGAACAGCCAGTCGAGCAGATAGAAAATCGGCTTGGCAAAAACCTCAAACCAGCCCCAGTCAATCGCCTTGCCGAAATTATCAATGGCCAGATTGCTTTCATATCCGTCAAGGACTGCAACTTCCTTTGCGCCTGCAAACAGATAGGATTTTGAAGTGTTGCTTTTGCCCGGCGCGACGATTGACGGGGCAAAGGCATATTCGGCCTGATATGCGCCGCCGCCTTTACGAAACCCTGCGTCGATTTGCGCGCCGCCAGCCGGGGCAATGGCGGTCAGCCAATAGGTATCACCAAAACCAAGCCAGCCGCCTTTGGTTGGAAAGCGCAGGCCCTTGTCGCCCGCTTCGTCGAGCGTGGAATAATCGACTTCATAATCTGTTGCGTCGTTGAATGTACCAATCGGACCGACATGCATGGTCCAACTATCCACATCATGCGCCGGGCCAGCCAAGGCGCTGCCAGTGCCAAGGGCTGGATAGGACCGGCTGATATAGCCGTAACCGCGCGCACCGACAGCGGCGACCCCATTGTTGGTGATCGCTTGTTCGACTGTGAACATATAATCGGTATCGACCGACAATTTGATGGCGAACATTTGGCCTTGGCCGTTATCCCAAGACAGGGTGACCGGCGTTTCGGGGGTAAGCCTGGTGCCGTTTGCTTGCCAAATCGTATTGCCATCGGGCGCGATCAGGCCGTCGCCACTCCATCCAAAACCGGCGAAATAGCCAAGTTTTGAACCTGCTGGGGACAGGAGCTGGACCGGCGGTGATTTCTTTTTCAACGCCGTCCGGTGCTGAACGAGCACAAGATCATCAATCCGCGCCCCCTGCAGCGCGATCGAGCCCTTCAATTTGGGCGTTTCGATGGCAATGCGCGGGCTTTGCGCGATCACAATAGCCCGGTCGAGGATTTTTGGCGCCGCGATGGACGGCAGTGTTGCGGGTGCAGCCTGCGTTGCCGCTTGCTGCGTTACAGGCACATCTGGTTGCGGGAAAAAACGATCGCCGATGACCGTCCATCCAACAAGGACGAGCGCGGAAAGCACGAAGGCCATGATCAGGTTACGTTGGTCACTCACTTAAAATTCCCCTGTTTCACGACACTGGCGTTTCACGGCACTGGATCATAGCCATGGCCACCCCAAGGATGGCACCGCAATATCCTTCTGGCAGACAGCCAGCTTCCTTTGAGCGCGCCATAGCGCCCTAGTGCCTCGATTGCATAGGCCGAACATGTTGGCTGATACCGGCAGGTGGGTGGCAAAACCCGTGATGGCCCGATTTGCCATAACCGCGCTACCCCAGCAAGCAATCGGGCGATCATTTGGCGGCCTTTGCCAAAGCCTGAACCAGTTCGCCGCGCAAAAGCGCAAAATCACGTTCCACGCCGCCAGCACGGCCAATCAGTATATGGTCAGCCCCGGCTGCGCCATTGGCGAGGATAAGTTCACGGGCCAAGCCGCGGAACCGGCGTTTCATCCGGTTGCGGACGACGGCGTTGCCAATTTTCTTGGTAACAGTGATGCCAAGCCGGATCGCGGGATCGCCATCGTCGCGGTTGCGCACAAGCAGAACGAACCCGGGATATGCGAATCGCCTCGCCGCATTCGCCGCGAGGAAATCACGCCGTTTCCTGATGCTGGTTAGGCGGACAGCTTGTTGCGGCCGCGTGCACGGCGCGCACGAATCACTGATCGACCGCCCGGTGTCGCCATCCGGGTCCG
>JANNWX010000255.1:0-9628 GCA_031409315.1 Sphingomonadales bacterium | reverse complement strand
GAAGGCCTCCATCCCGGTCCAGATGTGGTTGGGGTCTGACATGAAGAAGCATGGACCGCCGCCGTGAGGGATGAACACACTCGGTTGCTTGACGCCTGCCATAAACATTATCCTTCGTCAGTGATCAGCCCCTGCCGCCAGCGCCAATCGTGCCAGCGCGGGAAGCGAGGTCGCTCCGGTTTTGGCCATGATCGCGGCGCGGTGGTTTTCAACTGTGCGTTGGCTGATACCGAGATCGGCGGCGATGTTCTTGCTGGGGTGTCCGGCGAGCACCATATCCATGATCTGATGCTGACGCTTGGTCAGGCCCGCGACGTGCTGGGCCGCAGCATCGCGGTGCGCCGTGCGTTTGCTGACATCCTGCGCGAGATCGAGCGCACGCGCTACGCTGGCGAGCAGCTCTCTGGCACCGATGGGTTTTTCAATGAAGTCTGATGCGCCCGCCTTCATCGCCTGCACCGCCATTGCGACGTCGCTATTTCCGGTGATCATGATTGCGGGCAGCCGATGACCCGCACCGTTTAATTTTTGCAAAACCTCAAGCCCACTCATCCCGGGCAGATAGGCGTCGATCAGCAAACAGGCGTCGCGGCCCGGCGCATAGGCGGCAAGGAACGCCTCGCCGTCGGCATAATCCTCCACGCTGCGGCCATCGCCTTCGAGCATATCACGCATCGCTTCGCGGATATGGAGATCATCATCGACAACGTAGATGACCGGTCTTGCTCCGCCGCGCGGCATTTGAACCGATTGCAAACCGATCAACAGCCGCTGGATCGCCTGCGTTAGCGCGTTGAGCTTGACCGGTTTGTTGAGCTGGATGCAATCATCGCGCGCGATATTGCGCAGCGTTTCGGTCGAAATGTCCCCCGTCAATATGATCACAGGAAGCTGACGTTCGAGCTTTGCACGCAGCCTTTCTGCCAGTTCCAGTCCGTTCATTCCGCCGGGAAGATTAAAGTCTGACAAGATGAGGTCAGGCTGAATTTTACTGTCCCGCACCAGCGCCAACGCTGCGCGACCATCAACGACAGTGGTAACGGTGTGACCCTCTTCGTTCAAAATGACGTCAAGCAGCTCGCGCACCTCCGGATCATCTTCAATCACCAGGATCGTGCCGGTCAACCGCCCATCGGCGATCAACCCGGCACCGTCTTCTGGCCATTGCAGTTCAGCCGGCGAGGCGGTTTCGCGCTCTGGCAGCGCAATTTCGATGGCGAAGGCCGATCCGCGCCCGATTTGAGACCGAACGGTAACCGGATGAGCCAGCAAAATGCCGAGCCGCTTGACGATAGAGAGACCAAGCCCGAGCCCCCGACTGCGCTCGCGCGCGGCATTATCGAGCTGGTGATATTCATCAAAGACGGCATCAAGTTCGCCTTGCGCGATGCCAATGCCGGTATCCCACACTTCGATACTGAGCTTCCCCGCGCGGCGGCGGCACCCGATCAGAACCTTGCCACGCTTGGTATATTTGAGCGCGTTTGAAATGAGGTTGCGGATCATCTGTTCAAGCAAACGCGGATCGCTGATGATCGAAAGACTGCACGGCACCGCGTGGAAGGCGAGTTGTTGCGACTGGGCATGATAGGTGAATTCGCCGCGCAATCGTTCAATCAAATCATTGACCGGAAACGTAACCAAGTCAGGCGTCACATTGCCCGCCTCAATCTGATTGATATCGAGCAAGGTATTGAGCATCCCTGACATCGCGCCCAACGTCTCATCGACCCGCGAGACCAGCTTCTGCGCCTTTTCGCCTTCAACATTTTTGGCAAGCAGCCCTTGGAGCAGGGCAAGGGTCTGGAGCGGTTGACGCAGATCATGGCTCGCCACCGCCAGAAAGCGCGATTTCGCGATGGTCGCTTGCTCGGCGATTTGCTTGGCCTCCATCACGATCTTGGCGGCCTGCTTCCGGTCGGTAATGTCGGTAAAGGTGATGACAACACCCTCCACATCATCATCATCGGCGCGGTAGGGCATGATCCGGCGGGTGAACCAGGTGCCGCTATCGGTTTCAATCTCGCGGTCTATCGGTTCAAGATTTTGCAGGACGGCGTTGGCGTCACCTGACAATTTGCGATCTGCGGAAAGTGAGCTGAGATCCGCCAAGGGCCGTCCAACATCGCCGGGGCGGACGTTGAACAAGGCTTTGGTGGCGGGTGTGAAGAAACGAATGTTGAGGTCTGGATCAAGAAACACCGTCGCAACATCGGTGCTGTAGAGGACATTCTGTAAATCGTTGGAGGTGATCCGTTGCCGATCAAGTGTTTCCTGAAGCTGGCTGTTGAGCGCGGTCAATTCCTCATTCAAGGATTGCAACTCCTCCTTCGATGTCAGCAGTTCCTCATTGGTCGATTGAAACTCCTCATTGACCGATAGCGCCTCTTCATTGATCGCGCGTTGTTCTTCGCCTGAAATTTCAAGGCTGTGGATGGCCCCTTGCAATTCGGTTTTCAGCGCGTCTATTTCAAGCTCAAGCTCCGCGATGCGCGGGGCGTCTTGCGCGGTTGTCGGCTGGCCTTGCCGGACCACCCGCGAGGCCGTTTCGACGAAGCAGATCAGTAACAAATCTTCGCCGTTATGAACAACGGGCATCACGTCAATTGAAAAGGGAACAGGCTTGCCATCATCGGTGATCTGGCCACCCGCCGTCACGCAGCGTTCCTTTGTTTTGATCGTGTGCTGGATAGCCCCCCGTAGTTTGGTGCGCAGGCCTTGCGGTGCCATCGCCAGCACATCGTGTGAGGGATGACCGGGGGCCACGCGCAGATAGCGTTCAGTTGGCCCAAGCGAATAGAGGCAGTCATGCTTATGATTGATCAGCACAGCCGCAGGTGCCTGGCTTTCCAGCACGAGCCGCTGGCAGAATTCGGCGAGTGCGGCCTGATGCGAGGGCTCTTGTCGTTGCCCGGTCTGTGCAGGAGTCCGCACAGTATCGCCCGCCACCGCCGAAAATCCAATGTCTCCCGGACGACCGCGGCCAATGTGCCGGTAAAGCCGGTCCGTTTTTGAAATCACCGAAAAGCGTCCGTCAACCGTGCCGACAGTTTCGGCATTGCCGAGCAAGAGAGTGCCCCCATCACGCAGCGCAAAATGAAACAGCGAGATCACTTTCGCCTGCGCCTCTGCGCCAAGATAGATCAACAAATTACGGCAGGAAATCAAATCCAGTCGCGAAAACGGCGGATCGCTGAGCACATCCTGCAATGTGAAAATTACGGCGCCGCGCAGTTCGGGGGACACGCGGTAGCCGCGTTCCTCCTTGGTAAAGAAACGGGCAAGCCGTGCGGGCGAAACTTCGGCCTGGATGGTTTCGGCATAGAATCCGTCACGCGCGGTGGCGACGGCATCCGCGTCAACATCGGACGCAAATACCTGCAAGGTTATGTTGGCATTGACCGCCGTGATTGCTTCGCGAAATAGCATCGCGAGCGAATAGGCTTCCTCGCCCGTGCTGCATCCCGCGATCCATATCCGCAGCGGTATATCAGACGCCTGGTTGCGGATCAGATCGGGGATGATCTTTTCCGCGAGCAGATCAAACACCTTGGGATCGCGGAAGAAACTGGTGACATTGATCAGCAAATCCTTGGCAAGCAGTTCAATTTCCTGCGCGCTTCCTTCCAACATCGTCAGATAGCGCCCCATATCGTCGCGCTTGATCGACGCCAGCGTCATCCGCCGTTCGATCCGCCGTTGCAGCGTGCCGCGTTTATAGAGTGAAAAATCATGTGCGGTGTTCTTGCGGAGAAGCGCGATGATTTCGGGGATGCGCTGGGAAGTCTTGGTTTGTGACGTCACAGCAGCGTCACTCCGGCCGACGCGAAGATCATGATGGGTGAGCGCTTCGGCGATCTTGGCGATGGGCAGGATCAGATCAACCGCACCCGCCGCAATCGCGGCTTTGGGCATGCCGTCATACTCAGCTTCCTCGGGCTCCTGCGCGAAAACGAAACCGCCGGCACCCCGCACCGCGATCAACCCGAGCGACCCATCCGAACCTGTGCCTGAAAGAATGACGCCAATCGCCCGCGCCTGCAAATCTTCAGCCATTGAGTGTAGCAAGAAATCAAACGGAAGCCGCGCGCCGTGCGGGGCATTGGGGCTTGAAAGACGGAGCTTGGCTTTGCGAACCGAGAGATAGGTTCCAGGCGGAATGATGTAGAAATGATTGGGGGCGATTGTCATCCCATCGGCCGCCTGCACCACGTTCATCGCCGTATGACCCGCGAGCAAATCGACCATCAAACTTTCGTGGTGCGGGTCAAGGTGCTGAACAAGAATGAACGCCATGCCCGAGTTTGCGGGCAAGGCGCTGATCAATTTGGTGCAGGCATCCAGCCCACCGGCCGACGCGCCAATACCGACAATGGGAAATTCAGTCGTGGGCGGGCCACGAGGTTCTTTTACTGGTTTTAGCTGCTTGTTTGGCACTCCGCCCCGCCCTTCGAATTGAACCCCGCCCCTAACGATAACATTAAGCTGTCCAATTTGTTCCACGAGGCGTCGTGCGGACGGATTGAGTAGGGGCGCTTTGACCTGACAAGTCAATCACAGGCCTGCGGAACCAGGACAATCGGGTGAATCGGCTTCGCCAAGGACGCTGCCGCGTCCGATTTCCTGCTGGTTTCCAAATCAAGTTTGGAATGACGAACAAAAAGAGGGTCACACTATGGCCCTGTAATGGAACCTTTGTCGAATTGAGTAGTTTCCGAGTCTCACCGTGGCGAGCCATGATCCGCTAGGATCAGCCTCGCCCGCAACCGGAGTGCTCTACGTGCAAAAGACCCATAACACGCTTTCAGAACAAATTCGGATCCAGTCGGTCGAACTGCTGAACAAGCATCTGGCGGCGGCGATTGATCTTCACGCCCAGTTGAAGCAGGCGCATTGGAACGTGCGCGGGCCAAGCTTCATCGCAATCCATGAATTGTTCGACCGGGTTTCGACCGAAGTTGAGAATTATTCTGACATGATCGCAGAACGCGCGGGTGGGCTTGGCGGGACGGCCAACGGGACAATACAGGTCGCGGTAAAGCATAGCTTCCTCATCCCCTATCCGCTTGGGATTGCCGACGAACTGCAACATCTTTTTGCCGTATCGGGCGCGCTTGCAGCGTTTGGCGGCGCGGTGATCGAAGCCATTGCGAAATCCACCGAGATTGAAGATCCAACGACCGCCGACCTTTTCACGGAAATCTCGCGCGGGATCGACCAGCAGCTCTATTTCGTCGAATCGCACCTTGCACCCAAAGCCGCCAAGCCGTTGGCGCTTAAACATGATCCCGCACCGGCACTTAAGTCAATCAAACGCGTGAAGTGAGCGCAACGCATGGCCAATGTCCTTGTTGTCGAAGATGAAGCGATCATCGGAATGCTGCTGTCCGAAGTGTTGGCGGGTATGGGCCATAATGTGATTGGGGTCGCCGCAACCGAAGGGGGAGCAATTGCACTCGCCGCAGAGTATCTGCCAGATTTGCTCATCGTCGATGCGGGCTTGACGTCGGGTAGCGGCGTCTCAGCGGTGGACGCGATCCTCGCCACCCGTTCCGTGCCGTACATCTTCACCACCGGCAACGCGCGCAAGGTCAGGCAGCTCAAGCCCGATGCCATCATACTCGAAAAACCATTCCACGAAGCCGACCTCGCCGACGCGATCACGCGCGCGCTTTCCCAAACCCAGGAGTTACCGGCGTGAGCGATTTTCACATATTGGGCATATCAGGCAGTCTGCGCAAAGCATCCTACAACACCGCGGCCCTTCGTGCGGCGCAAGAACTTGTGCCCGGGAGCACAGTGATCACGCTTGCCGATATATCTGATATTCCGTTGTTCAACAATGATGTGCTCGAAAAGGGCTTACCAAAAAGTGTCGTGCGCATCGTCGAGAAAATCGCCGCCGCAGATTCTGTCCTCATTGCGACACCGGAATATAATTATTCAATCCCCGGCGTCCTAAAGAACGCCATCGATTGGATATCCAAAGCCCCTGATGAGCCGTTCCGCCATAAACCGGTCGGCATCATGGGCGCGAGTTTGAGCGCCATTGGCACCGCCCGCGCGCAATATGACCTCCGCAAGGTTTTCGTCTTCCTAGATGCACATGTCCTCAATCGGCCCGAAGTCATGATCGCCGCTGCCCACACACGGTTCGACGCAGACGGACATTTGATTGATGAGGCAGCGCGAAAACTGATCAAGGCACAGGTTGCGGCGCTCAAGGAATGGGCGATGCGGCTGCGGGGGTAAGGTAGTGGTTGAATTTGCCAACCAATCTCCTCGATATATTTCTATATATTTGGCGACCCATGAAACATTTTGCCTTTAACCGCGTTTACCCTTTGACGCATTCTATCCCCGTGTTGACGAGACATCGTTCAATGCTTGGACGGTTGCCAACGATCTGATCCAGCCCCCCCCGGATAGGATCAGAGCGTTGGCAGTCAAAATGGCGGTCGGTCCGAACGAATTTTCACTCACTCGGGACAGCAACCGACCGCCGTTTTACTTGGCCAATACGAGGTTCAGGTTGGGGTGGAACCGACCCAAATAACCACGATCGTCAGACCGATGATAGCCAGCAGGGTTGATACAATCAGCATATAGCGAACGATGTGGGGCTTTACGCCACCGCTCGCTTCGGTGCCTGTGAGTTTGGTTGGTTTGTCGCGCATAATTTGTCCTTCTTTTATGGGGTTCAAAAACTGCCGGGTAACAGTAAAATTCCTCTTACATTTGCGCGAGGATGGCGCTGATCGCAACGAAGGCGAAGCAGACTGATGAGTCGGCCACGCCGTAGGGCAGGAACAAATCGTCCCCCACACGGATCGCGCCGCAGGTGTAGACAACGTTCGGGACATAGCCTTCACGGTCTTCATCGGCGGCCGACAAGATAGGACTGGTGGTTCGGCCAATTACTTTTGACGGATCATCCTTATCAAGCAGCGCAGCACCAATCGCATATTTGCGCATCGCGCCGACGCCGTGGGTGAGGACGAGCCATCCTTCATCAAGCTCAATGGGTGCACCGCAATTCCCAATCTGGACGAGTTCCCAAGGGAATTTGGGTTCCAGCAGCAGATCGCCCCCTTCCCATTCATCGATCTTGTCAGAGCGCAGCAGATAGAGGTTCTTCCCGTCTTGCCGCCCGATCATGAGGAATTGACCACCAATCTTGCGCGGGAACAGCGCCATGCCCTTGTTGCGACCGGCCCCGCCCTTGATCGGCGTTAACGTGAAATCTCGAAAGTCGCGGGTTCGCAGTAGCTCGGATCGGATATCACGCCCGCTATAGGCCGTATAAGTGCCGATCCATTCGCTCTTGCCGCTGTCCCGTTCAAACTCGACGAGGCGGAGGTCTTCAAGGCCGTTGCGCTGTGCCTCTGTCATCGGGAAGATCACAGTGCCGGAAATGCTACTTTCACGGTGGCGATAAACCGAGACGGCACCGTCTTCCGCACCGGCTTTTGCCTTGCCTAACATCGTGGCTGTAGCGAAGGGAGGTTCCGGTAAAAGGCTAATTTGACGTCCGGCAGAAATGATACCCTCGCGAAATGCAATGGTCGAGATATGCCCTTCGCCCACAGCGCGCAGAGAAAGCAGGATGCGCACGCTGCCGGGTTGCAAGCCGGATTGATCAGGATGACGCACGACGCTTGGGTTCATCAGCGCGGCGGCAGCATAGCTATATTCATGGCAGAAATAGGCGCCGATCAGTCGTTTGGTCTGCCGCCGGAGCGTGTTGCCATCAAGCGCGAGCGCCGTTTCGATCTGCGTATAGCGATCATCAAAGACGCGCTCGATCTGCCAATGACGATCGGCAAAGTCATTGAGGACGACGCTGAGTTCGGCGCGAACGGTGCGCGGATCAAAGGCAATAATATCAGCGACGAGCTTACGCACACGGTCAATATCGGGACCCGACGCTTGCCAAGCCAGGTGAAACGGGCGCACCACGACACGTCCGGGATCGGCGTGCAGCCGCAATTCGTGTTGGACGAGTTCGACCATCGAAAACTTACCTTTGAACGGTGTCGGCCTTTGCCATCAGGCCATTTATTGCACAGCTTGCCAGTTGATAGGCGAGCACAGATTCGGCGCCCTTATTCAAGTTAAGCCCGCGCGGGTTGATGCCGTCATGGCAGGAACCACTGATCGGTTCAGCAACGGCGATGCCGCGATCATTGCTGCCGGTGAACCAAGCATATGCGCGATTGGCATGGGTAAGCCATCGGTGGTCCTGTGTGGCGTCAAAAGCGGCGCGCGCCCCGTCAATGGCCGCCCAGGCTTCGACGGGCTGCTGGTCAAACGGACGCGGGGCGGCGAATTCACGACCAAAACTGTCTGATCCAACCGGCCGGAATTGGCCTGACGGGCTGATCTGCAGTTCCAAAACCCAACGCAGTGTTTCAAGGCCGCATGTGAGGAGGTCAGGTCTGTCGAGTCGCAACCCGGCGCGGATCATCGCTTCGGGCAACCGGCAATTGTCATAGGCCAGAACGCTTTCATACCACGGCCAATCAGCACGGCGAGTTTCTTGCAAACGCGTGAGCAAGAAGTCAGCACCATTGCAAAGAATCGAGCGCGCCTCGTCATCCTCTCCATCTGAAGCAAGGATATAATCCGCACCGAGCATCGCAAACGCGGTGGAGCGGGGAGAGCCAAAATCGCGGGCACTGAATGCGGTCTGGTCGAATAGTTTCCGTGCCCAATTCCGAAGTGCAGGGGTCTGCCCCTCATAGGCCGTTGCACCAAGTGCCCAGAGAGAGCGCCCACAGCTATCCTCTGATCCGGACGACTCCAGCCAGTTGCGAGCATAGCCCATGAAATTGCGAAACTCCCCGCTCTGCTCGTTCCATGCGCTTTGGACAAAGCCTGCAAAGACAGCGGTCAGCCGGGATCGGTGTGGTTCAGCATGATCCCCGATCCGGTTCATCAGCATGAGCGCCCGTGCATTGTCATCGACGCAATAGCCGTGGGCCCTGTCAGGCACTGAGAAGATCGAATGCTGAAGGATCCCGGTGCCATCGCACATGCGAAGCAGGCCTTCGATCCCCGAAGTTGGCGAAAGTGCCGCGCAGCGTGATGTTGCGTCAATTTTTGTAGCGTTCACTACATTCATGCACCGTGCGGCAAAATTCGGCCAGGTCATTGATCTACCGCGAAAATATGCACGTTCTTGTATCGATTGCAGCCGTTCTGGCGCATCGAGCAGCGCGCTTATTCCCAGCGCCAAAGCAGCACTGTCGTTGAACGGCACCAGCACCCCGTGATCATCGGCCAATAGCTCGACCGCGTGCGCATAGGGCGTCGACACCACAGCCTTGCCGAGCGCAAGCGCATAAGACAAAGTGCCCGACGTCGCCTGATTGACCCCGTGATAAGGCGTCAGATAGATATCGGCCGCTTCGATAAGATCGAGCAGCGCGTCGGTTTCCAGAAACGCGTCGATCCAGTGGATATGATCCTCTACGCCCAGCCCAGTGGCAAGCGCCTTCAGACGTTCGCGATATGCCTCTCTCTCGCGCGCCAGAAGGTTGGGATGCGTAGCGCCGACGATGCAGTACAGAACGTCTGGATGCGCGGCGACAATCTCTGGCAAAGCCGCAATCACCGCCTCTATCCC
>JANNWX010000254.1:0-7134 GCA_031409315.1 Sphingomonadales bacterium | reverse complement strand
CGCAAAGGCACCAGCGCCTTTTCAGGCCGCATCGGTGAACGGATTGCCGCGTCGGGCGTGACGGTTGTTGATGATGGCGCAATCCCAGACCGGCGCGGGTCGCTGACCATTGATGATGAAGGAACGCCGACGTCCGAAACGATATTGATCGAAAACGGCATCTTGAAGGGGTATATGCAGGACCGGCTGAACGCGCGGCTGATGGGGGTTGAACCCACCGGCAATGGCAGGCGCGAAAGCTTTGCTCACGCCCCAATGCCGCGGATGACCAATACATTCATGAAGGGCGGCAATGACGATCCGGCCGAGCTTCTGTCGCGCGTGAAAAACGGCATTTTCGCCAAAAGCTTTGGCGGCGGGCAAGTGGATATCGTGTCGGGTAAGTTCGTGTTTAGTTGCACCGAGGCGTATAAAATTGAAAATGGCCGTATCGGTGCACCAATCAAGGGCGCGACCCTGATCGGCGATGGGCCGAGCGTTCTGACCAAAGTGACCGGGATCGGCAATGACTTTGCGCTTGATGAAGGCGTAGGCGTTTGCGGCAAAGGTGGGCAAAGCGTGCCGGCCGGTGTCGGGCAACCGACCTTGCTGGTTGACGGTTTGACGGTCGGCGGAACCGCCTGAACCGGCTGCTTACCTAGGATCGCTATCTGGCCCTTCATAGGCCTGCACAATCCGTCCGACGATTGGATGACGCACCACATCGGCCACGCCGAAACGCACCGTGGCCATGCCTTCGACCCCATCGAGCCGCGATACGGCGTCGGCAAGGCCAGACTTTGACGGATCGGGCAAATCGACTTGCTTGGGATCACCACAAACGACCATTCGGCTGTTCATGCCGAACCGGGTCAGGAACATTTTCATTTGGTTGGGCGTGGTATTCTGCGCCTCATCAAGGATGATGAAACTGTCCGCCAGCGTCCGCCCGCGCATGAAGGCGATAGGCGCAATTTCGATTTCGCCACTGGCGATCCGCCGCTCAACCTGTTCGGCAGGCAAGCAATCATAGAGGGCGTCGTAAAGCGGGCGAAGGTAGGGATCGACCTTTTCCTTCATATCGCCGGGCAGAAAACCGAGCCGCTCGCCTGCTTCCACCGCAGGGCGCGACAGGATCAGTCGGTCCACGCTGCCGGTGATCAATTGTGATACTGCCTGCGCCACTGCCAGATAGGTTTTGCCGGTTCCTGCAGGCCCCAAAGCGAAGATGATGTCGCTTCTGGCCAATGCCTCCATATAGCGGATCTGGGTTGCCGAGCGGGGAACGATGGTTTTCTTGCGGGTACGGATCATGATCGCGGGCTGATCGCCGGTGTCGGCGCGGATGATGCCTTCCAGCGTCGGTTCCGCCGACATTGCAATCACGCCTGCCACCTCACCAGCATCAATCACTTGGCCCTGCACAATGCGGTTATAAAGCCCGGTCAACACGTCGCGGGCGCGGCCAATGGCATCAGCCTCGCCCTCAATCTGGAGTTTATTGCCGCGCGCCGCGATATAGACGCCCAGGCTATTTTCGATGGCGACCAGATTCTGGTCAAATTCGCCGAACAAACGGCCAAGAAGCTGCGGCTTGTCAAACATGACTTCAAGCCTTGCGCGGTCGCCCTGTTGGGCGGGAACGGGTTTACGCGACATGCAGCTCCTTATTTGTTAGGGTGCCGGCCAGACTATTTGGTCCGGCGGAGACCAGATCGACTGCGATCATATCACCAATTTTCGCGCCGTCAGCAAAAACATGCACGGATTGCAGCCACGGCGTCTTTCCGATCAGTTGGCCAGCATGTTTGCCCTTGCGTTCCAGCAGGATCGTCGTCCGTTTGCCGACACTGGCGGCGTTAAAAGCAGTCTGCTGATCGTTGATGAGCGCTTGCAAACGATGCAGCCGTTCATCCATCACGTCGGGTGCAATCTGACCCTCCATTGTGGCTGCTGGGGTTCCGGGGCGCGGTGAGTATTTGAAGCTATAGGCAGACGCGTGGCCAACTCGTTCAACAAGCGCGAGGGTCGCTTCAAAATCCGCATCGCTTTCGCCAGGGAAGCCGACAATGAAATCACCGGAAATTGCAATATCAGGGCGGGTAGCGCGGGCCCGATCAATAATCGACAGATAGGATGCAGCGGTGTGGCTGCGGTTCATTGCTTTTAGAATGGCGTCACTGCCCGATTGGACCGGCAAATGCAGGAACGGCATCAGGCTTTCCACATCGCCGTGCGCCCGGATCAGGCCTTCGGTCATATCGTTTGGATGGCTGGTCATATACCGGATGCGTTGCAGCCCCGGCAACCTGTCAAGCGCGCGGATCAGGCTACCCAGATCATGGTCGCCCTGTGTCCATGCATTTACATTCTGGCCGACAAGGGTGATTTCTTTTGCTCCGACCTCAATCAACATGCGTGCCTCATCGAGAATCGCATCGAAACTGCGACTGATCTCGGCCCCACGGGTATAAGGCACGACGCAGTAGGTGCAGAATTTGTCGCACCCTTCTTGCACTGTCAGGAACGCAGTCGGCCCTGATTTTCGGCGCGTGGGCAACTGATCAAATTTTGCAAGGCCAGGTAGGTCAAGGTCAATCGCGCGTTTGCCGGCTACTGCTTGCGCCACCATCGCGGGCAGGTTGTGATAGGCCTGCGGGCCAACGACAATATCGACTTCACGTGCCCGGCGCGGTATTTCTGCACCCTCGGCTTGCGCCACGCAGCCAGCGACGGCAATCATCGGGCGACTGCCATCGTCGCGGCGCAGACGACCAATGTCGGAATAGACTTTTTCCGCTGCCTTTTCCCGGATGTGACAGGTGTTGAGGATGACCAGATCGGCGTCCGCCTCTGCGGCAACCATCATGCCTTCGCCGTCCATCATTTCGGCTATCCGCTCACCATCATACACGTTCATTTGGCAGCCAAAGGATTTGACGTGGAAGGATTTTGGCATTGGCCGTGGGCTGGATGTGCGACTCATAGCGGCGGCTTAGTCGATGTGCAGCCAAGGTGAAAGCCGCGCAAAAGGATTGCCAATCACCTGCTGATCGCGCAATCGGGCCGGGAAATTTCTAACAGGATGAACTTGATGGCTTCGATTACAGCAAATGGCATCACCATTGAATATGATATGTTTGGCCCGACTGACGCGGAACCGGTGTTGCTGATCATGGGGCTAGGCGCGCAAATGACGCTGTGGCCGGTCGAGTTTTGCAATGCGCTGGTCGCACGCGGCTTTCATGTTATCCGCTTTGACAATCGCGATATTGGGTTGTCGACAAAATTTGACGCCGCTGGCGTGCCAGACATGCCAGCGTTGATGATGGCTAGTTTCATGGGCAAAGAGCCAGAGGTTGCCTACCGCCTTGATGATATGGCGGCAGACGCGGTTGGGCTGCTTGGCGCGCTGGGCATCGCGCGGGCGCATATCGTTGGTGCGTCGATGGGCGGCATGATCGCCCAAATGGTGGCGGCCATTTACCCTGAACGCACTCTGTCACTCACCTCGGTCATGTCGACGACGGGCAATCCGGCGGTACCACCGGCGAGGCCAGACATAATGGCCATCCTGACTGATCGTCCGACGACCATGGATGCCAGCGCGATCATGGCCTTCACCGCCAACGCGGCCCGGCTGATCGGCAGTCCGGCCTATCCGCCCAATGAAGAAAGGCTGCTCGCCCGGGTCAAGTCCGATTTTGAACGCAGCTATTCGCCCGCCGGTTATCTGCGCCAGATGGCCGCAATCATCGCCGGAGGTGATCGCCGGTCAAAGCTGGCGGCGATTACAGCACCGACCTTGGTCATCCACGGCGATAGCGATCCTCTGGTTCCTGTTGAAGGTGGACGGGATACCGCCGAAAACATCAAGGGCGCGACGCTGAAGATTATCGCTGGAATGGGACATGATTTGCCGCTTGAACTGGTTGATGAGATTGCCGACGCGATCAAGGATGTGGCCTCACGCGCTGGAGGGTAAGGCCCAGTCAATCGGCATCAGTCCCTTCGATTCCAGAAATGCGTTCGCCTTTGAAAAGTGACGGCACCCCAAAAAGCCAGTGTGTGCGGAAAAGGGCGAAGGGTGCGGGGCTTTGAGAACCAGATGCTGCCCGGTTTCGACAAAGGCCGCCTTGCGCTGGGCATAGGCCCCCCAGAGCATGAAAACGACCGGTTCCGACCGCGCGCAGACCAGCTTGACGATGGCATCGGTAAAATTCTCCCACCCTCTGCCTTGGTGCGAGGCGGGTTTGCCCATTTCGACGGTTAGAACGGAATTGAGCATCAACACCCCTTGTTTTGCCCAAGCGTCCAGATGACCGTGACTGGCGGGCGCAATGCCAAGGTCGCTGTTTAGTTCCTTGTAGATATTGACCAGAGATGGCGGCACCCGCACACCGGGCTGGACACTGAAACACAGGCCGTGCGCTTGGCCCGCGCCGTGATAAGGGTCTTGCCCCAGGATCACGACCCGCACCCTATCCAGCGACGTCAGATCAAGCGCGCGGAACCAGTTGCTGCTGTTTGGAAATATCGTTTTTCCTGCCTTTTTCTCATTAACGAGAAACTGTCGCAATTCCCGCATCTCTGGGCTGGAGAACAGAGGCAGCAAGGGCTGTTTCCATGAATCGTGGAGCGTGATGCCGTCAGCCATAAGTCCTCCAAATAAGGCGCAGCGAAGGCACTAGACCCTATTCCATATTGATTGAATCAAAATGGGGGTCTAAACTCTTGCTTTACCGTGATTTCCGAGCCGTTAAATGTCCAATTTAACTCGAAATCACTCTAACGCACGATTTCACCACCCTTGATGATTGCCGCAACATGTTCGAGCGCCGTGATATCCTGTAATGGATTACGCGAAACGGCAACAAGATCAGCGAAGCGACCGGGCGTGATACTGCCCAAGTCCTTTTCTTTCCTCATCAATTCAGCGGCGCGGATTGTGGCGCTCTGGATCGCCTGCATGGGTGTCATCCCATACCTCACCATATAGGCAAATTGCCGCCCGTTCATTCCGTGGGGATAGACGCCCGAATCGGTGCCATAGCCAAGTTTGACCCCCGCCTTGACCGCCTTGGTAAACCCGATGCGCTGTGCATCGGTTGTTTCACGGTTTTTGCGCAGATATTCGGCGGGCCAGCCCTCACGCGTGCCGACCTCTTCAATATAGTCGCCGTCATAAATATCCATGACCAGCCATACGCCTGCGGCATTTGCCATGGCTATGCCTTCATCGTCGATCAGGCTGGCATGTTCGATCGAACGAACCCCGGCGCGGATCGCCGCCTTGATTCCTTCGGCTCCGTGCGCATGGGCCGTGGCATAAGTGCCGTGCTTTACCGCAACCGAAACCGCAGCGCGCATTTGCGCCTCGGTCAATTCGACCGCACCCGGTTCCGTGCCAATCGCAAGGACGGCCCCTGTTGCAATGAATTTCAATAGATCGGCACCACTCGATAACAGGAATTCGGCTTTCTCACCCGCTTCTGCCGCATCGCGTGACACGCCAAAACGCATGTCGTTGGGAAGCTGATCATTGAGTATGACGCCGTTCAACTCGCCGCCGCCGCCCGGTATCGTGATATAAGCGCCGGAAACGAACATGCGCGGCCCCGGCACGCTGCCATTGTTGATTGCCTCCTTCAGCGCCACGTCGGTCAACCCGCGGTAGGTGCCGACATCACGGACCGTCGTGAAGCCAGCCCGCAGGGTCGTCAAAGCATTTTTGGCACCGATAAGTGCGGTTGCGGCGGGCGACGTTTTGAGCGGCGCGGCGACGTCGGCTGACTGCCCGGTATCGGCCAGATGGGTATGCAGATCGATCAGCCCCGGCAAGACGGTGTAACGCCGCCAATCAATTACCGTCGCGCCTTTGGGTGGTTTGGCGCAGCGGCCGACCGCCGTGATGCGCGCGCCTTCGATTGTGACGCATTTCTTGTTCAGCGCCTTGCCTGTCACAACGTCGATCAATTTTCCGGTTTTGACATAGATGGTTTGGGCAAAGACCGACCGTGCTGACACTGCCGATCCCAGAAGAGCAAATGTTAGCGCAATGCAAAAAAAACGGCGCATCAAATTGCCCCTAGGACTCTCCGACCCGCGCGCACGCTCATCTTGTGGCTCGGCTTGGTTGCTACGGACTTGGTTTTGACCGTATCCATAAAAACCCATTCATTGGTCGCTGATCCAGCGGATAGGGAAAGGTGCATATAGCCGCGGTTGGCTGTGTCGCACCACTTCAACTCCGGGCTCGCCCCAACCAAAGCTTTGGCGACGGTTGCAGGGTCAACCCGCGTTGCGCTTTCATACCCTGGCGAAGACACGCTATGCCCGCCGAATTCAACACCGGCAGCACGGCCATCCTCAATCAAATCATTCGCCCAAGCATTGTGGCTATCGCCTGAAACAACGATCAAGTTGGAACCAGAAACCTGCGCGGCCCGCAACATCCGCGCGCGTGCGGCGGGATATCCGCCCCAATTGTCAAGGTTGAACGGAAGCCCTGCCTTGGTCGCTTCGATGCCGTTCATTGTATAGGCGCGGCTGCGCGCGGACGCGCGCTCGTCAATCCAGCCTGCTGCTTGGGGTGGCATATATGTTGTGCCCATCACCGTTCCGCTTCCCACAATTTGCCACAGACGTTTTGCCCGCACCGAGGTTGCAAGGCCGTGCGACAACCAACTTTCCTGTTCAGTGCCGAACATCGTCGCCGCAGGATCAGACCAAGGTCCGTCCCTAAATTCGGTCAGCGCCTTGGGCACGTCCTGCCCTTCCAAAAGACCAGCCAAATCCCAAGGTTTGCTGCGCGCTAGCAACCGACTGTCGGTTCGGAAATAGGTGGCAAGATTGCCAATGTCATAGGTTTTCCATGGGGTTTCTCCCACCGGCATCCATTCGCGCCAGACCTGCATCGCTGCGGCCTTGCGCACCGCCCAATCCCCGTCCTCACTCTGGTGATTCTGGGCGCCGCCCTCCCAACCGTCATTTGCCCCTTCATGGTCATCGGTATTGGGGATGACAGGGAAATTCTGATGCAGTGCCTGCAAATCCGGGTCGGTCCGGTAACTGGCATAGCGCAAACGGTAATCTGCAAGGGTCAGTATTTCATGTTCTGGCTGGATGTTGAGGACGCCAGCAAATTCCTTATTG
>JANNWX010000253.1:0-23582 GCA_031409315.1 Sphingomonadales bacterium | reverse complement strand
CGCACGCTGCGGCAGCTTGGGCCAAGTTCCGTGCGGGCGCTCTCGGTTGCTTTGGTGCGGGACTACAAGTCCGTCCACGGCGATGTTGCGACGCTCATAACCCACGGCCTGATCGAACGTGAGGCGAAAGACCGTGTGTCGGTCAGGTGGGATCATGTCCATGCCGACCTGAGGCTGGCGGCCTGATATCCGCAACCAAAAACGGCCCCTGTGTTTCCACCGAGGCCGTCTGTGTTAAATATGGGAACACCCAATAGGAATGTCCCCATATTGAGTCTTTAGCGCTTCGAGAACTGGAAGCTGCGGCGAGCCTTGGCTTTGCCGTATTTCTTGCGTTCAACCGTGCGGCTGTCGCGGGTAAGGAAGCCTTCGCGTTTCACAGCGACGCGCAGCAAAGGTTCAAACTTTGCCAGAGCCTGGCTGATGCCGTGACGGACGGCACCTGCTTGGCCGGAAAGCCCGCCGCCCTTGACGGTGCAGACAATGTCATAAGAACCGACGCGGTCAGCAACGCTGAACACCTGATTGATAACAAGGCGCAGCGTTGGCCGGGCGAAATAAACTTCCTGATCGCGGCCATTGACGGTGATCTTGCCGGTGCCGGGTTTCAACCAGACACGGGCAACCGCATCTTTGCGGCGGCCAGTGGCATAGGCGCGGCCCTGTGCATCAACTTCCTTTTCGCGCAAGATAGCCAGCGTAGACGGCGGTGCTTTGATCGCAGGCGTTGCGGCTTCATCAGAATGCGTGAGAGCAGCAGGCGCTGCCTCAACGGCAGAAGTGAGGTTTCCGAGATCGGAGAGTGACTGGCGATTGTCGGTCATTATGCGCCCACCTTATTCTTGCGGTTCATGGCACCAACGTCGAGAACTTCTGGGTTCTGCGCGGCATGCGTATGTTCGGCACCGGAAAAAACGCGCAGGTTGCGCATCTGATCCCGACCCAGCGGCCCGCGCGGGACCATACGTTCAACGGCTTTTTCTATCACGCGTTCTGGAAAACGTCCGTCGAGCACCTTGGCTGCGGTGACACCTTTGATGCCGCCGGGATAGCCGGTGTGCTTGTAATAGACTTTCTGTTCGCGCTTCTTGCCGGTGAAACGCACCTTGTCCGCGTTGATAACGATGACATTGTCACCGCAATCGACGTGCGGGGTAAAGCTTGGCTTGTGCTTGCCGCGCAGGATATTGGCGATAATTGAGGCCATCCGGCCAACAACCAGTCCGTCAGCATCAATCAGATGCCATTTCTTTTCGACCTCGGCCGGCTTTGCCGCCTTGGTGGTCTTCATCAATGCCTTCATGGGCGCCGTGACCTTATGTTAAAAAAGGAATCGCGCCAGCAGGTGCCAGCGCGGTTGAAGGGCCAATGGTCAACTTACCCCCATAAGTCAAGGATTTTGGCGTGATTGCTAACGGGTAAAATGTTACCGTGAAGAATTACACGTCGAACGTCACCCCCGTCATCGCTTCGGATGCGGCCCAGAGTGCGGCTGCCCTGGCACGATCAACAGCGTGCGGGCGCACCCCGGAATAGGGAGCCATGCCGTCTTCCCACAGCTTGGCGATGTTGCAATCCTCGCAGTAAACGCCGCCTTCGCCTTCAAGTAGTGGCGATACGGCGCACCAGACGCTGGTCGCCGCACCTTCCTCGGTCGATTTGAACAAAGGGTTCACATTACCGTCCTTGTCATACCAGCCCATTGCAATCTGTTCGTCCATCGTCAGATGGCGTTGCAGCGGCGTTTTGATCCCACCGGGGTGGACGGCATAGGCGCGGATACCTTGCCCCTTGGCCAGTTCATCAAGGTGGATTGCAAATTGCGCGTTGGCGGACTTCGCCTGACCGTAAGCCGACCATTTTTCATAATCGCGTCGTTCGAAATGTACGTCTTCCAGATCAACACCGCCGCGCGCGTGGCCAATGGAGGAGAGGACGACGATGCGGGTTCCGGGCCCGCCCGCCTTCAGCAACGGCCAGATTCGCGCAGTCATCTGAAAATGGCCAAGATGGTTGGTGGCAAACTGGCTTTCATAACCGCGGGCGTCGCGTGCCAAGGGGCAGGCCATGATCGCGGCATTGTTGATCAGGATGTTGATCCTGTCCGTCCGTTTCGCAAGGTCGACTGCAAAAGCGTCAATCGACGCCGGGTTGGACAGATCAAGTTGCAAGATGGTGATATCGCCCTCAACGCCGTGAAGGTCGGCCGCCGCCGCATCGGGTCGGCGCGCGGCGACAAACATTTTGGCCCCCGCACCTGCAATCGCGCGCACAGTTTCAAGCCCAAGCCCGGAATAGCCGCCGGTGACGAGCACTGTCTTGCCCGTCATAACGATGCCATTGATCACCTGCGCTGCGGTTGATCGCATGCCGAACGGCGATGCAATGGGGGATTGTGCGGTCATATTCTCGTCTCCAAATTACGTCCGATAACATGCAGTCCCCACGCGGTGCTGGCAACCACCAAAGCGCCGACTGCCTGATGCAGGACAGCAATTGTCAGGCTAACGCCGGTCATCACTGTGACGATGCCGAGCAATATCTGCACCCCGAACGCGCTGTGGATGGCGATGGATGCAAGGCGCCCGCCCGCCGCCTTCACCCGACGCGCCAGCAGGATCAGCGCGGCGACGACAACCCACGCCCACCAGCGGTGAACAAAATGGATGAGGAACGGGTCACCTGCAAATGCCGCGATCATGCCCGCAGACCAGTTGATGCCGTCGGGCACAAAATGATCGTTCATCAACGGCCATGTGTTGGCGACATGCCCGGCGTTGAGACCAGCCGTATAAGCGCCGAACAGCAACTGGATGAACATCACGCCCGCCACGAGCACGGCAAAGCCGGTCAGCCGCGCGGGCCGCGCAAGCGGATCACGGTCCAGCGCCTTAAGGTCCAGCGCCGTCCACACTAATCCAGCCAGAATGAACAACGCGGTGAGCAGATGGACTGCCAACCGGTAATGGCTCACGTCGGTCCGCGCGCTTAAGCCCGATGCCACCATCCACCAGCCTATTGCGCCCTGCAATCCTCCCAGCGCCAGCAACGCAGTCAGTCGCATGCCGTATCCTTTGGGAATGGCCCGCCGCGCAGCAAACCAAATGAGCGGCAAAGCAAAGGCCAGCCCGATCACCCGACCGAGCAACCGATGCGCCCATTCCCAGAAGAATATATATTTGAAATCGGTCAGGCTCATGCCCGCGTTGATCAACTGATATTCCGGGATCTGCTTATATTTTTCAAACGCCGCCAGCCAGTCCGCTTGACTGAGCGGCGGCAACGCGCCGGTTATCGGCTTCCATTCGGTGATCGAAAGCCCCGATTCGGTCAATCGCGTGATCCCGCCGACAACGACCATCGCAAAAACCAGCGCCGCAACGGCAAGCAACCAATTGGCGATGGCATTCGGTTTGGGGGCGGGGGCGGATGAGGTGGGCATGTGCGGCGCTATAATGCCCCCGCTTCATTCCTGCCAGTCGGAATGGCCATGCTTAATAAAGCCGGTCACCGGCATCCAGCCTAGGCCCGGAAGTTGACAAAGTTGACACTATGTAAAGGGGCATCACACCATTCTGGTCGACAATGCGGATCCTGACGGAGGCCAAAGACACTAGCTTTAGCTTTGCCGGCGACATGATTTCGGATTTTTCGAGGTTCTGAATCATTGTGAACATATAGTGAACAATGGAATGCTTGTCAAGAGGTGATCGACCGTTACGATAGGGCCATGAAGCTCGTAATTAGGGGTTATTGCAGGTGCCCCCGGAATTCCCTGATGTTGGAGAAGGCGAAGTAGCTTATCAAATTTCTGGGGAGAAAATTCATTTTACGCTGGCTCTCATTCAACAGCGCGGTTAGTTTACGGAAATGGCGTCTAACTCTCACTTGACAAGTTTGTTCACTTTGTGTTCTATATCGGAATGAGCGATTCAGAGACCATGTTGGATAATCCAAATGTTCATCCAGTTGCGGCACGTGCACTAGCACATTTCGATAGCCTTTTTCCGGAAGAGGCTGTTCCTCTCGAACGTCCAGTTGAAAGAAAGCCGACGACTCACTTGGATTTTTTAGAGCAAGTGCGTCAATTTTCTGAATTCGGTTCTAAGACCGTTGAAATGGAGGCAGAAGGACTGCCCTATATGGTCAACGAATTTTGGACCGCTGGTCAAAGGCAAGCGCATTCGATTCATGAAATAAGTTATCGTGCCTGCTTCAAACCACAGCTTCCAGAATTCTTCATTTCACGGCTGACAAATGTTGGGGAAGGCGTGCATGATCCGTTTATGGGTCGTGGCACGACACCTGTCCAAGCAGCGCTTATGGGTCGACGTCCGCTGGCTAATGACATTAATCCGCTATCGGTTTTGCTAACTCGTCCGAGACTAAATCCGCCATCGTTGAATGCAATTGCTGCTAAGCTCGCGACGATCCCATGGGATAGAGATGTCGCTGTGCGGGAAGATTTGTTAGCCTTTTATCACCCTGTCACTCTTCGACAACTTACAGTCCTAAAGGAATGGCTTGAAGAAAACGCCCCGTTGAATGTTTTAAATCCTGACCCCGTTGTGGATTGGATCAGAATGGTTGCAATAAATCGGCTAACGGGTCACTCCCCGGGTTTCTTCTCAGTTTATACTTTACCACCTAATCAAGCCGTAAGTGTTGAATCACAAATAAAAATAAATGCTAAACGAAACCAATCGCCACCGCTGCGCGATATCGTCAAAATCATTCTGAAGAAATCACGCACGCTGTTTTCTAACGGAACGATGGCGCAGCATCCGGAAGGTCGTCTTTCGACTGCGCCTGCTTCCGCTTCTCCTACAATACCAACTGGCAGCGCGGCTCTGGTTGTCACTTCGCCACCTTTTCTCGATATTGTTCAATATGCGGATGATAACTGGTTGCGCTGCTGGTTCGCAGGAATCGACGCCAAGAGTATTGAAATAGGCATGCACAAAACGGAATCGGCATGGACCGATATGGTCAGAAGCGTGTTGATAGAGCAGGCTCGGATTGTCCGCTCAGGCGGCAATATTGCTTTTGAGGTAGGTGAAGTTAGGCGCGGTAAATTGCTGTTGGAACGGCTTGTATGGAGTGCTGCAGAAGGTTTGCCCTTCCAGAGATTGGGTGTAATGGTAAACCAACAAGAGTTTACAAAGACTGCCAATTGCTGGGGTGTTTCTAACAACAGCGGCGGGACCAACACCAATCGAATAGTGATATTGAGACGAATGTGACTGACAAGGATCGTATTGAAAATTTAGAAGACGTTCTTGCGCAATTCCTAAAGCCTATCCGAAATTTACCTTTCCCCGTTGTGGTGAAGGCTATGTCTGACAGAAGCGTTTTGCCCATCGATACCAAAAATGAGCAAGACAAGACGTTGATAGATAAATTGATTGCGGCAGCCCAAGGCTGTGCGGAAGCGGTCCGGGGGGCGCCAATTATTCGAAATCGACCTAATGAGGTCGGCAATGATATCGAACCGTTCGTTATTGCGGCAGCGATAAAGCAAGGGCTTCGTGCGGAACGACCTGTTTCCAAAGGAGGACGACTTAGGTCAACCGGCTATCCCGATATAATTTTGTATGACGCCGATGATCGGCCAACTTACCTTGAATGCAAAATTTATGGTGAAGGCAGTGCAATGACTACTATGCGCTCATTTTACCTCTCTCCATCGGACGATTTCAAAGTGGTTCAAGACGCTCGGCATTTGCTTCTAGCATTTGCTATCCAACGCGTGCCAGTGCCCAACTCTATCATGTCGGAATATCGTCCTACTGCATTTAAGCTGGTAGACCTTCATGGCTTACTATGTGACGTCAAATATGAGTTCAATTCCGACAATCGTCGCCTATACGCTGACGGGATGGTTCTCGCTGAAGGAGAGGTTTAGGGAGATCGAAATGGGCAACGTGACCTTTAAACTAACCGCTAATGAAAGATCGGAAATAGACAAAGCGATTAAAGGTCAGGGCGGGTATCAAACGTTGCTCCATGAGCTTCAGAGCCGCATTACCGCCGAAAATTTGCTGACTATCGACGATGAGCAACTTGGTCGTGTGGTCAGGATGTGCGCTTATGGGTCTGGCGGGTTCCAAGGGAGGCTTCGATCTGCTTTTCGAAACCATGTTCTGAAGCTTGTTACTTGGTAGGAATTCCGGCGACACAATACTAGGTGTTTAGTCCCGGTCTTTGCAGTTGCCCCACGGAATTCCACCGGAATTCAGGAGAAATGAAATGCCCATAGCCCCATCAAACCTCGTCCATGTTGTTTACCGCACCCGGCGCTTTGAAGAGATGCTGGCGTGGTATGCCACGGTGTTCGGCGCGCGCATTCAGTATAAGAATCCAGCGCTTGCATTCCTGACGTTCGATGAGGAGCATCACCGCTTTGCCTTTGCCGATCTGGGGGTGATCCGCCCAGACGAGCACGACAAGGATGATCGCGGCGCAATCGGCGTTGATCATGTTGCGTGGGAATATGGCTCGCTGGCCGACCTGCTGGAAAACTATGCCGAACTGAAAGCAAAGGGGATCGCACCCTATTGGGCGGTTCACCACGGGATGAGCGCATCGCTTTATTATGCTGATCCCGATGGCAACCAGATGGAATTCACCATCGATGCTTTTCCGACCAAAGCTGAGGCCGCCGCCTATTTCCACAACGGCCAGATGGAAAAAAACCCGGTCGGTGTCGAATATGATCCCGATGATTGGCTAACCCGATTGCGCGGCGGAGCAAATGAGTCCGAATTACTATCCATCGACAGCAAAGGCGCGGTGTCGCCGATACGCGGTGCAATGATGGGCAGCGCAGCATGACAGCAGCCACAACATCACCGTAATTCATCGTCATTCCAAACTGAGACAATAGCCCCTATCCCCGAAACCAAAAAAAATGCCGCTCTCGAAATAATCAAATGATATATTGTAACCTCACTCGAATCGTGGCATAGCACCCCCACAGGGAGAATCTCGTGGTTGAAATGGTGTTGCGCGGCGGGAAATTGGATCGGTGGGCGATTGGCCTGTCGGGCCTTTGTCTTGCGCATTGCCTGGCAACGGCGGTGTTCGTGGCGTTTCTGGCGTCAGCTGGCGGCATGTTTCTCCATCCCTTGGTCCATGAAATCGGCCTGGTTATTGCCATTCTGCTCGGTGCGGTGGCGCTGGGGCAGGGGGTGATGCATCACGGATATGCGATGCCGGCGTGGATCGGCTCGCTCGGCCTTGGCGTCATGGCCGGGGCGATGACATTCCCGCACGACGGCAGCGAGACGGTTTATACCATAGTTGGCGTGCTCATTCTGGCGCTTGGCCATGATCTCAATCGGCGGGCGGTTGCCTAGACGCCAGCGTTTGAAGGGGGCATTGGACGAAGCGTTCGACGTTGCGTTCGATGGGGTCAGGCCCTCGCCCACTGCATTGCCCCATATCAGCCCGTAGAAGCCCGCCAGGCTATGTTGGATCGCTTTTAGCTACCAGAGGTGCCAAATAGGTTCCTGCATAGCCACACGGCGATTTAATCTCCTACAGTGAAGTGGAGGGAGCTAAATGGGGGTAAAGTAAAATGTTACCTTAACCCGATGCGGGATAGGCGACCGGAATCGAATGACTAATTGATATTGCGTTCCCGAAATTCCGGTGTCCCAGAAATTCCCAAAGGTTACACAAAGTTATGCCAACGAACGACACTGCTGGGGTATATCGCACGTGTCACCGTAATTCCCACCGTAATTCCAACAACTCCAGGCATATTCTATCCTATCTTCAGTCGAATGAAATAATTTTCTCTACAAATAAAATTTCATTATAAGGAGAGCTAATACCACAAGCACCATTTCGAGTACGAAATCCTATAAAATCGAATGTAGCTGGCTTGCTAACCTTAGCCAAATTTGACCTATTTTTTGCATTAAACTTATACAACAGTTGCGAGATTGATAAATCTGAAAATATCATTTGGAAAAATAATTCATCATCACTCGAACTATTATTTAGAACGCCAATTGAGCCTTCGCGACCAATCATGACATCGACTGCAACGGGTTTATTTAATTGCTTGCTATTATTTATTATGCATTTCCATTCATTGATATCAATATTTGTAAAATTACTCTTGGTAGAGTCGGGATAGTTTTCTCTAAAATTGTTTTTGCACGAAATTAATTGAATTGATAAAAAAATAATCATGATCTTAATAAATATCAAAATTGATCTTATTTTCCAATTATTAGGGATTTGCCAAATTAAATTGTAACTCATCTAGAAGATCTCAATTTAAGTTCTTCAAGTCTACGTTTTTCAGTCTCTAAGCCATATGAATTGTTGCTGGATTTAATAAGTATGATTCTCCCTTGATCGTTTTTACTGGTTGGTGGCGAGTAAACGTATGCCATTTTGGCGCTATTCGAAGCAGCCATCCGATAGAATCTTTCAGCTCGCTTCAAATCAACGGCAACACCAACGCCTTCCTCAAACCTAATACCCAGTTCCAGTTGCGCCTGCTTATCCCCAGAACGCGCTATCTGCGCGAGGTTCTGCAATTCAGGATCGGCGGCTCCGGGAACAAGGAATATGCCAGCATAGGAGGTTGGCGCAGCGCACCCAACCAGCACAAGCCCGCCAGCAAGGAGCATTGCGGTGAGCGCGCGCCCGATCATAACAGGCCCAACCAAGCGTGGGGGCGGCACAGGATATTCAGACCAACACAGACTCGCATCACAATGCCCTCACGCGACATTGGGAGAGGCTGTTCTGTTTGCGGCGGGCCGTCAACCGCTATTCTCCCGCTGATACTCTCCCGCTGATCCCGCAGCACCAAAATCTCCAAAGCCTTGCGCCCGCGACCCGGGGAGCCTAGTTTCCCACAATGGCCACACATCAACACCATATGCATGAAGGAGAGTCGTTGACTGGCGCGGCGCAGGCTGCATTGCAAAAATCGGGCGAACAATGGACGGATATGCGGGCCAGCATCTTTGCCGCGCTGGCCAGTTTTGATAAACCAGCCTCAGCCTATGACATTGCGGAGGCCGTATCAAAGGCGCGGGGCCGCCGGGTTGCCGCCAACAGTGTCTACCGCATCCTTGACCTGTTTGTCGGTGCCAATGTCGCCATGCGGGTGGAAAGCGCCAATGCCTATATCGCCAACGCGCATCCCGATTGTCTGCACGATTGCATCTTTCTGGTGTGCGATAGCTGCGGCACAACAACCCATATTGACAATGACAGCGTGTCAACCGGCGTCCGTGAAGCGGCGATAAAGGCCGGATTTACGCCCGTTCGCCCGGTGATAGAGGTCCGCGGCACCTGCGCGGATTGTGATTGATCGCATTAGGCCGTAAACGACCCCTATGTCAGACCTTCCCGATACGCCCTTGCTTGATACGGTTAGCTTTCCGGCCGACCTCCGCAAACTCAAACCCGAACAGCTCCGCCAGTTTGCCGATGAATTGCGCCGCGAGGTTATTTCGGCGGTTTCGGTTACCGGCGGGCATCTGGGCGCGGGGCTTGGCGTGGTCGAACTGACGACGGCGATCCATTATGTGTTCAACACACCCGATGACCGTTTGGTCTGGGATGTCGGCCACCAATGTTACCCCCATAAAGTGATTACCGGCAGGCGGGACCGGATCCGCACGTTGCGCACCGGCGGCGGGCTTTCCGGCTTTACCAAACGCAGCGAAAGCGAATATGATCCGTTCGGCGCGGCGCATTCGTCGACGTCGATCAGCGCGGCTCTGGGCTTTGCCGTCGCCAATAAACTCGCTGGGAAGCCGGGGCGCGGTATTGCGGTGATCGGTGACGGCGCAATGTCGGCGGGCATGGCTTATGAGGCGATGAACAATGCCGAACAGGCCGGAAACCGGCTGATCGTGATCCTGAATGACAATGATATGTCGATTGCGCCGCCGGTGGGCGGACTTTCGGCCTATCTGGCGCGGATCGTATCATCGCGGCCTTTCCTTGAACTGCGCGATCTGGCCAAAAGGCTGTCGCGCAAACTGCCCGAACCGCTCCATATCGCCGCACGGAAAACCGATGAATTTGCACGCGGCATGGCCATGGGGGGGACATTGTTTGAAGAGCTTGGTTTCTATTATGTCGGGCCGATTGACGGGCATAATCTTGATCACCTGATCCCCGTCCTCGAAAATGTCCGTGACGCCGCCGAAGGTCCGTGCCTGATCCATGTCGTCACCCAAAAGGGCAAAGGCTATAGCTATGCCGAGGAAGCGGCGGACAAATATCACGGCGTCCAGAAATTCGATGTGGTGTCGGGCGTTCAGGCCAAGTCCCCGCCTGGGCCGCCAGCTTATCAGAATGTGTTTGGCGAAACGCTGGCAAAAATCGCTGATAATGATCCGCGCATCGTTGCCATTACGGCGGCTATGCCATCGGGCACCGGCGTTGATAAATTTGCCAAGGCGCATCCCGACAGGACGTTTGACGTTGGCATCGCCGAACAACATGCGGTCACCTTTGCCGCCGGATTGGCAGCGCAGGGCATGCGGCCCTTCTGCGCGATTTATTCAACCTTCCTCCAGCGCGCCTATGATCAGGTGGTCCATGATGTGGCGATCCAAAACTTGGCCGTCCGCTTTGCGATTGACCGAGCCGGTTTGGTCGGTGCGGATGGCAGCACCCACGCCGGGTCGTTTGATCTCGCCTATCTCTGCACTTTGCCCAATTTTGTGGTGATGGCGCCAGCCGACGAGGCGGAACTGGTGCATATGACTTATACCGCCGCGTGCCACGATAGCGGGCCGATTGCCCTGCGGTATCCGCGCGGTAACGGGACCGGCATCGCCTTGCCAGATGTGCCCATCGCGCTGGAAATCGGCAAGGGCCGGATTGTCCGCACCGGTAAGAAAGTTGCCATATTATCGCTCGGCACAAGGCTTGAAGAAGCGATGAAGGCGGCGGACCAGCTGGAGGCCAAGGGCCTGTCCACCACGGTCGCTGATTTGCGCTTTGCCAAGCCGCTCGACGTCGCGCTGATCCGCAAACTGCTCACCACCCATGAGGTTGCAGTCACGGTGGAGGAAGCCAGCATCGGCGGCTTTGGCGCGCACATACTGACGATGGCGAGCGATGAGGGCCTGATCGACGCGGGCCTTAAACTGCGCACTTTGCGCCTGCCCGATGTGTTTCAGGAACATGACAGCCCCGCCAAGCAATATGCCGACGCCGGCCTTGACGCCGCAGCGATTGTCGAGACAGTCTTGAAGGCACTGCGGATGAATTCGGTGGGGGTTGTGGAAGAGGTTCGTGCTTAGTGGGCACCATTTACTGGTCTGAATTTTCTTGGGAAGCGTTGGCAGGTATTTTGGCGGTTTTTTCGGCCACTTGGGTTGCATGCAACCAGCTCAAGCTGAAACGTCAGGAATTGCGCCTTCAACTCCTTGATCGTCGGCGTGAGTGCATTGATCGATTTCGCAAACTGTCAGGAAAATATAATGCGCTATTGAAGCTTGATGATGACGATTGGATCGAACTGCGTGCGCTCGGTTGGGAAGTTGAACTCATATTCCCAGACACGATTTCCGTGAAGATCGAACGCGCCCTCAAGGATATTGGTGTTCAGAATATCCACAGAGATTCTGTAAAAGAACTCAAGGAATATGGAGACCATGAAGCAGCGTCCGTCGCCCGTCATGCCGCTAACAAATCTAAGTTTGATATAAACGACACACTTTGGCTCATACTGAACGAACTGAAATCTGCAACCAAACTAGACAGAAGCCTTTGATCGGCAAAAACCCTTTTTAAGTCTGCATCGATTCCTGTTAGTCAAACGTCCCGATCACAAAATGCACAGCCCGCTCTACGTCATCGAGCGTCTCGGGGCTGACATGGCCGATCACTTCCCGAATCCGCCGCTTTGATACCGCAACCAGTTTGTCGGCCATGGCTTGTGTCGGCAGCAACAGTCCGGTCTGTTCGTCATGCGGTATATCAGGCCGATAAATGCAGCCGTCCACCAGTTCCGAAGTGCAGGGGACAACGATTAAACTTGGTATGTCATGCAGCATTCGGGTTTGGAGTATGACGGCGGGCCTTGGCTTGCCATATTCGCCGGGAATTACGACCTTTAGCACATCACCGCGTTGTAAAGGGTTCAATCCCACAAGTCTGTCGATGCCATTTCGATAAAGACCATAACGTCTTGCTCATCTTCCTGTGCTGAAGTGGTTTCCATATCTTCGGCCAGTTTTGCAAGAAATTCCGGGTTATTCACATCGGGCACCCACATCCGCACTTCGCGCAGTCCCGACGCCTTCTTGCGCGCGCGGTAGGCCTTGAACTTGTCTGGCTTGACGGGGTGTTGAATGTTCATGTCGACATAGTAGCGCGCAACCGCTGCAAAATCAAGTTTTCCCCGCTTCTGCCAGAAACCAGGCCCGCTGTTCGGCCTCATCCGTCCAAGTGTCGACGACACCGCTGGTTGCATTGTCCTTGGCGGCGTCGACAAGATCTTTCAACTCTTTGAGCGACGCGACGAGGGCCAGATTGTCAGCGCGCAGTTCGGCCAGCATGTCAGCCGCGCTCACCGTCTCTGCGTCATTATCCTTGATCCGCTGGCGGCGGGCGATGTCGCCGATCGAGCGGAGCGTTGTGCCGCCGGTTTTGCGGACGCGCTCTGCGATCACATCGGTGGTGGCGAGGATCTGGCTCGCCTGATCGTCAAGCAGCAGGTGATAATCCCGGAAATGCGGGCCGGAAACGTGCCAGTGGAAATTCTTGGTTTTGAGATAGAGTGCGAAGCTGTCGGCAAGGACGGCGTTCAAAGCGTCGGCATTGGTGCGGTTTGTCATCGGTCAAATCCATCTTGAGAGAGTGTGGTTTTGATACACCTAGCGCCGTCCAAATGCCCGTCACTTATCCCGATATGTGTGATCGATGGATTAGATCAGCCGCAGTGCGCCAAGGGCAACCCACAGGCCGAACAGAATGAACCCACCGCTGATAAACCGCCGGATGATCGCCATTGGCAGCGCAGTTCGCCATGCTCCCGGTAACAGCAATGGGGGGAGGGCTGCGGCAAGAGTTGCGGCCAAACCGCCCATACCCGCCAACACCGGTTGATCGCTGCGGGCGGCAATGGCAAAGACCAGAAACTGGCTATTGTCGCCAAACTGGACGCGCGCAAAACGCCAGAGACTGGACATGTAGTTGTTGTTGCCAACGGGCCGTTTTGCCGACTGACTCACGCCAATCATGGTTACACCGGTTATCACTAGGGCGAGGCCCAGCAGTAACGTCCGTGCCTGATAGGTGATGAGCGGGGCGACTAGTGCACCCGCAATCGCCGCGAAGACAAGGTTGGCTAGGGTCGATGTGAACAGCGCGGCCAGAATGACCCGCGCTTGTTTGAAATGGAGCGCCAGCGCGTCGGTATTCCGCTGCACTTTCCCGTCGCATTCGGCGAGCAGGACGGCAATAAAGGCGGGCAGCAACGCCTCCATTGGCTGGGCTGCTATCCGTGCAGGCGCTGGCTGACCGACGCCAGATAGGCGTTGGCAATCGCCGGATCGGCACTTTCGCAACCGGTGGCGTCGCGCATCGCATCCAGATAGGGCAAGATGGTGATCGCACCGGAGGACCGCGCCATCGCACTTTCCAGCGCATGGGCAAGGTCGGCCACCACCGCAAACCCATAGGTGCGGGCGGTGCGGCGGATGTCGTCGACTTGCTGGACCAGTCGGGCCGCCGGAACATGGGATAGGTCGCCCGCGATCTGATCGATCCCGTCGCAAAGCTGTGCTTTGATGGTCAACAATGCGTCCTGATTGATACCCATGGCCCTGTCCCCGCTATGTGAATGGGACAATGCGCCGTTATGGTTACCGAATCATGAACGATCCTATTCTTGCTTGTGCAGTTCATCCAACATCGCGCGGACTTCGGCTGTATTGTCTTTGATGTTCTGCGTGTTGTCGCCCGAAATCGCCTGAATTCCGGGGGCCATTTGAACGTCAGGCGGGGGCGCGCTGTCATCAGGGCTGGTGAAATCAAGCGCAAACCAGATGATCCCAACCGCCCACAGCACGGCAAACCAGCGGTTACGGAAAATACTGCTGTGTTTCATCGGGATCATGGCCGAATTATCGTCGCAATAGGATAACAGCCGCTTAACGGGGCGAATCTGGCACGGTCACGGACGTGAATTTAATAGGTCCTGACCCTAGTTGTGATGGGTGTTTTTGCGGCGAAACGCATCTCACGTCGTTTTAAGGCCGCCTTAAAGATGGCTGCAAAACTTTACATTTGTTACAAATTCTAACTGCGCTAAACGACTATGGGCCGTTCGGGGGAACTGTGGATGAATAGCTTAGCGCAACGGGAGGCAAGTGAGGTCGCATGCCATGCTTCTTTGTTCGGCAGTTTCCAATTTAGACGACCCGATGGCAGCGAGATTGCGATTGCCAACCGGCGTGCGCGGGTCGTTCTGGCGATGCTTTGCGCGCAAGCCGGGCGACCGATCGACCGCGACATTCTTAGCAAGCTGTTATGGCCGGGTCGCTTCGAAGCCCATGCCAAAGCCAGTTTGCGACAATGTCTGCTCGATCTTGGAAAGCTGTTGGCGCCACTGGGCGCGGATATCCTTGATATCACGCGAAGCACCGTCGCACTTAATCCGGGCCTGATCCAGACCGATTTCGGCGAGCTTGAAGGTGCGCTGGAGCAGGGTGATCACGTGAGAGCGACCAAGCTGTTGAACGCTATCGGCACGCAGTCGATTCTCGACGGGATAGACTTCGGCGATGCGTTTAATCGCTGGCTCGCACGGTGTCGTAGCGATGCCGAGAAACGTATTGGTATTGCGATTGAGCAAAGGCTCGCCACGCTGGGTGAGACAGGGGACATGAGCGCGCATGCCCGGTTGCTTGCGGCTTGGTCAGCGCGCGATCCCGATGCCCGGAGATTCACTGCGCCGTTGAGGCTCGATTACAAAACCCGCATCGCGGTGCTTCCGTTTCAGTCGATTGGTGCCAAAGAGGGGCAAAGCTATTTTACCGACGGCATTGTAGATGAGTTGATCACTGCTCTTGGCCAGGTGCCTCAATTGCTCGTCGTCGGGCGGACCTCGTCGTTCCATTTCAGGGACACAGAGCTCGCGATCCCGCAGATTGCTGACGCATTGCGCGTCACGCATCTGATCGAGGGTTCGGTTCAGCGGCAGGGCGATCAAGTTCGCGTTCATGTCCACCTGATCGACGGCGCGACAGGGTTCGAGCTATGGGGCGGTCGCTACGACGGCACGCTTGATGCGATTTTCCAATTGCAGGAAAATGTCGCGCAAGCGGTCACCAACGCTCTTGCTGAAGCACTCAATCTCACCATGCCCGCGCCGCAGGTGCGCCAGATGACTTATAGCAAAGAGGCATATGACCTTTACCTGCAAGGCCGCTCGCTTAGTTTCCGGCTGTTTGGCGATGGCTCCCTTGACACAGCGGTGACCCTGCTTGACGAAACGGTGTCGCTCGACCCTGATTTTGCGGAAGCATGGCTTCTGCTCGCCGAACTGCATCAACTGATTGCGATTTATACCGCCTGCCTCGACCGTCCGGCTGAATCGGCGATGATGGCGGCGTGTGTCGAGCGCGCGCTCGCCATCAAGCCGGACTTGGGGCAGGCCTATTCGCTGCTGGGCCTGCACCAGCTGATCCAGAATGATTTTGTCGGCGCCATCGACCTTGCGTTCAAAGGCTACGAAATGGAGCCGAACAACCCGCAAGTCGCAATGCGTCTGGGTTCCTACCTGATGTTCTGCGGGCGGACCGAGGCGGGTATGCACTATATCGAAGAGGCACTGGCGCAAGATCCGATTGATGGTCGAAAGTACATGCTGCGCGGCACTGGGCGTTTCAATCGTGGTGACATCGCCGCCGCGATTGCGGATTCTCAACGCTCGGTCGATCTCGGCTTTCCGTCGATCTATCTGGCGGTCGCCACGGCGGCCACGGGGCAACACGACCTAGCCGTCGAACAATATATGCAGACCCGCCTGCTCGTGAACAAGTCCATCTTTCCGCCTGCGGGCACGACGCCGATGACGCCCGAGGTGATGGATGCTTATTGGCTGGTTGCGGCCAAGGGTGTTTGCAGCGGCAAGACGGAGGACCGCGAGGCATATTGCCGCACGCTCGACTATCTCCACCTGACGATGCACGACAACGGTGATCATGCCATCGCCTTGCCGACGGTGTTCATGGGCTATACCGAGATGCTGTATAAGACATTGGGAGAACGCATCTCGCCGTCGAACATGGCGTGCCTGATTTCGATCTGGACCAATATCGATCCGATCCGGCAAATATGGCAGCACCCCGAATTCATCCCCTTTGCCCAGCGCATCGGCATGGCGGCAGCGTGGGACAAATATGGCTGGCCCGATCTGCTGCCGCCGCCCAATAATCTTCCCAACGCCATAGACTGACGCTTTTTTGACGTTTTTTTGACGATAGCGCGGATTGACGCTTGGCGGAGCGTCACCGCATTATCCGGGGCAAGGATCGCAGACATTTTTGACGCTTTTGCACTGGTTGGGAAACCCCGGCTTTATAGGCGGGAAAGCTGTGCCTGCCTTTCGAAACCCGCCTCATGGTGAGGTGACAAATGAATGGAGAGAGACGATGAAAATGATTAAATCACTATTCGTTGGTGCAGCGCTGATCGTTGCGACATTGGCGACCCCGGCCATGGCGCAAGAATCCAACTACAAGCCTGGCACCGTGTGGGAAGCCAGCCGGATCAACGTTCTGCCCGGCCAGTTCGAAAACTACATGGATTATCTGGCGACGACCTGGAAGAAAAATCAGGAACTGGCCAAGGCCGAAGGGATCGTTCTCGAATATCACGTCCTGTCCACCAACAATCCGCGTCAGGGCGAAGCTGACCTTGTCCTGATCGTCGAATACAAGGATTATCAGACGACCGCGCAGCAAGAGGCTTTCGGCAAAAAGGTCAATGCCATGATGGCGCTCGACAATCGCAAGCAGGCCACCGCCAATGGCGTGCGCGGCGCGATGCGCGAGCTAATAGGCTCAACCGAATATCAGGAATTGGTTCTGAAGTAAGCGCCCGTTTCGGATCAGGCAGGCGGCATCCCATCCCTTTGCCGCCTGCCGCATTCCGATCTTCCCCGTTCCGGGAGGCCGTTATGGCATCCATCGAAGATATTGCCCGTGATTTCACAGATATGCTGCGTGCGGGCCAGTTTGAAGCGGCGGGCAATCGCTATTGGGCAGCGGACGTCACCAGTGTCGAGCCTGCGGGGCAAGCCACGGTGTCAGGCATCGATGCCGCACGGACCAAATGCAACGCCCGGTTTGGCGCTGCAAAGATCGACGAAATCGGCATCGACGGCCCCTTCATCACCGGCGACCAGTTTGCGCTGTTTCTCGATCTGGTGATCGTCGATCCTGCGAGCGGCGGTCGCCAGCCCTTTACCGAAATTGCCCTCTACACGGTGCGCGGCGGGCAGATTGCTGAAGAACGGCACTTTTTTGACTGACTTCACACTCGCGCGTCCCCGCCGTGCAAAATAGCGTTTACTCGGCCTTCCGCAGTCCGAAGCTGCTTGAATGGAATTTCCCCCATCTCACAAAATCCAACCCTAACCCACCCCAAAACCCCGTTCGGCTTGACAATCACCCCGTCCTATCGCAATGCCCCCGCTTTCCGCGCTTCGGTGCGAATCCAGTCATAGCAAAAAGGTTTCAGGGTCATGGCAAAGCCGACCACCGTAAAGATCAAGCTCGTCAGTTCGGCTGACACCGGATTCTATTACGTTACGAAGAAAAATCCGCGCACGCAGACGGAAAAGATGTCGTTTCGCAAATATGATCCCGTCGTGCGCAAGCATGTCGATTTCAAAGAAGCGAAGATCAAGTAAGCTTCCGGCTGTCGGCCAATGCCGATAGCGCCGTAATGCTTTCCATGAATTTCATCAGGGTGATCGGTTTGGACACATAGGCGTCTGCGCCCGCGTCCCTGATCCGTTCTTCATCGCCTTTGCCAGCATAGGCCGTCACCGCCATGACCGGCGTTCGACGCAACATCACGTCACGGCGGATCGCCTCGATCAACTCCAGCCCTGATATGTGCGGCATCTGAATATCCATCACCACCAGATCGGGCATCAGCGCCTGTGCGCGGCTGATCGCCTCACGCGCATCGCGCACGCCTTCGGCTTCATAATCATGCGCGCGCAACAGGTCGCAAAAAAGTTTCAGATTAAGTTCGTTGTCCTCGACAACGAGCACCCTTTTTGCCACGGCATAACCCCTATGATTGTCGTTAGGCCATAAGCGATGCACGCGCCGGAAACAAATAGAGATGCGGCCGCAGCGTTGGCATTGTCGGCGCTTGGCTGGATATTGGCAGACGAAGCGCGCGCGCAAAGGTTGCTGGCGCTAACCGGGCTTGATCCGCAGGATTTACGAGCCCGGCTTGATGATCCAGCCTTGCTTGATGCCGTTATCGCTTTTCTTGAGGCGCATCAGCCAGATTTGATTGCGTGCGCGGCGGCGATCAATGTAACGCCTGACCATCTTGTCGCCGTTCGTGAAAGTTTGACCCTATGAGTCGCCCGTTGTTGATTTCTGACTGTGACGAAGTGTTGTTGCATATGGTGGTGCCGTTCGCCCAGTGGCTTGACGAGGCACATGATGTCCATTTCAACATCGATATCCTGTTCAATGAAGAAACCGGCGGTTATCTTAACGCGATGCGGCACAAGCTGACCGGAAATAAGGTTGAACAGGAACGGATTTGGCCATTTCTCAAGGGCTTTTTTGAAACCGAAATGCACCGGCAAAAACCGATCAGCGGCGCGGTTGAAGCGATCAACAAGATTGCCGAACATGCCGATATCGTGGTGCTGACCAATCTGACCGACGATGTGCGCGATGCGCGCGCCGCCCAATTGCGCGCGGTTGGCATCGATGTGCCGGTTTATACAAATCAAGGCGGGAAGGGCGAATTGATGGCCGACATCATCGCCAAATATCGACCAAGCGTTGCCGTGTTCGTCGACGATCTTGCCCATCAACATACGTCGGTTGCCAAGTCCGCTCCCGATGTTTTGCGGTTGCATATGGTTGGCGAACCGCGGGTGGCTATTCAGATCGAAACGCCTGCCGTCGCCCATGCCCGGATTGACGATTGGCCAAGCGCGACGCACTGGATTTTGGACCGATTTAATGGAGTTATCGCAGATGCCGCCTGAACCAAAATCGCTGAAAATGATCGATCCCAATGCTGCACCGAAAATAGCTGCGACGGCATCAGCGGAAGCCACGTTGGCACGGCTTGGCATTTCACTTCCCATCGCTGCTGCGCCGGTCGCGGCCTATGTGCCGACCGTCGAGGCGGGCGGGATGCTTTATGTCTCAGGTCAATTGCCGTTCGACAACGGACAGGTGATGGTCGGCCGTTTGGGTGATGACCGTAATATCGCCTATGGCCAAGCAGCGGCGCGGGCGTGCGGTTTGATGTTGCTGGCCCAGATAAAAGCGGCGCTCGGGTCCCTCGACCGCGTGGAGCGGGTTGTGAAACTTAACGTTTTCATCAATTCTGACGCTCGGTTCACCGATCAGCCAAAGGTGGCCAATGGCGCATCCGAATTGATGGCCGAAGTCTTTGGTGACGCGGGCAAGCATGCGCGCGCAGCCGTGGGTGTGCCCGCGCTTCCCCTTGGAGCAGCGGTTGAGGTTGATGCTATTGTCGCCATTCGCCCTGTTTGACGCCATATTGTCACCCGCGCCGGACGCGGGGCGTGTCGCGCCCTTGATGCAGCGGCCTTATGCTCACCGGGGATTGCACGGCGGGGGCCTGATCGAAAATAGCATGGGTGCGTTCAATGCGGCTATCAACGGCAATTTTGGTATTGAGCTGGATATTCAACTGGCACGCGATGGTGCGGCTATGGTCTTTCACGATGACAGTCTTGATCGGCTGACAGACGAGCACGGGTTGGTTCTGAACAGGACGAGTGACGAGCTTGTCAAAATCAAGCTGGCCGGCACATCCCAGACTATTCCAACATTGTCGCATCTGATCACCCTTGTTGCTGGAAAGGTTGCGCTGCTCATCGAAATCAAGAGTGACGACGGGCCGGTCGGGCCGGTGTGTCTTGCGGTGCGCCGTGCTCTTGAAGGGTATCTCGGGACAGCGGCAGTCATGTCCTTCAACCCGCGTGTGGGGCAATGGTTTAAGGATAATGCACCGCACGTTGTTCGCGGGCTGGTTATCACCGAGCGGGGGGCGACAAAATGGACCCACCGCTTACGTGGCGGTAGCGCAAGAGCGGTGTCGCTGTGGCGCGCCAAGCCGGACTTTCTGGCCTATGATATCCGCGATCTGCCTTCGCCGTTCGCTAGCCGACAACGCCGCCGTGGCCTGCCGGTCCTGACGTGGACGGTCAGAACCGCAGATCAGGAACGCACCGCCGCAACAGCAGCCGATGAAATTATCTTTGAACGGCCAGACCCGGTCGGGCCATGACGGCGCAAACGCCGACCTCCGATAGTTTCGCGGCACGCGTCGGCGGCGGCGTGGCCGAAATCCTCCCGGATGAATGGGATCATATTGCCGGTGAACAGGATCCGTTCCTATCGCATGCCTTTTTGTCGGCGCTCGAACAATCGGGCAGCGTAAGTCCGCAAACCGGCTGGCAACCGGTACCGATCCTGATTGACGACACGCAGGGGCAGCTTGCCGGGGCATTGCCCGCCTATATAAAAAGCCACAGTCAGGGCGAGTATGTGTTCGATCATAGCTGGGCCGATGCGTGGATGCGGGCCGGCGGAAATTACTATCCAAAGGTCCAGATTGCCGTGCCGTTTACCCCGGTGCCAGGCGCACGCATTCTATCAGGTGATCCGGTTGTGGCCCGCCAATTGCTCGCCGGCGTTGAGGCAGTGGTTGACCGTAACGGCCTGTCTTCGGCGCACGCAACCTTTGTCGAGGCGTCACAACTGGATATTTTCCGCGACGCGGGCTGGCTCATCCGCGAAGGGTTGCAATATCATTGGTTCAACAGTGGCTATGGCTGTTTTGAGGATTTTCTGGCGGCGCTTTCATCGCGCAAACGCAAAGCGATCCGCAAAGAACGAGTGGCGGCGCAGGCTGGGTTGACCATTCGGTCGCTGACCGGCCCCGAAATCAAAGAATCGCATTGGGATGCCTTTTGGCATTTCTATCAGGATACCGGGGCCCGCAAATGGGGCAGGCCCTACCTTACGCGGCGGTTCTTCTCATTGGTTGGCGAAGCAATGGCCGATCGGCTTTTGCTGTTCATGGCAGAGCGGGGCGGGGTACCCATTGCAGGCGCATTGAATTTCATCGGCAAGGATGCGCTGTATGGCCGCTATTGGGGCTGTGCGCACGAGGTGCCTTTTCTCCATTTTGAGCTGAGCTACTACCAAGCGATCGAGGCGGCCATCGCCTTGGGGCTTTCACGCGTGGAAGCAGGTGCGCAAGGAGAGCATAAATTGGCTCGGGGCTATGTTGCAGTGCCGACATGGTCAGCCCATTATATTGCCGACCCCGGCTTTCGGTCTGCCATCGCCGATTTTCTGGTGCGCGAACGGCGTGCAGTAGAGCGGGACATCGCATTTCTGGGTGAGATGTCACCGTTCAAGAAGGGCGGTTAAGCAGCGCGGCGGGTAGTTTCCATCAGCCATGCCCGGGCTTGGCGTTGGGCTTCAGCGATTTCACGTGCTGTCATTTCATCGGCAATTTCAGCGCGGCATTCCTGACTATGTTCGTTGCCAGATACAGCCGCCAGATTGAACCATTTATGCGCCTGGATCAGATCGACCTCAACACCTCCGCTGCCCGATGAATATGCGATGCCCAAATCGAAATAGGCTTTTTCATCGCCGCGGGCGGCATCGGCCAACCGGCTTTCAATAAGGAAACGTGCGCTATGAAAACTACTTGCCATGATCGGCCCCCTGTTTGACCCTGTGTCAATGGGAGTTGTCACCGAAATGGTTTAAACAAATGGTTAACGCAGGTTGAAGAAAATGATCCGGCTCATCCAGGAAGTACGGCAAGATTGTCAATCAGCCGGGTTTTCCCGATTCTGGCGGCGGCCAATAAACGGGCCTCGCGGTCAAGCATCGTCAGCGGTTCCAGCGTCGTGGCATCAACAAAAGCAACATAATCAACCTTGTCGAACCCAGCATTTTGCATATGTTCTGCGGTCTGGTTGAGTGTCTCTTCGACGGGCTTTCCAGCCATAATCGCTTTAACAGCGGCACCAAGGGCACGGGGCAATGCAACGGCGGCCAAACGCTCGTCAGGCGACAGATAGGCATTGCGCGACGACAGGGCCAAACCATCATCCTCGCGCTGGATCGCAACACCGGCAATTGAAACTGGCAGGTTCAAATCTATCACCAGCCGACGGATGATCGCCAGTTGTTGCCAGTCTTTTTCGCCAAAAATAGCGATGTCTGGCCCGATTTGGGCGAATAATTTCGTAACGACTGTCGCAACGCCATCGAAATGACCGGGGCGGGCAGCGCCGCAAAGCCGGTCGCTCAGCCCGACAACCGCAACATTTGTCGCATGGCCTTTGGGATACATTGTGCCAACATCGGGCAACCACAGCAGATCAACACCTGCTGCCTCCAGTTTGGCCGTATCCGCCTCCGTGCGGCGCGGATAGGAGCTGAAATCCTCATTTGGTCCGAATTGGGTTGGATTGACGAAAATCGACACGATCACTCTGTCAGCGCGGCGCTTAGCCTCATCAACCAGGGCCATATGCCCGTCATGGAGCGCGCCCATCGTTGGAACGAGTGCCAAGGATTTCGCCGTGCCGCGTATCGATTTGATGCAATCGTGCAGCATTTCAAGGTCAGCGATGGTTTGCACAGGCCAATTTGCTCCGGTAAGGCGATAGCGCGCGTCTAGCGGCGCACTTTGCATCAAATCAAGTAGGATCGCGCTTTATCATGCCGGGGGAAAAACCTCATATCATCACTTTCGCCAA
This sequence comes from Sphingomonadales bacterium, assembly GCA_031409315.1. GTDB lineage: Bacteria > Pseudomonadota > Alphaproteobacteria > Sphingomonadales > Sphingomonadaceae > Aquisediminimonas. The sequence goes on along the minus strand of JANNWX010000253.1, from coordinate 556 downwards.
TGAAAAAGGCGGCACCGGCAAATCGACAACCGCAGTCCACACGGCCGTCGCCCTGTGTTCCTCGGGACACCGTGTTGCAGCACTGGACCTTGATACGCGCCAGAAAACGCTGTCACGCTATCTCGATAACCGTGGTGCGACGGCGCGGCGTCGGGACATTGAACTTGATTCGCCACGGCACGCAACGCTCGATTCGATATCCGAGTCCGGACTGGATGATGAAATTGCTCGTATCGGGGCCGGCTGCCACTTTCTAGTGATCGACACGCCGGGGCGCGATGATCCGGTGTCGCGTGCAGCCATCGCACGGGCCGATACGATTGTGACGCCGATCAATGATTCGTTCGTTGACCTTGACCTTATCGGCCAAGTTGATCCCGAAACTTTCCGGGTAAAAAAGCCAAGTTTCTATGCTGAACTGATCTGGGATTTGCGCAAGGAACGTGCGCGCATCGATGGGGCGGCGGTGGACTGGGTCATCCTGCGTAACCGGTTGCAACATCTTGATGCCCACAACATGCGGCGGGTTGGTGCAGCCCTTGGTGAGCTTTCAAAA
>JANNWX010000252.1:0-5361 GCA_031409315.1 Sphingomonadales bacterium | reverse complement strand
CATGCGCCCGCAGATCGGGCATGATCACGCGAAACCCCACCGCCGCCAGCACATCTGCCTGCCCGTAGCGAACCCAATTATGGTCATGATCGGATATGTAACCGTGGATCAGGAGAAGCGGACGCCCCGCCCCGATTTCATGCACAGCCAGCCGCGTGCCATCCGCAGTTTCAAAAAAAGTATGGGTGAGGTGCATCAACCGTTCCTTGGCCCTGACCCTAGTTCCCAAATGCTTTTGGGGCGGGAGCCACAACAATTGGCCCGGTTGCGGTCACCTGTTGCACCTCTAGCGCACGTTCAGCGACGCCAAAACTGTTAAAGCGGAACGCGCCATCAATGCCGGAAAACCCGCCCTGATCATCCAGCGCCTTCATGGGGAAAGACGTGCCCACTTTCCAATTCGCGGCGATCTTGGTTGTCAGTAACACCGCATCATAGCCCAAACTCGACAAACGGAACGGCGATTTACCGAATTTAGCACGGTATTTATTCGCCAATTGGTTGTAAAAACCATCGGTAACGCTGGCAAACCATGCGCCGTGAAGGACGTTGGTTTGGCCTATGCCACTTTCCGTATTCCATAATTCAGTGCCGAGAATTTTTGTGGATACGCCGCCCGTACGCCGAATGATCGGTACTGCTTGCAGGGCAACGCGCCCTGAATCTGCAATCAGGATCGCATCAACGCTGCCCGCTTTGTTCAGGCGCGTGATGGCCGCCATGATTGCCCCGGAGCTGCGATCATATGTCTGGAGAGAGATGAGTTTGCCGCCTGTTGCTTCAACCGTATTGGTAAGGGCAATTTGCGCCCTTTGCCCGTAAACACCGACTGGAACGAGTGCCGCAAATTTCACCAGCCCTTTTGTGCGCGCATAGCCGACAACCCGCGACACCGATTGTGCAGGCGTAAAACCAAGCAGATAAGCCCCATCACCTGCAACTGATACATCGTTGGAAAAGGCGATAACCGGCACCTTCGCCGCCCGCCCAACATCAGCCGCGGCGCGCACATCTTCTGCAAGCAAGGGCCCAAGGATCAGCTTGTTTCCATCGGCAACAGCTTTTTGTGCGGCACCCGTTGCGCCAAGGGCGGTATCATAGGTCGTGATCCGGACCTTTAGGCCCCCGGTATCGAGAACCGCCATGTTGGCAGCATTAGCAATAGATTCGCCCACTGCCGCATTCGGCCCTGTTAAGGGGACAAGCAATGCCACACGGTGACGACTGGCATCACTGGGCAAGCCGATTCCGGGCTCTTCGGAATTTTCGGTGGGGGTCGCTACGGTTTTTGGCGGTCCTTTTGGTACCACCTGACATCCAACCACGAACAGCGCAGCCCCGAATATCGCCGATCGTAACACAGCCAAACGCAACACCGCGCGGCGCGGCATTTGAACCTGTGCTTGCTCGATATACCCTGCCTCTGCCATGACTCGTATCCTATGACTCAAACTCTTGATCCCGGACTGTATATCGTAGCAACACCAATCGGCAATCTTTCCGATTTAAGCGCCCGTGCGCGCCAGATTCTCGAGGCCGCAGATATCATCGCTGTCGAAGATAGCCGGGTGACGGCAAAACTGCTGAACCATATCGGAATCAAACGCCCGATGCAGCCCTATCATGACCATAATGGTGATGCTGTTCGACCCGGATTATTGGCACGTATGGCGACGCAGACTGTGGCGCTTGTTTGTGATGCCGGAACGCCGCTGATTTCCGATCCCGGCTACAAGCTAGTCCGTGAGGCCCGAGCGGCGGGCCATTTGGTGACAACCATACCCGGGCCTTGCGCAGCTATAGCTGCGCTCACGCTTGCCGGGCTACCAACAGACAGGTTCCTTTTCCTCGGGTTTTTGCCACCGAAAGCGAAAGCCCGCGCCGATATGCTGGGCGAATACGGGCCCGTTCGCGCGACGTTGGTGCTTTACGAATCCGGTCCACGTCTGGCGGATTGTCTTACGGCCTTATGTGTCACGTTGGGTGACCGGGAAGCCGCAGTTGCGCGTGAGATTACGAAACGATTTGAGGAATGCGTCACTGGCACTCTTTCTTCGCTTGCCGATTTTTATGCCAACCACCCGCCAAAAGGAGAAATCGTCGTCATTATCGCGCCACCAGGGCCGCCGCTGCCTGCGACACAATCCGATACCGATGCCGCCCTGATAGCTGCGCTGTCCCGCCTGCCACCGGCAAAGGCGGCTGGCGAGGTCGCCCGCAATGTTGGCGGTGACCGCAAATCCCTATATGCCCGCGCTTTGGAAATTCTTGGCAAGTGAGCCGGGAGCAAGCCGAGGCACGCGGGCGTTGGGGGGAACGGCGGGCCGCATGGTGGTTGCGCTTGCATGGCTGGAGGATCATTGGCGAAAGGGCCAAAATCGGCGTCGGCGAAGTCGATCTGATCGCGCGCAGGGGCAGAACAATTGCGTTTGTTGAAGTCAAAACCCGCGCGACGAAAGGCGAACTTGATCACGCTATCGACGCCTATCGGCTACGCAGAGTAGCTGCGGCCACCAATGCACTGGCCAGTCGATATGCCAAGCCCGGCGACGATATCCGGATTGATGTCATATTGATCGCACCGCGCGCCTGGCCGCGCCATCTGGTGAATGTATGGCATGGGTGACAAAGGCGCCCCTGTCGCATAGAGCGCGAGAAACTGTGCAGGAGCAAATCTCATGGCCTTAAGGGTCGCGGTCCAGATGGATCCGATTGAACATGTCAACATCAATGGCGATTCCAGTTTCGCCCTGATGTTGTCGGCGCAGTCTCGCGGGTATAAAGTCTATCATTACGGTGCCGAAGATTTGACCTATTGCGACGGTCGGGTAACCGCGCCCGCGCGGCCCGTGAAGGTGCAACGTGTCGCTGGCGATCACTACAGCTTTGGGGACATTGTAAAGCTGGATCTTGGGAGCGATGTCGACGTCGTGTTGATGCGGCAAGACCCGCCATTTGATCTTGGATATATTACGGCCACCCATTTGCTGGAGCGCATCCAAAGTGAGACGTTGGTCGCCAATGATCCAGCCAGCGTGCGCAACGCCCCAGAAAAAATGCTTGTGCTCGATTATGCTAGGTTCATGCCGCCAACCCTCATCACACGGTCGCTAGAAGAAGCACGGGCATTTCAACAACAGCACGGCGAGATTGTGATCAAGCCACTGCACGGCAATGCGGGCAGCGCGGTGATCCACATTGGAGCAGACGGTAAAAACCTTGCCGCCGTCGCCGATCTTTTTGGCGAGGTCTGGCGTGAACCGTTCATGGTGCAAGCGTTTCTGCGCGAGGTATCGGGCGGCGACAAACGGATCGTGCTGGTCGATGGCGAGGTCGCTGGGGCGATCAACCGCATCCCCGGCAAAGGCGAAATCAGATCAAACTTGGCGGCCGGCGGCCATGCAGAGGCGACGACGCTATCGGCAAGCGAATTAGAAATCTGCGCGGTGCTAGGGCCAGAGTTAAAGGCCCGCGGGTTGATCTTCGTCGGTATCGACGTAATCGGCGGCAAGTGGCTGACCGAGATCAATGTTACATCGCCCACCGGGATCGTCGCCATCGACAATTTTAACGGCACCGACACACCGGGTATGATCTGGGATGCGATTGCGGAGCGATTGAACGCACGATGAGTGAATGGATCATCAATCTCATCGACCAGACGGGCTATCTGGGTGTCGCCTTTCTGATGTTTCTGGAAACGATGTTTCCGCCGATCCCGTCTGAAGTCATCATGCCGGTTGCCGGACTGGCGGCTGCGCGCGGCAAAATGGATATATTAGGTGTGATCGCCAGCGGGACGGCCGGAGCGATGCTGGGCAATTATTTCTGGTATTTCGCCGCGCGCGTGATCAGCATTGAACGGTTTCGTCCCTTCATCCAGCAATGGGGTCGCTGGCTGACACTTGATTGGAATGAAATAGAGCGCGCCGAACGGATGTTCGGAACGCAAGGTTGGGCCATCGTTTTTTTCGGTCGGATGCTGCCGACCTTGCGGTCCTTGATTTCGATCCCTGCCGGACTGCTGCATATGCGATTGTCAACATTCATCCTGTGGTCAACGCTAGGCACGACGGTGTGGACGGCGGCATTGGGGTTCGCCGGATGGGCACTGGGGCGCCGTTTTCATGAAGTCGAAACCTACGTTGGGCCGCTGTCGATCATTGTTATGGGCGCAATCATATGCGCCTATATTTGGCGGTTGTTGAGGTGGAAACCTGCCTCCTGATCACGCACGCGGATGTGCATTTCTGTAAACGTCGAGCAAATATGCCGCGTCAACCGATGTATAGATTTGCGTCGATGACAGGCTGGCATGGCCCAATAATTCCTGCAACGATCGCAGATCAGCGCCGCGCGCCAGCAAATGACTGGCAAAGCTGTGCCGAAGCGCATGCGGCGTTGTTCGTGCGCCCAGCCCCAAACGTGCGCGGGCGGCGCGAACCGACCGCCGGATGATTGCCGGATTCAAAGGCCCGCCCCGCGCGCCTCGAAATAGCGGCTCGGTTTTGTCACAATCATAAGGACACAAGGTGAGATAGACTTGGATCGCATCCCGCACTTGGGGCAACAGCGGCACCATGCGGGTCTTGTCACGCTTGCCGGTAACGATCACTGTTTCCCCCATTGGCAGGATTGAACCGGTCAGCCCCATCGCTTCGCCTATCCGCAATCCAGCGCCGTATAGAAGCAGCAGAACCGCCCAATCACGGGCAGAAATCCAGGCCTCAGCCGCCTGATCCGCAACATCATGCGCAAGACCGATCGCTTCATCGGGAGAGACAGGGCGCGGCAGGCCCTTTTTGACACGTGGACCCTTGATACGCGGCATGGCACCATCCCCGACTGCAAAGGTCAGGAAACCGCGCACCGCCGACAATTCACGCGCCGCGCTGGCGTTGCCGATGCCGTCCATGCGGCGCGCGGCAAGAAATGCCCGCAGATCCGACGTTTCAATCTTGGTCAGATTGGGTTGGCCACCCTGATGCACGCTCAGAAACGTCATCAGCCTCTCGGCAGTCGCCACATAAGCCCGGACGGTATGGGGGGATCGTCGCCGATCCCGACGCAGAAAATCCGACCAGTTGGCGATCAGATCAGCCAATCTTCTGCCCGGTCTTTTCCCAATCGGCAAGAAAACCGGCAATCCCCTTGTCAGTGAGGACATGATTGAACAATGATTTAATCACCGCAGGCGGGGCCGTCATCACGTCAGCGCCAATTTTTGCCGATTCGAGCACATGAATGGGATGCCGGACGCTGGCGACCAGTATTTCGGTCGCGAAATCATAATTATCATAAATCAGGCGAATGTCCGAAATCAGCGCCATCCCGTCAAAGCCGTTATCATCGTGCCGCCCG
>JANNWX010000251.1:0-12230 GCA_031409315.1 Sphingomonadales bacterium | reverse complement strand
GACGACGCCCGACGTGCTGAGCGTGATCCGCCGCTTGCTGAGCGCGAGGCCATCGCCCGCCATCACGAGATTGAGCGCATCGCGGACATTGTCGAAATTATACAGCGGCTCGCCCATCCCCATCATCACGATGTTGGTCAGCATCCGGCCGTCCTCACCGCTTGGCCATTCGCCGAGCGAATCGCGCGCCAGCATGACCTGCCCGACGATTTCAGCCGAAGTCAGGTTGCGGACGAGGCGCATCGTGCCTGTATGGCAGAACCGGCAATTGAGGGTGCAGCCAACTTGACTCGACACGCACAAAGTCCCCCGGTCTGCGTCGGGGATGAACACCATTTCATAATCCTGCGCGTCGGGCGTGCGGAGCAGCCATTTGCGGGTGCCGTCAGTTGAAACCTGCGCCTCGATCACTTCGGGTCGGCTGATGATGAAATGTTCGGCCAGCCAGGGATGCATGGTCTTTGCAATATCGGTCATCAGAGTGAAGTCGGTGACGCCGCGATTATATATCCAGTGCCACAATTGCTTGGCGCGCAGCTTGGCCTGTTTTGCTTCCATTCCCGCCGATTCCAATGCGTCGCGAATCTCGGGCTTTGGCAATCCGATCAGGTCAAGGCGGCCATCGCTGCGCGGCGCAGCTTCACGCACAACGGGAACAGGATCAATATGGCCGGGAATTTGCATGGGCGGCGCTATAAGCGCAGTAGGCGGTCAACGCCACCGGAAAGGATTCAGTCAAATGGACCGCATCTTCACAATCATCGCCAATCGCATTGCGGCCTTTATTGGACAGCCCATAGCCTTTATCGCGGCGCTTTTGTTCATCCTTATCTGGGCCGCCACTGGCCCATTGTTTGGCTTTTCCGATACGTGGCAGCTTGTAGTGAACACTAGCACTACGATTGTAACCTTCCTGATCGTCTTCCTGATACAGAATTCGCAGAACCGTGATGCTGCCGCGATTCAGGCGAAGCTCGACGAATTGATCCGCGTTGCCAAGAACGCGCGCAATGAGTTTATCGGTATCGAGCATCTGACCGATCACCAACTCGAACTGATCCGCACCGAATTGGAGCGCGAAAGCATGGCCAAGGACGCGGATTTGGAAGCAGCCCATGCCGCAGTTGGCAGGTTGATCAGTCGGAGTTAACGCGCGCGCGAACAACCCAGCGAGGCGGCATCAATTGCGGTTGCTGCGCCTTTTAGCCGGTAGGTGTCGGCAAAACCGCCGCCATTTGCTGCGACGGTTGACACGCTCAAACTCCTACCTGACCGGATCTTGGCAATGATGAACGCGTCGTGCCGTGCGGTTGGGGACCATGCGTCGAACCGGCCAGCGACCAGCCGCCAGCGCTTTCCGTCAACGGCCAGCATCACATCGGCACCGGCCCGTCGTTCACGGCTTAACCGGATATGCAATTGTCCGCGCACTTTGCGGTCGGGCCAGTTGGTAATGCTTGCAAAGGGGCGCCACTTTCCGCTGGTTTCCTGCGCCGGTTCGGCAATGGCAAAACAGTGGACCGGATTGCTATCGCGAAAGGCGCCCCATCCTTCAAAAATGCCTAGCGAGTCGCGGGCAATGCCCGGCGAGGCGGCAAGGAACGAGAGCAGAATTGTCGCTGCACTCTTCATGCGTGGGATATGCCGCCGCCCATATGTATGATCTTTTCGGTACCATTGCCGATCATCACGATCGATCCTTGCGGTAAATTATCGGCGATCGGCGCTTTCCACAAAGGATCAATCGGCAACCCGATCAATAACCCCCGCAATACCCTTGATGACATGCCGTGCATGATCACCAGCCGGTCGCCGCGTTCGGCCTTCGTCTCATCGATCCAGCCGGTCAGGCGGGCCGCAATCTCATCATACCATTCGCCGTTCGGCGGGCGGACGTTGAATAGCCCAGCGTCGCGGTCAATGATGTCGCCTTGTCGGGCGGTAATATCGGCATAGGCAATTCCGCCCCAATCCCCGACGTCAATTTCGCGCAGTCGGTCATCGGTGCGGGTCTGATGCCAATCTTCGCCAATATGTTCAGCAACAATGGCCAAGGTTTGCAACGCACGACCATAAGGCGACGACCAGAGAGACAATGACTGGCGCGTGCCAAGCCAGCTGGCAAGCGCCTTACCCATGTCGTCGGCCTGTTTGAATCCAGACCGGGTCAGCGGCGTATGGAGATGATCGCCCTGCATACGGGCAGCGGCATTGAAGACGGTTTCGCCGTGCCGGGCGATAAAGATGCGGCCTTGGAGTGTCATATTCGCATCCATCCCCATAAATCGACACTTTGCAACCCTTGCGGTGACTGTCCATCTTGTTCATGATGGCCAAGCCGTATAAGGCCCGCAAACATGCATGGGCCTGACCATCGGGGGAGTTAAATGAAGGCGACGATTGAACGCGCAATCCTGCTCAAATGCCTAGGACATGTGCAGTCCGTGGTGGAACGACGCAACACGATTCCGATTCTGTCTAACGTGTTGATCGAGGCGACGGCGGACGGCATGCGCCTGATGGCGACGGACCTTGATTTGCAGATCAACGAAACAGTCGCAGCGCAGGTTGAGGTGCCGGGTGCAACCACGGTTTCTGCGCATACTTTTTTTGAAATCGTCCGTAAGTTAAAAGAGGGCGCGCAGGTGAGCCTGTCGGCAGCTGACGGTAAAATGGCCGTGACCTCGTCAAACTACCGGTCTTCCTTGCCGACTTTGCCACGCGATGATTTTCCGGTGATTGCCGAAGGGGAATTGCCGTGCACGTTTGAAATGCCGGTCGAAAGTTTGAAGGCGATCATCGACAAGACTCGCTTTGCGATCAGCACCGAAGAAACCCGCTATTATTTGAACGGCATTTTTCTCCACGTCACCGACGATGGGGCCACGCAAGGGGGGGCGGTCCTGAAAGCGGCGGCAACCGACGGCCACCGCCTCGCGCGCTATACGATGCCGCGTCCTGAAGGCGCGGCGGGGATGCCCGACGTGATTGTGCCGCGCAAATGCGTGGCCGAAATCCGCAAATTGCTTGATGAAGTTGAAGGCAATGTGATTCTAGCGTTATCGGCGACCAAGGTTCGCTTCACGTTGCCAACCGGTGCGGTCCTGACGTCAAAGTTGATCGACGGGACATTCCCCGATTACAGCCGGGTGATCCCAACTGGGAATGACAAGCTTCTCAAGATCGACCCAAAAAGCTTCATGGAAGGCGTTGACCGCGTATCGACCATCGCCAGTGAAAAAACCCGCGCCGTCAAAATGGCGGTCGAACAAGGCAAAATCACGCTTTCGGTGACGTCACCAGAAAACGGCACCGCGTCCGAAGATGTGCCAGGTGATTATACGTCCGACGCGATGGAAATCGGCTTTAACGCGCGCTATCTGATGGATATTCTGGGGCAGGTTGAAGGTGAGGCTGTCGAGGTGCATCTGGCCGATAGCGCCGCGCCGACATTGATCCGCGAGAATGACAAATCGCCTGCGCTCTATGTGCTGATGCCGATGCGGGTTTGATGTTTCGTTTGCTAGCGGATTAGCCGAATCTCGACGCCAAGCTTCTCGCTGAGCTCTAGCCATTTGCGATCACCTGTCAGGGCAATTGCGCCTTCGCGTTTTGCTAGCGCGAGGCAAATACAATCAGCCTGTGACAAGCCCTGCTTGCGCCCATCCTCTCTCATCGCCGCTGACTTGAACGCCAAATCAAGCCGCATGGTACGAATGCGGACCCCTAGTGCATTCAAAGTTTCTTCAATCTCACTTAGAAGCCATCCGTCCTTCAAAAGGCACTGTGCGACTTCACCGATGTTGATAACGCTTACTTGAGATGTTGCCATCGCCTCTTTTACGACATCTGCGCCCGGTTCCTCACGCAGAACAGCGAGCAAGGCAGATGCGTCCAGAACAAAATTGCTCAAAATTGTTCCGTTTCAGTATCTATGCGCTTTTGTGCAATAAAATCATCGACACTTGTTGAACGTCTGCCATTGGAATATCGCTGATAGAGGGCTTGAGCGCGTTTGACCCGTTGTTCCGGAGTTGTCAGCATCACGCCGAACTCTGAAAGATCGAGTGTCACATTACCGCCCTTTTCCAGCCCCAATTGTTTGCGGACATCGGCTGGAATAACCATTCGCCCGTTTGCTGCTACGCTGATTTGAACGCCCATTGGTTGTTGCCCATCCGATATATGCCAGTGAATTTATATGTGGTATATATAACAATATATGCCACAAATCAATTGCTATGGCATTTTTTGCTTTGCCGCTTGTTGGCATTTTCGCAATCGACACATAGAAGGGCCTGTGCCCTTCACCCGCCTTTCTCTTAGCAATGTCCGGTCTTACGCTGATGCCGTAATCGCGCCGGGGCCGGGCTTTGTGGTGTTGACGGGTGAAAACGGGGCGGGGAAGACCAATATATTGGAGGCTGTTTCGCTGCTCGCGCCGGGACGCGGGTTGCGCGGCGCTGCACTGTCGGATGTTGCTCGAAGCGATGGGCCGGGTGGTTTCGGAATTGCCGGACGGTTGGACGAAGTGGACCTTGCAACCGGAACTGTCGCCACCGCACCGGACCGACGTATCGTGCGGATCAACGGCGCGCAGGCTGCCGCGACCGCACTTTCTGAATGGCTGTCGATTGTCTGGCTGACCCCAGCAATGGACAGGCTATTTTCCGACGGCGCTGGTGATCGGCGGCGCTTTCTTGACCGGCTCGTCTTGGCGCTCAATCCGTCCCACGCAACCCATAGCGCGCGTTATGAGGCCGCGATGCGACAGCGCAACCGGCTGCTCGCGGATGACGGCGTGCCTGATCCCGATTGGCTAAGTGCGCTAGAGGCGCAGATGGCCGAACATGGCAGTGCGATTGCCTCCGCGCGGGCCGAGGTTGTTTTTGCACTTGCCAATGGGCTTTCGAATCAAGCCGAAGGGCCGTTTGCCCGCGCGGGATTGTCGATTGCAGGCTGGCAGCCAAATGGTGATCTTGCAACCGAACTCAAACAGGGGCGTCAACGCGACGCGGGTGCCGGGCGCACGCTGGCAGGGCCACACCGCAGCGATATGGCGGTGACGCATCTGGTGAAGGGCCAACCTGCTGCGCGCTGTTCAACGGGTGAACAAAAGGCGCTGTTGCTCGGTATCGTCCTTGCCCATGCTGATCTGGTGGCAGAGCGGGTGCAGCGCCGCCCCATCTTGCTGCTTGATGAAGTTGCGGCCCATCTGGATCCGCTGCGGCGCTCTGCGTTGTTTGATCGGCTGTCTCTGGGCGGCGGGCAGGTTTGGATGACGGGGACAGAGCGGTCTCTTTTTGAAGGGCTTGGCGATCAAGCCTGTTGGTTAAGCGTCGCGGATGGGCGGATCACGTAAGGCATCGAGTGCCGCCCGCATTTTCTGGAGTGCGGGCAATAATGCCGCGAGTTCTGCGCCTGAAACTGCCGTGTCGATTAACGGAACTAACGGGCCGATCGCCGCGATGCAGCGCGCGCGCATGGCCTCTCCCTTGGGGGTGACCGACACCAGCTTCGCGCGACCATCCGCCGGATCCGTGCGAATATCGACCAATCCAGCACGTGCCATACGGGTCAGTGTGCTGGTCATGGTCGGTCGGGTAATTTGAAAAGCCCGCGCAAGATCGGCTGGCGAGCGCTCATGATGGCCCAGCCTGATAAAATGATTGAGCACGGTAAACTGCGCGACCGTCATCCCGGACGGCAAAACGCCCGTAAACATTGTCCGCGACAGATGCTCGATGATCCCGATTTCGTTGAAAACTTGAAAGGCCAGCGGGTCTTGCGTCATTGGATTAGACCCGAAACCGACCACATTTGCACAGCGTGATCGTCTTGGGCAGTCCGCTGGCGAGGAGCGGGGCGAAGCGCGGGCCGGTCGCCCGTGCGAGCCGCGCGACGACGTCCTGCGGGCTGCCCAAGACGACCCGCAAGGGCGGGCGGGCCGCTTTTGCTCCACTGCGGCGTCCCTCGTCGATCACGATGCAAACGCATCACTCACTCCTCGCTCCTTGTAGTGAACCAAAATCGACTCCGTCACGGTGCGCAAATGTGGTCGGTTTCGGGTCTAAATGCGTCTCCAAGGGCCGGCGGGGTGCCGGGCCAATTTTGGGGCCATAACCGATCCGCGCCAGCATTTGCACGCGTTCATCGCCAGATGCACCAAGCAGGTGGTGCACTTTTGCATAAGGGTCCGCAACTTCGGCATATTCCTGCAAGGATTGGCTCATCGGGTGCATTGATATGCCCAATTCGGTCGCGCGGAGATGCGCGCGGACATAAAGGCGACCTGCCTCAATCTGGTCAAAACGCGAATTGCCGGGCGTGGTGATCCAGACCAAGCCGCCAATGGACCCATAAGTTTCGTGCAATTGGTCAATGCCGACTTGATGCACGGTGCTGCCAATCTCACCCAGTGCGTCGCGGTCAATCTGTCCGAACAGTTTGAGGGTTTCCATAAACGGACCCCCCAGATCAATACCGTCTGGATTTGCGTCAATTTCTTGGTGGCCAATCCGCATCAGGTGCACGCTTTCCATATTTGTGCGCGGAATGTTCATTTCGGTGCCGACGGCCTTCAATATCTGTTCGCGCAGCGCAGATATTTGTGCCGGTCTGGTGGTGAACGCGCCGCCTATCCCTGCAATCTGGAGCACGACTGCATCGGGAAGTTTTCGGCTGAGATCAAATGATTCTTTATTGGTGTGGCGCTTGGTAATCTGGGCATAAAGTGGGTCGCGCGCGACTGTTTCATCAGGAATGAAGCGGAGATGTGCAACAGGCCTTGTGTCCAGACGGGGCCTGGGTTCGCCATCGGGAAACGGTGTCACGACCACCTGGAAACCGCGTTCGGCGGCTGCAATTCGCGCCAGTTCGATGAACGTTCCAAAGCCAATCGTAATCTGGCGGTCAAACGGATCAGTGTGGGGCAAACGTTTATCAAGATCGCAACTGACAACCGCACTGTCGATGCCATCCAGCTTGATCAGCCACGGCTGGCGGTTGTGGGGGTTGGGGGCTAGGATTGCGTGGCGAAACGCATCTAGCCGCACGTCTGCTGGCGGCCTCGGGTCCAATGTCCAGGGTGCGATTGCAGTCTTTGGCATCCGTGTGACGCGCCATGTTCCCGCTGCCCCAACCAGTGCCAAAGTTCCACCTGCGCCGAGAATGAAGTTACGTTTGCTGATCGTCATGCCGCTCTCCAATTCGATGTCTAGCTATATAGTTTGATATCTAACTATCAACACTGAGTCAACATAAGACATTTTTGTCATTTTCATTGGTTTTTCCGGGCGGCTTCCCTATAGACTCCGCATGACAGAACCATCCGAAAATCTCCTAGATACGACCCCCAACACCAACGAATATGGTGCCGATTCGATCAAGGTCCTCAAAGGCCTGGATGCGGTGCGCAAACGGCCCGGAATGTATATCGGCGATACTGATGATGGCAGCGGCTTGCACCATATGGTGTTTGAAGTTTCCGACAACGCGATTGATGAGGCGCTGGCCGGTCACTGCGATAAAATTGTCATCACGCTCAATCCGGAAGGGTCGGTTTCGGTCGAAGATAATGGCCGCGGTATCCCGACAGGCATTCACAGCGAAGAGGGCGTATCCGCCGCCGAAGTGATCATGACTCAGCTGCACGCAGGCGGGAAGTTTGAAAATACATCCGATGACAATGCCTACAAAGTGTCGGGCGGACTGCACGGTGTCGGGGTGTCGGTGGTCAATGCGCTGTCGATCACGCTTGATCTGACCATTTGGCGCGACGGCGAAGAACATTATATGCAGTTCAGCCACGGTGATGCGGTTGCGCCGCTGAAGGTCGTTGGCCCAGCAAACGGGAAAAAGGGAACCCGTGTCACCTTCCTTCCTTCGCCTGCTACGTTCAAAATCACCGAATTTGATTTTGAAAAGCTTGAACATCGCTACCGCGAATTGGCGTTCCTGAATTCAGGTGTTCGGATTTTTCTTGTCGACGCACGGCATGCGGAAAAGAAAGAGATTGAACTCTATTATGAGGGCGGGATTGCCGCGTTCGTCAAATATCTCGACCGCGCGAAAACACCGCTGTTTCCTGATCCGATCGCCGTTACAGGGCAGCGCGATGATATTGGTATCGACGTCGCGCTTGAATGGAATGACAGTTATTACGAAAATGTCCTGCCCTTCACTAACAACATCCCACAACGCGACGGCGGCACTCATATGGCAGCGTTTCGCGCCGCACTGACCCGAACACTCAACAATTATGCTGACAAATCGGGCATGCTGAAAAAGGAAAAGGTGACGCTGACCGGCGACGACATGCGTGAAGGCTTGACCGCGATTGTTTCGGTCAAATTGCCAGACCCTAAATTTTCGTCGCAGACCAAAGACAAGCTGGTGTCTTCCGAAGTGCGCCAGCCGCTTGAAAGTTTGATGGCAGACAAGATGGCAGAATGGCTGGAGGAAAACCCCGCCCATGCCAAATCGATCATCCAGAAGGTGATTGATGCCGCCGCCGCACGCGAGGCCGCGAAAAAGGCGCGCGAATTAACGCGGCGCAAGGGCGTTATGGATATTGCGTCGCTACCCGGCAAGCTCGCCGATTGTCAGGAACGCGATCCATCGAAATGCGAATTGTTTCTGGTTGAAGGCGATAGCGCGGGCGGATCAGCCAAACAGGGGCGAGACCGGAACATTCAGGCGATACTGCCGCTGAAGGGTAAAATCTTGAACGTCGAACGCGCGCGGTTTGACCGGATGTTATCATCCAAGGAAATCGGCACGATGATCCAGGCGCTGGGCACCGGGATTGGCCGCGACGATTTCAACCTTGAAAAACTGCGCTATCACAAGATCGTTATCATGACCGACGCAGACGTCGACGGAGCGCATATCCGCACGCTTTTGCTCACATTTTTCTATCGGCAGATGCCAGATCTTATTACCGCAGGCCATCTCTACATCGCGCAACCTCCGCTTTATAAAGTAGCGCGAGGTCGTTCTGAAATGTATGTAAAGGATGACGCCAAGCTTGACGATTATCTGGTCGATGCGGGCAGCAACGCGATGATCCTGGAAACGGCACAGGGGCCACGGTCGGGCGCAGACCTGCGCACGTTGGTCGATCATGCGCGGCGGATGAAGGCGCTCATGCGCTATGTGCCGCGCCGATATGATTATGCGATCATCGAAGGATTAGCACTGATGGGTGCGCTCGACCCCGCGTTGAATGCGGATCAGCGCCGTGCGGCGGTTGGTCTTGCCGCCGCTTGGCTTGCTCGTGCCGATCCGGAAGCCAAGTGGCAGGGTATATTGGGCGAAGAGGGCGGCTATCTTTTACAGCGCTTGTGGCGCGGTGTTTTGGATCATCACATGATCGACGCGAGCTTTCTGGTCAGCCAAGAGGGCCGTCGCCTGCATGCACTGATCGAAGAACAGGCAGAAGCCTATGCTGTCGGTAGCCGTTTGGTGCCGATGGCGAAGGGGGCAGTGGCGGCGACCGAAACCCAAACTGGCGAAGGCGACGACGAAGCCGACCTGCCGATTGCTGCGACTAAAGGCACGCCCATTTCCCGCCCAAGCGAATTGCTTGACGCGATCCTGGCGGCAGGCCGCAAGGGCCTTAGTATACAACGCTACAAAGGGTTGGGTGAAATGAATGCAGACCAATTGTGGGAAACGACACTCGATCCAGATAACCGATCACTTTTGCGGGTTGAGGTTTTGCAAGCCGATTTGGCCGACGAAATTTTCACCCGCCTGATGGGTGACGTCGTCGAACCAAGACGCGAATTCATTCAGGATAATGCGCTTAACGTGGCCAATCTGGATGTTTAACCTTCGATAATCCGGACGTCAGTACCAAAACTGTTTCCGGCAATGATGCAGGCGGTTTCCAGTCGCGCGTCGATTTGCGCTTTGGACAGGTTGGTGTCGATGAACCAGTTCGGCGCAATTTCGTGGGCGTGATCGCGAACAAGATGTGGCGACAAGGGGAATAGTTCTGCGGCCTTGGTTGCGATCCAGCGGCGGCGAAGATTCCCCTCCTTTAGCAATTGCTGGAATAGGCTTGGACGCACTTTCACCAGCTGGCTCAGGATCGTAATATATGCGGCTTTCAGATTGGCAACGGGCGTAACACGGCCACCAACCTCGACGGTCATATTACCTCGACGTCTTTGCACAGGAATATCCTGTCGCAAAATAGCGCGGCCAAGCTGCGATCTTTTGGTGATAAGGGCGCGGCGGATGATCGCGTCATGATCCTCCTGAAACGATAACCGCTGCGCCTCGATTGCTTTCCATGTCGAAAGACTGACTGTAATCTGCGCCATTCCAGACATATTCATTCCCCTTGAAACCTTATGGAAACATTAGGGAATTTGTGGTTACCAAATCGTTAAGAACAGATCAGCCGCATGTGGCGCAGGCCGGATCTTTTGGCAGACGAATCGAACGCATCGTCGGGGCAATGCCGTCGAATATCTGCAACTTGCCCGCTTGTATCTCGCCAAAGCCGGTGACGGTGCGGATCACCTCCATCGCGGCAAAGCTGCCCATCAGGCCGACCATCGCGCCAAGCACCCCGACTTCGGAACAACTGTCACAGTCTTCGGGATCGTGGGCATCGCCAACGAAGCAGCGGTAACAGGGTTTGCCCGCTTCCCAGCCACGGAATGTGCCAATCTGACCGTGGAACTGGCCGATGGCGGCGGACACCAGCGGCACCTTTGCGGCAACGGAGAAGTCGTTGACGATCAGGCGGGTGGCAAAATTATCGCAGCCGTCAAGAACAACATCGATGTCGCTGAACAGGTCTGCGCCATTTTCCGCGCTCAGCCGACTCTGGATGCCGGTGTATCGGACATCAGGATTGAGCCGCGCCACGACCTCCCCGGCAACCACCACTTTGGGGCGGCCAATATCGGCGGTTGAAAACAGGACCTGTCGTTGCAGGTTTGACAGGGAAACACGGTCATCATCAATAACGCTCAACCGCCCGACCCCGGCCGCCGCAAGATACTGGATTGCCGGACAACCAATGCCCCCCGCGCCAATCACCAGAACATGACTGTCGCGCAGCTTGATTTGCCCCGCGCCGCCAATATCCCGCAGGATGATGTGGCGTGCGTAACGGTCTAACTGGGCGTCGGTGAGGGTCGTCATACGCCCGTCGAGCCGAAACCGCCGCTGCCCCGGTCTGTCTCATCAAGGCTGGTGACTTCGCAGATGGTGGCGCGCTGGACAGGGGCGGGGACAAGCTGGGCGATGCGGTCACCGCGTTTGATCTCGAACGGCTCGCTTCCCAGATTGGCGAGGATCACCTTCACCTCGCCCCGGTAATCGCTGTCGATCGTGCCCGGCGTGTTGAGGCAGGTGATCCCGTGCTTGAGCGCAAGGCCGGAACGCGGGCGGACCTGCACCTCAAATCCAAGCGGAATCGCCATGGCGAACCCGGTGGCCACAGCGTGGCGTGCACCGGGGGCAAGGATCAGCTCTTCGGCCGACACGACGTCCATGCCAGCTGCACCCTCGGTGGAATAGGCGGGAAGGGGGAGGTCGGTGCCGTGGGGCAGACGGAGGAGGGGGATGGTGATTGGGGTCATAAGAGGGGCTTCTAATGAGTTTTTCGTATTAGTGAAACCGCCAGTCATTGCGAGCGCAACGGAGCAATCCGGCTGCGCTCGAAGGCTCCGTGCTGTTAGCGCGAGCGGACGTGTGAGTGGACACGGTCACGGCATTGTGCGGATCAAGCAGGCGGTCGAGGGCGTGGGTCTTTTCCATTCCTCGGATGGACGGCGATGCTTGCCCCTGCTAGGGGCCTCGGCATCATGTCCACACCGCTCGACCGTATCCGTAATTTTTCCATCATCGCCCATATTGATCACGGAAAGTCCACGCTGGCTGACCGGCTGATCCAGACGACCGGCGGGCTTTCCGCGCGTGAAATGTCGGCCCAGGTGCTCGACAATATGGACATTGAAAAAGAGCGTGGGATCACGATCAAGGCGCAGACGGTACGACTGAACTATACCGCTAAAGACGGGCTCGACTATGAACTCAACTTGATGGACACGCCGGGCCATGTCGATTTCGCCTATGAAGTCAGCCGCAGCCTTGCCGCGTGCGAAGGGGCATTATTAGTTGTCGATGCGGCGCAAGGGGTAGAGGCGCAGACGCTTGCCAATGTTTACCAGTCGATCGAACATGATCATGAAATCGTCCCCGTCATC
>JANNWX010000250.1:0-6731 GCA_031409315.1 Sphingomonadales bacterium | reverse complement strand
CAAGCTGCCCAAGCTATTGGTGGAATTCTGATAAGTTTCTTGGCCCTGCGATTCTGTTACAGGCGTACCGCTGGCTTGCCGATAGCCGCGATGAAATGACCGGGGAGCGTCTTGATGAACTGGAAGACCCGTTCCGGCTTTACCGCTGCCACACGATCATGAACTGTTCAAACACCTGTCCAAAGGGGCTGTCCCCCGCCAAGGCGATCGCCGAAACGAAAAAGCTGGTGGCCGAACGCGCGCTCTGACCCATGTCGGACGCGCCTACTTTCATGAGCGAGTCCAACTCTGACCATCCGACCAGCTCACGTAGCGGTTCAGCGATGAACAGCGTTTCAATGCGCAGGTGCTCGGCAATATGAAGGTCGTCGACCGCTATGCACAGCTGGTCGCAGCGGGCGAATTACGCGCCGATGATGAACAGGCGGCGGCGGCACTGCGGCTCGATACGTTACAGGCAGAGCTGGAGGCAGTGCCGCCGCGCGGATCGATCCTGTGGCGGTTGGGCGGAAAGAAGCCGGTGCCGCCCCGGGGCGCGTATCTGTGGGGCGGCGTCGGGCGTGGCAAATCAATGCTGATGGACCTTTTTCACGATAGTTTACGGATCGACCTCAAACGCCGCGTCCACTTCCACGAATTCATGATCGAGGTGCATGATCGGCTGCGTCAGGAAAGATTGAAAGAAAAAGGCGATCCGATACCGCCTGTGGTGGCCGCCCTTGCCGAACAGGCCCGCTGTCTGGCATTTGATGAAATGGTCGTCAACAATTCGGCCGATGCGATGATCATGTCGCGCCTGTTTACAGGGTTGATCGATGCCGGGGTCACTTTGGTCACAACGTCGAACCGCGCGCCAAACGATCTTTATAAGGATGGCCTCAACCGCGAGCATTTTTTGCCGTTCATTGCGCTTATTGAATCCCGGCTCGATGTGATCGGCCTTAATGGCCCGACCGATTACCGGATGGAACGGATGGCCGGGGTGACCACTTGGCACGTGCCAAATGGCGCGCAAGCGACGGCGGCAGTGCGGGAGGCTTTTTTCAAACTGACCGATCATTCGCCCGACGATGCGGCCCATGTTCCGGCTGCCGACGTCGATCTGGGCGGCGGGCGCATTTTGCATGTGCCAAAATCCTTGAAGGGCGTTGCGGTGCTTTCGTTTGCCCGGCTGTGCCGCGACGCACGGGGCGCGTCTGACTATCTGGCTATTGCCCGGCGCTATCACAGTGTCTTCATTGTTGGCATCCCAAGGCTTGGTCCCGAAAATCGCAACGAGGCCGCGCGCTTTGTGACACTGATTGATGCGCTCTATGAACATAAGGTCAAATTGATCGCCACCGCCGACGCCCGACCGGCCGACCTTTACAGTGCCGGGGACGGCCGTTTTGAATTCGACCGGACGATATCACGCCTCATGGAAATGCAATCGCAAGACTATCTCGCCCAGGGGCACGGCCTGCTATAGTCTCTACCGTCGCTCAATCCGGTGTGGAGCAGGGAGCGTCGCCCATCGGATGGGGCGGGGCGTTTTGGACGGCCGGGTTCTGCCAAATGTGCCAAGAAACTGCTTGGTGATAGTCTGCAATACCGCATAAGCATCTTCGTGTTTGGGGCCGGGCAGTTCAGGGCGGCCAAATATACCGCCGAAATAATGGTCTACGCCCTCAAGGATCAGCGCAAAGCGATCGCCGTCTGGTCGTGCGACTTCAAACGCGGTGAGATGCAGCCGCCATGCTTCGGCGGGCTGGCCGGGAAAGATATCTTTGTCCCCGGTTACAATCAACGCCGGGACGCCAAGGCCGGAAAAGCCCGCGTTATCAATCAAGCCGGGCAATGCGCCGGGCGGAGAGAGGGCCAAAACCGATCCCACCCGCCGGTCACCAAATCCGCTGACGTCAGGTGCCGGTATCAACGGTTTTGCCCCGCCCAATACCAGCGCGATCAGGGCGCCATAGCTATGGCCAGCCGCGACGTAAGCCCCGGCCCCGGCCTCACGCGAAAGCAAAGCCATATCCTCCATCCGCATGGCCCAGCTTTGCAGCGGCGAATAAAGCGCCTTTTCGGGATGATCGGTTGAATCAACATGAAGCGGTGCCAGCACCTCCCACCCGGAGCGCGCCCAGCTTTCGCACAGGCGCTGATACTTGATGGGCGAAGAGAAATTGCCGTGCGAAAAATGGATGCGCCCAAGCCTGCGCCCACGGGCTGGCCAAATCCAGATATCAACCGTGCGCGCGCCAGCCGCGGTCAACGTGCGGCGCAGCACCTTGGTTGACGGCGATGCCGCGACGCACGCTATGGCGACGATGCCGGTGATCACCACCCGACGCGACACGGCGGTCATGACGTACTCCTCGCCCATTTGATAAACACCAGTGTCGCCAAAAGATTGCACAGTGCGGGTAGGATCGAAAAGGCAATCAGGATACCGGTTTGGGCCGATGCCGATTGCGATAGGCCTGCCACCGCACGCCCTGCATCAAAGCCGTAAGCCGTGAGGATCAGGCCGATCAGCAACGATCCGCCAAGGGCAAAACCGATCTTGTCATTGGCGATCCAGACCGCAGAAACCAGCCCTGCCTTTCCTTCGCCGGCAATATCGGCAACCATCGCATTGCCCAGCATCGACCAGCCCGAATTGCCAATGCCAAGCAGCAATGCAAAGGCATAAACCGCGCCAAGCCCGGAACCGGCCGAGAAGCCCCAGCCGATATAAGCCAGTGCATGGATGAATGCGGCCGCCGCATATGTTCGTTCCCGCCCATACTTGGTTGCCATACGAACCCACATCGGTTGGGCGATGATGATGCCGACGCACGCCAGCAACACGATCAGGCCGATCACCTGAAACGCATCGGCACGCGCCATGTTGTAGGTGAGGAAATAGAGCAAGGCCGCGTAGGACATGCCACTTCCTGCCAATTGCACCAACGTGATTCCGGTCAAGGCGGCAAACCGGCCAGAGCCAAGGACAGCCAAAGCGGTGGGAAATGTGAGGGGCGGCTCTTCGTCGCGGTTGGTCAGTCCGACCTCGGCTTCGGCCCTGCCAACGCCGCGCCAAGCCAGAAGCAGCGAAACGCTGCATATTATGCCGAGCAAAACAGCCATTGCTTCATAACCGTCCTGCCCGCCGCCGTTCCATGCGACATAAGCCGGGGCAAGCGCACCCGCGATCAGGACACCAACCGACGAAAATACCAAGCGCCAAGCCATCAGCACAGTTCGCGCTTGCGATGAGAGGGCAAGGTCACCCGCTAGTGCCAGATAGGGCACCGAAAAACTTGCAAAGGCGATCATATAGACTGTGAAGACGGCCATCACATATCCCGCACGCACGGCGTCGGTCCCGGCTGGCACATGAAACAGGGCGACCATCGCAACCGGTGCGGCCAACGCCCCGGCCAGCAGCCATTGCCGCCGCTTTATCCGGCCAAGCCAGCGATCCGACAAGACGCCCGTCGTCACATCAAACAGGATGCCACCGAAAAGTTTGGGCACGAAGATCGCAGTGCCGGCAAGTGCAGGATTGATGCCGAGCACATTGGTCATGAAAAACAACAGGAGGAGCGAGGGAACATCGCGGAACACCTGTCCCGCGATTTGGCCGGTGCCATAGCTGATCTGGGTCGGCAGACTGAGCGTTGCTGCCGGATGCGTAGCTATTTCGGTGCCCCTGCGCCGCGTTGCATCATCGCCTTGAACCAGGCTGGCATTTCAGGATCGGGGGCCCGGCGCGGGCCTTCTGGCCCGACCGGCGCAGGCTGCTGTTGCCGCGCATAATTTTCAAGCGACGACAGCGATGGCTCTTCATATTTGTCGGGCGCGGTCATGAATTTGGGGAAATGCTTCTGGACATGATCGAGCAACGGCCGGTCAATCTGGTTGATATCGTCATAGGCGCCCATGAAACATTGATACAGGCAATTGCCCGTCGTTGGCCCCATCAACATCCACGGCATCCACGGCGTCACGCGGGTCCAAGTACCATCATACAGGACCGAGGTTTTTTTCTTGTCCTGCATGGCCCGCCAGTCGATCTGATACAGAAAATTCTCGGTGACCTGAACGAACGGATTGCCGCTTTCGCGCGGCCATTTGGCGGGTTGGAGCGCGGACGGGTAGAACAAATTCAAATGGCTGAAGAAGTTCAGCCGGTCATTATGCCGTGTGAAATCAAGCCGCAGCGGAAATTTCGGCGGTTTGGCGGTGTTGAGGCCACCATAAGACGGCGGCGAGGGAAAGTAATCGGTAATTGCAAAATTGAACGGATCATTGGCGACCGGAACCACTTTGACAACTTCATCAAGATAGGGGTTTTTCCATTCCTCCAGAATCGCCCCCGTTCGCAAATCGGTGTAAAATCCTATTTCGCGCAGCAGCTTCATATAGCCATCGTCGCCGCCCGCATTGGGAATAAGTTTGGCACAGGAAAAGCCGGTAAAGCCGACCAAATCACGCACCGCCTCGCCCGGGCGGACGCCTTGGACGATGCCGCGATACCATCCGTATTTGGTTGATTTCATGTCGGTATTGCCTTGCAGGCGTGCCCAGCCTTCGCGCGCCCCGCGCGGTGTTGCAAGGTCAAGATAGGGGCCTTTGATGGACGATTGCACACCTGCCACAGGCTTTGCCGCCAGCGCCGAACGCGATGCGACCGTGGACGCCGCAGCCAGCATCGCAGCCGATGAAAGAAAGTCCCTACGATCCATTGCTATTCTCCCGCTTCAATCTCTTCATCATAGTGTAGAATGGCCGCTGGACTAGCGTTTAATATCCGCTATTCTGATCGCCAGTCGGATATGAGGACGCGACGGAAATATGGAAAAAGGCGTGCCAATCCGCGCGATCAGCCGGGGTCTTTCGGTGTTGCAGGCGATTAACCGTGGCCATTCCATCTCGATGATGGAAATTTCGAAAACGTCGAAAGTCCCTTATCCAACCGCGTGCCGGATTGTGCAAACCCTGTTGCATGAAGGCATGATCGAGCGCGAACCCGCGCGCAAACGGTATCGCTCAACCGCCTTGGTGCAAAGCCTTGCCTCTGGCTTTCAGGATGAAGACCAATTGGTGGCGATTGCCCGTCCGCACATCGTGGCCCTTTGTGAAAAGCTGCTGTGGCCGATCTCGCTGACCAGCCGGGTCGGCCCACACATGATGGTCCGAGATTCAACGCATACGATGACGTCACTCACCCTCACCAATTACTATCCCGGGTTCACGTTGCCGCTGATGGAATGTTCAACCGGTCAAGCCTATATGGGCTTTTGCAGCGACGGTGAGCGCGAACATATTCTTGACGGGCTCAAACAGATTGACGGCTCGGCGGAACGGATGGCGGCGCTGCTTCTGGCAAACGACTCGTTGCTCAGACAGATCAGGTCCAATGGCTATGCGACGTTCGCACGCAATCTGTATACCGACACGCCGGGCAAGACATCGTCCATCGCAGTGCCACTGTTTAAAAACGGTCAGGTTGCCGGGGCGATTGCCCTGATCTTTTTTGCGGTGGCGATGTCGATGGACAAGGCTATCGACCAATTTGTCGCCCCGCTGAAGGCGACAGCACAAGCTATTTCGGCGGAGCTGTCAAACCCCAAAGCGCAAGGTTGACGAGCGGCGCATCATCAAATGCCATGTCGGTTTGGCCGGTGCGGGCAATGACCAGTTTTGCCGACGGGATGATGTAAACCCGCTGCCCGCCAAACCCGTCCATGAACACAACATCATCCGCCAGATAGGGCATCGAATGTGTGGCAAGCATTCCGGCTTCCGGGCTATAGGCGCGCTGGGTGCCCTTGGGGTTGCCCCGCCAGATCAGGAAGCCGTAATTGGGATTGGTTGGCGTCGCCGCCGTCATCTGTGCAATCCACGCGGCGGTCACGATTTGTTTGTCGCCAACCTTGCCCTGATCGAGGATCAATTGACCAAGCCTTGCCCAATCCTGCAATCCCGCTTGCAACCCGGCATAGAATCGCGGCGCGCCGTCCGCGCTTTCGGCCCACAGCGTTGCCGGGCCGTTGCCGACGCCGCACCATAAGGTTCGAGACAGATAAGCAGCATAGCTTTCCCCGCTATGCGCTTTGGCAATCGCCCGACGCAAAACGGTGCCCGCCGCCTGTGCGTCGCCGTTTTTGTATCGGAATTCAACGCCGGGGGCTTTGTCTGCCACCGCCGACAATGCCGTGCGTTCGATCTCGTCGGAAAGCAGCAGCTTCATCGCCGCCCAATCGCCTTTCGCCATCGCCGGATTGTGCAGACCGCTCGACATGGTGAGCAGATGGCGCAAGCTGATATTCTTGCGCGTGTCGCCCGCCCATTCGGGAATTGCGGTGCCCAGTGGCGCATCAATCGACGCGACGGTGCCTTCGGCCAGCGCAACCCCGGCCATCAAAGCGGTCACGCTTTTGTTCATCGAATAGGTCTGGGTCAGCGTGGTGGGGGAAATGCCCTTGGCATAATGTTCATAGGCGATTTTGCCGTCATAGAGGACGATCAGCCCCAAACCTTTATGCGTGTCGGAAAAGGCCTGCATCTTGCTAAACACGGCCGCTGCAATCGGCGCGTCGTTGCTGACCGGAATCGCCCGAATGCCACAAGACTTTACCACTTGCTGTGCGTGTAGGTGACTCGTTTCTTCATTCGGTTTGCCCGGTGCCATCACCATGTTGCGCGCCATCGTCCAGTTAAAGGCGGCAAACAGCGCCAGCGCCGCAATCAAAAGGGCAAAG
>JANNWX010000249.1:0-5940 GCA_031409315.1 Sphingomonadales bacterium | reverse complement strand
TGCCTTTCTGATGTCAGGGGATGCACGCGAACGCACAGTCCGGGATGCTGCACTTGCATGGTGGCGCGCCGTTACACCGTTGCTTGAACCGCTTGAGGCCCGCGCTGCTGCCCCTTTTGCCAATCTTGCAGACGTTATGGTCCTCATCCGTGAAGGTGTGACCAGCCTTGCCGGGGACGATGCGTGGAAGCAGGAGGCAGGTCAGGCTGCCGCCGATTTGATGACCAATCTCGAACGGTTCGGGGCAGATGGCCCGTTGTCGGTCACCCTTGGGCATGTGCCAGTGCTGTTGCGCACCCTGATGGACCAAATTGCCATTCGCCCCGCTTATGGTGGGCATTCGCGCATTGCGATCTGGGGCTTGCTTGAGGCGAAATTGCAATCGGCGCGGTTCATGGTGCTTGGTGGGTTGAACGAAAGTATGTGGCCAGCTTTGCCTTCGCCTGACCCTTGGCTCGCGCCTAGAATCAGGATGGCCCTCGGTTTGCCGGGGCTGGAACGGCGTATCGGCCTTTCTGCGCATGATCTGGCTGGTGCCTTGGGAGCGCCCGACGTTCTCTTGTCGCGGTCGGTTCGCGATAAACAGGCCCCGACGATCGCATCACGTTTCTGGCTCCGCTTACAAGCGATCTCAGGTGGAATGGCACCACCGGAGCCGCGTTTCGATCAGCTTGCACAGGCGTTGGACCAATCCGCCGCACCTCCTCAATTTGCGTCAAGACCTGCGCCATGTCCACCGGTTGACATGCGGCCGCAGACGATATCGGTAACAGAGGTCGATGGATTGAATGCTGATCCTTATGCATTTTATGCAAAGAAAATTCTGGGTTTGCGCGCGCTTGATCCTGTTGATGCTGACCCCGGCCCATCTTGGCGGGGCACTTTGGTGCATGCGATCCTTAAGGAATGGGCCGACGTAACGGACTATGCGCCTGATACGATTGTTGGGCTGGTCGACGCAGCACTCGACCGGGAAGGCGTGCACCCGCTGGTAAAAATCCTGTGGCAACCGCGGCTGGCCAAGGCTGCGGAATGGGTTTCGCAAACTGTCGAAGAAAACCGAACGCAAGGCAGGGTGCCGTTGGTTGCCGAACGATCCGGCACGATCAAAGTTTTTGGGGTTGTTCTCAAGGGCCAAGTTGACCGGATCGACGCGCTGGCGAATGGAAATCTGACGATTATCGACTATAAAACCGGAGAGCCGCCGACCAACAAACAGGTTGCGACGGGCTTTGCCCTGCAACTCGGGTTGCTTGGCCTGATCGCTGATCGCGGCGGTTTTGAACAGGTCACCGGCCAATCCAAAGCATTTGAATATTGGTCGCTTTCAAAAAAGAAGAGTGGCAAGGATTTCGGATGGTTCCGGACGCCAACCAAGACAGGAAGCAAGAGCCAGAATATCATAGACCCCGACGATTTCGTCGCAATTGTCGCGCGCCAGTTTGAAGATGCCGTTCGGAAATGGCTGTCCGGGAACGCGCCATTCACGGCCAAGCTGCACCCTGAATATTGCTGGTCGGAGCATGACCAACTGATGCGGCTTGAAGAATGGGAGGGGCGCGGTGGTTGAAGATGACCCGCTCCCCAAGTTGAAGGGCACGCAGGCAGAGGCGACCAATCCGCTGCGCGATGTCTGGCTTTCGGCATCGGCGGGCACCGGAAAGACACATGTGCTGTCATCACGGGTATTTCGCTTGTTGCTGAACGGCGTCAGGCCCGAAGCCATTCTTTGCCTTACGTTTACAAAATCGGGTGCCGCCGAAATGGCATACCGGATTCACAAACGGTTGGCAGCGTGGGTGCAAATGCCGAATCCCGTTCTTGCAACCGACTTGGCGGCACTTGGCGAAGATTACGGACCAGCATCGGTTGCTAGGGCGCGGACCTTGTTTGCCCGCGTGCTCGACGCGCGCGGTGGCGGACTTCGCATTCAGACGATCCACAGTTTCTGCCAGTCATTGCTTGCTGGGGTTCCCGCTGAAGCAGGATTGAGCCCCGGTTTTCGGCCTATTGAGGCGCGTGAGGAGGCGGTGCTTGCCCATCAGGTGCTGGCCGATATGGTGGCGGATGCGGTTCAGGGCGGCGCTTTAGGGCTTGTTGATCGGCTCCAGCAACTTGCCATTCGCCTTGGTGAAGACAGGACGCGCGCCTTCCTGCGCCGCTGCGCCGCTGTGCCCGATACGATGGAGGCGCTCCAAACGGGCATCGCCGCGCGGGTAAATGCCTGGCTTGGACTGCGCGATATCGACGTTGCGGTATATGTGGAAGATCGATGTTCAGATGACGGCTTTGACAGGGCTGCACTTGAACATGTGGCGGACGTGTTGCGCGCCTGGAAAACCAAAACCGGTATTGAAAATGCCGACTTCATCACGGCGTGGCTTGCCAATACGGTCGCCGGGCGTGTTCATGACATCGGTGAGCTCAATAAAATATGGGCAAAGGTGGATGGCGCACCAAAGGTGTCATCACCAAAGCTTGCTGAAATCGATCCAGACTATCCTGTCCTCGTTGAACAGATGTTCGCCCATTTTTCAGGGACGATCCTTGTCGCAAGCAAATATGATTTGGCGTCTATGATCAGTGACGCTCTTATCGTCGGTCAACATTATGCGCGCGCCTATGCGAAGGCGAAACGGCTTGCTGGACTGGTCGATTTTAATGACTTGATCCGTAACACGGTCACTTTGCTGGCGACGCCGGGCATGGGCGACTGGATCCGCTATAAAATGGACCAGTCGACCGACCATATTCTGGTCGATGAGGCGCAGGATACCAACGCCGATCAATGGGCGATTATCGAATCTCTGACCGACGAATTCTATGTCGGCAAAGGAGCAAAAGATGGCCGGACCCGCACGATCTTCACCGTCGGCGATTACAAGCAGGCAATTTTCGGGTTTCAAGGCACCAATCCTGAAGAAATGACGCTAGCGAAAAACCGTTTCTCTCTCCGGGAGCAAGCCGTAAACCGGCCCCACCTGTCGCTTTCGTTGAATAAATCTTTCCGGTCTAGCCTTGCGGTTCTGGATGTCGTCGATGCAGTTATTGATGCCATTGGCCACGAACAATTCGGACTGGCCGATGCCGTGCCGCGCCATGAAAGCGGGATCGGTGGAACTGGGCGGGTGACCTTGTGGAAACCGTTCGTCGGGCTTGACCAAGATACTGAAGACGAAAGTGATGACGGCGAAGCGGGAGACGTCGAAGAAAACCGGGTTTCGGATTCCGAACGCCGTTTCGCAGGCGATCTTGCACGCAAGATAAAGGATTGGACCAGCGGAGGCCTGATCCTGCCGACCACGGGTAAACCTGTTCAGCCTGGCGATATCCTGATCCTTGTGCGGGCGCGCGGCGCGATTGCCAAATTGATTGTCGCGCGACTTTACGAAGCGAAAGTGGCAGTTGCCGGTGTTGATCGGTTGCGGTTGAACACCCCGATCGTGGTTCAGGATTTGCTTGCCTGTGTGCGGTTTGCTTTGCAGCCTGAGGATGATTTGAACCTGGCTGCTTTGCTGGTTTCCCCGTTGATTGGCTGGTCGCAGGGTCAACTCTATGATCATGCAAGCGGTCGCACGACCAAATCCCTGTGGCAGCATTTGGGAGACGATAAGCCAAAAGCGTTGCGTGCCATTCTCGATATGGCCGATATGACGACACCCTATCGCTTTTTGGAAGAGATATTATCAGGCCCGATCTGCGGTCGTCGCCTGATCATCGCTCGCTTAGGGGATGAGGCCCGCGATCCCATCGACGAACTTTTGAACGCCGCCCTTTCTTTTGAAGCCAATGCAACGCCGTCCTTGCAAACATTTCTCGACTGGTTTGATCGCGGTGATGTGGAAATCAAACGCGACGCTTCGGGCCCATCTGATGCGGTGCGGGTCATGACAGTTCACGGGGCCAAGGGTTTGCAGGCACCTGTGGTAATCCTTGCCGACGCGACATCCGATCCGGACAACAAGCACCCGACCGATCTGGATTGGACGGCGGAAGAAAATATGATTGTGCCGCTTTTTCGTCCAAAAAATGACGAAATATTTGGTAGCCTGAAGGATTCAGCAGAGGCCACGGCGGTGCGCGAACGAAAGGAACATTGGCGTTTGCTTTATGTGGCCATGACCCGGGCAGAACAGTTTTTGTTTATCGGCGGCGCGATGAAACCTAAGCAACAAAACAAAGGGGAACTTGGCACAGATTGCTGGCACACGCGGATTGGCGCGGCGATGATGGCAATGGGGCTGGACGCGGACGCAGATGGAGCGCGTTCCTATGCCTATGTCGACCCCAAGCAGAAGGTAATTAGCGGCAAAGCTATAACAAGCGGCACCAATCTCGTCGTCCCGGATTGGGCGCGCCAGCCAGCGCGCGAGGAGGCGCGTCCGCCACGTCCGCTCGCGCCTTCAGCTATCGGGGTGGCAGACGATTCAACCAGCCCGCCGCCAAGTCTTGAGCGTGTGGCGGCGGCAAATCGCGGTATTTTGCTCCACGGATTGTTTGAACGGCTGCCAGATGTGCAGCCGGATCTGCGGGAAAAGATGGCTGAACACTGGCTATGCAATTCGGCCGGTGTCGAGGATGCCAAACTGCGCGCAGCGTTAATTACGCAAGCATTGTCAATCATCAACGACACGCAATTCGCATCGCTGTTCGCGCCCGGCGCTTTGGCCGAAGCGCCGTTATCAGGGGTCGTCAATGGCCAGGTTATTGCTGGGACGGTGGATCGATTGCTGGTCGGCAAGCACGACATATTGGTCGTCGATTTCAAAACCGGTCGCCGCGTTCCATCATCGATTGAAGCAATTCCGGGCTATCACAAGGCGCAGATGGGGGCCTATGTTGCGGTCCTGCGGCTGATTTTCCCCGATCATGATGTGCGCGCCGCCCTTCTCTATACAAATGGTCCCGTGCTATTTGAACTGCCGCCTGACATGATCGATGCGCACAAGCCGGGCTTTCCCGACCAGCAGCACAATTTGGGCGATGGCGGTTGAGTTTGTCGTCATGACTACCTAAATTGCACTTCTGACGAGGAGAATGACCATGCCGACCAAGACTGTAACCGACGATAGCTTCGCAAGTGACGTGCTGGGCGCGGACGGGCCAGTGCTTGTGGATTTCTGGGCCGAATGGTGCGGGCCGTGCAAAATGATCGGGCCAAGCCTAGAGGAAATTTCCGATGAATTGGCAGGGAAGGTCAGTATCGTCAAACTCAACATTGATGATAATCCCGATGCTCCGGGCAAATACGGCGTTCGCGGCATTCCGACGATGATACTGTTCAAGGACGGCGCGCCCGCAGCGACGAAGGTTGGTGCTGCACCGAAATCTGCCCTCAAAGGCTGGCTGGAAGGCGAACTTTAGACCAATTTCCCCCTCGGCTTCACTTTTGCCACGGGCGTATTTTCAACAGTCTCGGCTTTTGCCAGGACCGCCTTTAGATAATGACCGGTGTAGGAGCGCGGGTTTTGCGCGACCTGTTCGGGCGTGCCTTCGGCGACAATCTCCCCGCCCTTTACCCCGCCTTCGGGGCCAAGGTCGATGATCCAGTCTGCGGTCTTTATCACATCAAGATTATGTTCGATGACGACCACGCTATTGCCTTGTTCGACCAAAGCATGGAGCACCTCCAGCAGCTTGCGGACGTCTTCAAAATGGAGGCCGGTGGTCGGTTCATCAAGGATATAAAGCGTTTGGCCTGTTGCCCGCCGACAGAGTTCCTTGGCAAGTTTGACACGCTGAGCCTCGCCGCCGCTCAGCGTCGTTGCCGATTGGCCAACCTGAACATAGCCAAGCCCGACTTCTGCCAGCATCGCCATTTTGTCACGGATCGGTGGGACGGCCTTAAAAAATTCAAGCGCGTCTTCAATCGTCATATCAAGGACATCGGCGATACTCTTGCCCTTGAATTTCACCTCCAGCGTCTCGCGGTTATAACGG
>JANNWX010000248.1:0-7685 GCA_031409315.1 Sphingomonadales bacterium | reverse complement strand
GGATCGGCGCAATTGATCTGGTTGTCGTCAATCTCTACCCTTTTGTGCAAACGGTAATGAAAGGGGCAGCGCGCGACGAGATTATCGAGAATATCGATATCGGCGGACCGTCGATGGTGCGCTCTGCTGCCAAGAACCATGCCAGCGTTGCGATTGTTACGGACCCATCGGATTACGACGAATTGGTTGCCGCAATGAATGCAAGCGACGGTTCGACAGATTTTGATTTCCGCAGGCGGCTCGCGTCCAAGGCCTTTGCGGCAACCGCAGTCTATGATGCGATGATCAGCCAATGGTTTGCCTTTGCCGACCAGCAGCAAGTGTTCCCCGATATGATGGCGATGATGGCCAATCGATCAGAAGAATTGCGATATGGAGAAAATCCCCATCAGCAAGCCGCGCTCTATATTCCTGCTGGTCCGCACAGCAACGGTATTGCCCAGGCCACCCAATTGCAGGGCAAGGCATTATCCTACAACAATTATAATGATGCGGACGCCGCACTTGAACTGGTCAGCGAATTTAGGGACGGCCCGCCAACGGTGGTGATCGTCAAACATGCCAATCCGTGCGGCGTGGCGAGCGCACCGACACTGTTGGAAGCCTATCGGGCTGCCCTCGCTTGTGACTCCGTATCGGCCTTTGGCGGGATAATTGCCGTCAGCCGCCCGCTTGACGCCGAAACTGCCGAAGCGATGGCGGGCATTTTCACCGAGGTTGTGGCCGCACCAGATGCCAGCGACGCCGCCAAGGCCATATTTGCTAAGAAAAAAAACCTGCGGCTGTTGCTGACCGGCGACCTGCCTGATCCGGCACGCGAAGGGCTTTCGGTCAAATCGATCGCTGGCGGTTACCTCGTTCAATCACGCGACAATGGGCAGGTGACACACAATATGCTCAAAACTGTCACCAAGCGTGCACCCACCGCGCAGGAATTGGAAGACTGCCTGTTCGCCTGGACCGTTGCGAAACACACCAAATCCAATGCAATTGTCTATGCAAAGAACGGCAGCACCGCCGGGATTGGCGCTGGCCAGATGAACC
The DNA here is from genome assembly GCA_031409315.1 of Sphingomonadales bacterium. Taxonomy (GTDB): domain Bacteria; phylum Pseudomonadota; class Alphaproteobacteria; order Sphingomonadales; family Sphingomonadaceae; genus Aquisediminimonas. Next base: position 6,641 of record JANNWX010000248.1, on the reverse strand, counting down.
GGCTTGAATCCGCGCGGATCGCTGCATGGAAAGCCCGGGACGCGGCGGAGAAGGCAGGCTGGTCCGCGCCGCGCACGCAGGGTTCTGCCGTTGCATCGGACGCCTTCTTCCCCTTTGCAGACGGGTTATTAGCTGCCGTTGAGGCCGGAGCAACCGCCGTGATCCAGCCCGGCGGCTCAATCCGCGATGCGGAAGTGATTGCGGCTGCAGATGACGCTGGCTTGGCGATGCTATTTACGGGAATGCGCCACTTTCGTCACTAGGTTTTTAGCCCCGGCATTTGAAGTGTAATATTCAGCCATCAAATGCCGGGACTAAACAGGTAGGTCCCTCATGTTCGCGTCAAGCGGCGTCCGCGGATCTCTCGATACGCCTAAGCAGATCATCGAGGAGAGTCCGTTCCTCGTTTGAAAAACACGACAGCAGATTTGCTTCCGTGGCTAGCGCAATCGGGGCGATTTCCCGATAAAGTGCCCGGCCATCAGAGGTCAGCGAGAGGAAGTGCGAACGTCCGTCTCCGGGATGTTTGCGTTGCTGAACTAAGCCTCGTTCGATCAGCGCTGCGGCCGCGCGACTGACAGTGATTTTGTCCAGTTCACCAGCCTTGCCAATGTCTAGCGGGGTCATACTGTCTTGTTCGGCCAGAATGGCGATGAGCCGCCATTCGGGAATTTTCAGCCCAAATTTCCGGCGATAGCTTTGCGATATGCGGGCTGAAACAGCGTTGGATGCAACCGACAGCCGGTAAGGAATGAAATGGTCAAGGATGAGGTCAGGCATGATTGACTCTTAGCAGAGATCAATTTAGTTGCAATTGAAACTATCTGGAACGGACCTCCGCCAATGACTGACCTTTTTGAAAACCCGCTTGGCCTCGACGGGTTTGAATTCGTTGAATTCTGTGCACCGGAAAAGGGTCTGTTGGAACCGGTATTTGCCAATATGGGCTTTACATGCATTGCCCGCCACCGGTCAAAGGATGTCCAACTGTGGCGGCAGGGCGATATCAATCTGATCGCCAATTATGAACCAGGCAGTCCAGCGGCTTATTTTGCGGCGGAACATGGGCCGTCCGCATGCGGCATGGGGTTTCGCGTCCGCAATGCCGGGCAGGCCTATGAAGCGGCCATTGCCAGAGGCGCTGAACCCGTCGAAACCCGCACTGGCCCGATGGAATTGCGCCTTCCCGCGATCCGAGGAATTGGCGGCGCGATCATCTATCTGATCGACCGTTACGGTGATGGCCTGTCGATTTATGACATTGATTTTGAGTATGTCGACGGGATGGATCGCAATCCTGTTGGCGCCGGGTTCAAAATCATCGATCATTTGACGCACAATGTTTATGGTGGCCGGATGGATCATTGGGCGAAATTTTACGAACGCATCTTCAACTTTCGTGAAATTCGATATTTCGACATCAAGGGCGAATATACTGGCCTAACCAGCCGCGCGATGACTGCGCCGGACGGCAAAATCCGCATCCCGCTCAACGAAGAAGGCAAGGCGGGCGGCGGCCAGATTGACGAATATCTGCGCGCCTATAATGGCGAGGGTATCCAGCATATTGCCTTTTCCTGCGATGACCTTCTGACATGTCTGGACAGGGTCAGCGCAGGCGGAGCACCGCTGATGGCCGCGCCGCCAGCCGCCTATTACGAAATGTTGGAAGAACGATTGCCTGGCCACGGCGAACCGGTCGGCGAACTCCAGTCGCGCGGCATCCTCCTCGATGGGTCCACCGAGGACGGCGATCCGCGCCTCCTCCTCCAGATTTTCTCGCAGCCCGTTATTGGTCCTGTCTTCTTTGAATTCATCCAGCGCAAAAAGGATGAAGGCTTTGGCGAGGGCAATTTCACTGCACTGTTCAAATCTATGGAACGCGATCAAATGCTGCGCGGCACGCTGGAGGTGGCAGAATGACCCCGCCTTTCTTGCTCGCACGGATCCACCATGTCGCCTATCGCTGCCGGGATGCGGCCGAAACCGTTGCGTGGTACGAACGTGTGCTTGGCATGACATATACCAATGCCTTTGCCGAAGATCATGTGCCATCAACCGGTGCTTATGACCCCTATATGCACGTCTTTTTGGATTGCGGCGGCGGCAATGTCGTTGCCTTTTTTGAACTGCCCAACCAGCCGGACATGGGGCGGGATGAAAATACGCCCGAATGGGTCCAGCATCTAGCGTTCGAGGTCGCCGATCTCGACACGCTGCTTGCGGCCAAGGCGCATATCGAGGCGCAGGGCGTCGACGTGCTTGGGCCGACATTTCACGGCATTTTCCGGTCGATCTATTTCTTTGACCCTAACGGTCATCGGCTAGAACTGGCCTGTAACATCGGTACTCAAGAACAATATACCGAACTCAAACGTGTCGCCCCATTGATGCTTGCGGAATGGAGCGAAACAAAGACCGCCCCCCGCCACGCCGATTGGCTCCACCAAGAGAAATTATGACCAAAAGCTGGAGATCCTAGGCCGCCTCCCGCCCGGTCACGCCCTCGAACTGAAGTTTGGCCAGTCTTGCATAGAGGCCTTTTTGCTTGATCAGGCTGTCGTGATTGCCTTCTTCGACGATCCGGCCGTCGTTCATGACGATGATCCGGTCGGCGGCGCGGACCGTGGCAAGACGGTGGGCGATGACGATTGTCGTTCGGCCTGTCATCAGCCGTTCGAGGGCGTCCTGCACCAGCCGTTCGGATTCGGCGTCGAGTGCCGATGTCGCCTCGTCAAGCAGCAGGATAGGTGCGTTGCGCAGGATCGCGCGCGCGATGGCGATCCGTTGTCGCTGTCCGCCCGAAAGCCGCGCACCACCCTCGCCCATGAACGTGTCGAGCCCGTCTGGCAATTTGCGCAGAAACTCCGCCGCGTTGGCGGCCTCGGCAGCGACCCAAAGCGCGTCATCGTCGGCGTCCCACCGCCCGTAGCGAAGGTTGTCGCGCGCACTCGACGCGAAGATCACGGTTTCTTGCGGAACCATGGCGATACGCGCCCGCACGTCGGCAGGATCGGCATCGGTCAGGGCAACGCCGTCAACGGTGATCCGACCACTTTCGGGATCGTAAAATCGCTGAATCAACTGGAACAACGTTGTTTTTCCTGCGCCCGACGGTCCGACAACGGCAACGGTTTCGCCCGGTGAAATCGCCAGCGAAAAATCGGCAAGCGCGCTCACCTCGGGCCGGGTGGGGTATCGGAAACGGATATGATCGAAGACCACATGGCCGCGCGCGGGTTCAGGCAGTTTGACCGGGTTTGCCGGGGCAGCAATCGTTGGGCACTCCGCCAAAAGCTCTCCCAGTCGTCCTGCCGCCGCCGCGCCGCGCAACAAGTCACCATAAACCTCGGTAAGCGCCCCGAACGCGCCTGCGACAAGCCCACCGGTAAGCACGAACGCGGCGATGTTGCCACCCGATATCTTGCCGGCCACAACGTCCAACGCCCCCTGCCACATCACGGCCGTTATTGACCCAAAGATCAACGTGATGATGACGGCCGTCATAATCGACCGTAACCGAATGCGGCGGCGCGCGGTATTGAACGTTGTCTCGACGGCCGAGCCAAACCGCTGGGCCTCGCGCTCTTCCTGCCCGAAAGCCTGTACAATTTTCATCGCACCCAATGTTTCGGATGCAATCGTGCCGACGTCTGCAATCCGGTCTTGGCTTTGCCGCGATATTGCCTGCAATTGCCTGCCCAAAAGCACGATTGGCATGACGATTACCGGAATACCCAACAGTAACAGCCCGGTAAGGCGGGGTGCGACCGTTAGCAAATAGCCGATCCCCCCGATACCCATCACGATGTTACGCAGGGCAACCGAGACGGTTGTGCCGACGACTTGTTCGATGACCGACGTATCAGCTGTCAGCCGGGACGCGATTTCAGACGGTCGATTTTCCTCAAAAAAACTTGGGGACAGGGTGATCAGATTGCGGTGAACGGCGGAACGTATGTCGGCGATCACGCGTTCGCCGAGCCATGAGACAAAGTAGAAACGGGTCGCTGTTGCCAGTGCCAGAACAACCACTGTTAATAGGAGAAGCTGAAACCAGAAAGTGATGCCGTCGCCCAATTGATTACCCAAATAGTTTTGAAACATCACCAACAGAGGAGAGCGGAGCGGTGTTGGCGCGACGTTGTTTCCAAATCCGTGATCGATAATCTGCTGGAATCCGGCGGGAATAGCGAGAGTCGCGGTCGCAGCGACAAGCAGGGCAGCAAAAGCGGCGGCGATCCGGCCCGGATATTGTGCCGCGAACCGCCAAATTATCTTGAGGTTTCCGATCTTGCGACTGCCATTGTCTTTGGTTTCATCTGTCATGTCGGTCGCCTAGCAGGGCATGGGACCAGTCTCAACACGCAACTGAACGCATTGTGCGTTGCAACATGACCTCAAATGCGCCAAGCTGAAATACTATAGGGGAATTTGATGCTGTATAACGCTTACGAATTTCAACGATCATGGCTAGCCAGTGCGAGTGCGTGGGCGACGATGGGTTCGGACATGCTTAGCAACCCGGCAAATCCGTTTGCGTATCTTGGCGGCGGTTCCGTGCTCGGTTCTGCGTTGGAAGTTTTCGCCCATGCCGCCGCGCCGCGCGGAAAGCCTGCCTTTGGGCTGGATAAGACTCGTGTCGGCGGGAAAACTGTTCGGGTCGTTGAAGATGTCGTCCTGCAAAAACCCTTTGGCCAATTGAAACATTTCGTGCGTGACGGCATTGTGGGCGGCCCCCGACTTCTGATCGTTGCCCCGATGTCGGGCCATTTTGCTACCTTGCTGCGCGGGACAGTGGAGCGGATGTTGCCAGGTCATGATGTCTACATCACCGACTGGCGTGATGCGAAGTCGGTTCCAGTATCAGAAGGTCGTTTTGATCTTGACGACTATGTTGATTATCTGATTGAATTTCTCGACCATATCGGTCCGGGTGCGCATGTGCTGGCGGTTTGCCAACCGTCGGTGCCTTGTTATGCGGCAGCGGCCGTCATGTCGGCAATGCAGCATCCCTGCCGTCCCAAAACGTTGACGATGATGGGCGGCCCGATCGACACACGCAAGGCACCGACGGCGGTCAACACATTGGCGACCGAGCGACCATTTGCGTGGTTTGAGAATAATGTGATTGCCACTGTCCCAGATATCTATCCCGGCGGCGGTCGTAAAGTTTATCCTGGGTTTCTTCAGCTTTCCGGTTTCATGTCGATGAACCTTGGCAACCATATGATGAGTCATTGGGAAATGTTCAAACATCTGGTCGCCGGTGACGATGTGGAGGCAGACGCGACCAAGGATTTTTACGAAGAATATCGCTCGGTGTGCGATATGACAGCGGAATTCTACCTCCAGACGATTGATGTGGTGTTCCAGACCCATGCCTTGCCCAAAGGCAAAATGATGCACCGTGGAGTGCGCGTAGACCCCGGCGCGATTTCAGACATTGCAATCCTCGCCATCGAAGGCGAGCGCGACGATATTTCCGGGCTGGGCCAGACCAAGGCCGCGCTCGACATATCGACGGGCCTGCCATCGTCGATGAAACACTATCATATGGCCAAAGGTGCCGGGCATTACGGTATTTTCAACGGCAGCAAGTGGCGTGATGAGATTGCCCCGATTGTGGAAGATTGGATTGCTAGCCACGATCAATAATATCGGGCGCTCCAAAGCAGCAATGCTGCCCAGCCGATCGCGGTCAGCCAAATAAGGATGATCACTGCGGCTGCTGTCTTACTGACTGGTCTGTGGCTGGCAATTTCTGCCTCGGCCCGGTGACGGGCATAAATTTCTCCCGGGACCATCCGGACAAAAATCCACACGCCCAGCGGAACCAATATAGCGTCGTCGAGCAATCCTAAAACGGGGATGAAATCGGGGATCAGGTCAATCGGTGACAAAGCATAAGCCGCAACAACAAGCCCAAACATGCGGGCAAATGCCGGGGTTGCCGGATCGCGAGCGCAAAGCCAAATCGCATGAGCATCGACGCGGATATTATGCGCTATTTCCCGAATGCTTTTCATGCCAATTGGCCTCATGTCTATTCAAATCACTGCAAGAATAGAATGCTGGCCGGTCTCTGGCCAGTTCATCATCGCACGCGGGGCAAAATCGCATGTCGATGTCGTCGTAGTGATCGTCAGCGATGGCACGTTTATTGGGCGCGGCGAAGGCACTCCAATCTATTATAAGGGCGAAACGGCGCAGGCCTGCGCCGACGCAGTCACGGGTCTACGTGGGCAGATCGACCGATTGTCGATCCAGACGCTGATGCCTGCTGGGGCCGCGCGCAATGCGCTTGATTATGCTTTATGGGATTTGGACGCGCAGCGCGCGGGCGTCGCGGTGTGGCAATTGGCGGGGCTTCCTCAACCCGTTCCGCTCGCCACGGCGATGACTGTTTCACTGGGCACGCCAGAAAAGATGGAGTTGGATGCCCGTGAGTTTTCACAGAATTTCCCGCTCCTTAAGCTGAAACTGGCTGGTGAAGGCGATGCCGCGCGTGTCGCCGCAGTCCGTCGTGGTGCACCCGATACGCGCTTGATCGTCGATGCCAATGAAGCATGGACAGGGCGCGATGTGGTGGCAGAGGCGACGGCCCTGCTTGCTTACGGCGTTGAACTGATCGAACAGCC
>JANNWX010000247.1:0-25130 GCA_031409315.1 Sphingomonadales bacterium | reverse complement strand
TGATCCTTGATGTTGATCAGCCGTTCAAACCGGTTGGCGGCCGGGCCATCATTGCTATCGACCAATTCGTCATGGGCCTCCGGCGCATGTTCGGCCAGCGCCTCTTTCAATCGCTCGGCATCTTCCACCCCGCGTTTTTCGGCTAACCTCTGGCGCACCCGGTCCAGCGTGGCGGCCAACCGGTCTTCCTCGACCGGCTTCATCAGATAGTCTGTTGCCTGCGCTTCAAACGCGCGGATCGCATGGTCGGAATAAGCGGTGACAAATACAAACAAAGGCGGCTCTACCTCCAACAAGCCCGACACAACCGAAAAGCCGTCAAAACCCGGCATCTGGATATCGAGAAATACCAGATCGGGCTTATGCGTCTTGATCGATCGCAGTGCCTCCCGTCCGTTATTGCACGTGTCGACAATCTCAACATCGCTGTGCGGCTCCAGACGCAGCTGAAGGCCCTGAATGGCTAGCTTTTCGTCGTCAACGATGATCGTTCGGATGGTCATGCGGCCTCCAACTGCGGGGTTTCGGTCTGGAACGGGATGTCAATCAACACGGTGAAGCCGCGTCCGGGCACCGTGCGGGTTTCAAAGCGGTGATCGTCCCCATAAGCCTGTAAAAGCCGATCGCGGATATTGGCCAGCCCAACGCCGGTTGATGTGCTGATCACCCGCGCCCCCTCGCCTGATACGTCCCCGGTATCTGACACGGTAATCTGGACCCTGTCCCCGGCCAGTCGTGCGCCCACCGCAATTTCGGCCCCTTGTTCCTGCGGTGTCACGGCATATTTGATCGCATTTTCAACCAAAGGCTGCAGCAGCAGCGACGGCAACAACGCCCGTTCGGCAGAAGCCTCGATCTCAAACCGGGGGCGCAGCCGTTCCTCAAACCGCATTTTTTCAATCTCAAGATAGAGTTTCAGCGTTTCAACCTCCTGCGCCAGCGTGACCTGAGCGATGGCCTCATTCGCCAATGTATATCGTAAAAAGGACGACAATCGCGACAACATGGCATTGGCGCGCTCTGTCTGCTTCAAAAGCACGAGCGTGGAAATGGAATTGAGTGTGTTGAACAGGAAATGTGGGTTCAACTGGTATCGTAGCATGGCAAGCTGCGCCGATGTTGCCTGCCCCTCCAGCTTGAGCAGCTGATCGGCTTGCTCCTCAACGATGATATAGAAATTGATGCCGTAATAAAGCGCCGCCCACGCACCGAGCAGCAACGAATTGAGCGACACCGCCGTCAGGAACAAAGCCCCGTCAAACGACGCGCCCGACCGGTCGAGCAAATTATACACCCAGGCGTCGAGAATAGAATGCAAAACCACCGCCGTGCTAAACGTCAGGACAGACAGGCTCCAGGTGATTACGGGCTTGCGGGTGATCAGCCATTTGAAAATCCCGCCCATGATAAGCGTGATCGAATAACCGGTTGCGGTGGAAACGAGCAATGGGATGGCAAAGGAGAGCGACATGCCCGCACCCGCGCCGCTGACGATCCGGAGCAGCAGATAGAAAGACCAGCCAAGCGACTGGAGCATCCAGAAGGCACGGTTTTTGTCGTTGAAAAACGGTTGCGAACGAAGCACAGGGAGTTCCATTGCCCAACTGTAGATCAATTCGACGCACGATTGAAGCATTAGCCGACACGCGCTATGCTCCACCAATCGACTGGAGCGATTTCGAGTCAAATGGAACATTTGACGGCTCGGAAATCGTGGCAACAAAAAGAAGAGGCACAGATGGCCGAAGCTGACAGCAATCACGCCAAATTCCACGATATGAAAGAAGGCACGCAAGAAGATTGGGCGATCATCATGGCGCACCAAGGACCTTTTGCCAAAAGTGGCGGCCAGCGCGTGCTCGATCATCTCACGCTGCTCGACGGTGATTATGGCGGCTTCCCGGTCGACCGGCTAACCCACTGCCTGCAAACCGCCACCCGCGCCCACCGCGATGGCCGCGCCGAGGATTATGTTATCATGGCTTTGGTCCACGACATTGGTGATACGCTGGGCGCTTATAACCACCCGGATATTGCCGCCGCGATCATCAAGCCGTTCGTGTCAGAAGAATTGCACTGGATCACCCAGCATCACGGGATTTTTCAGGGGGTCAATTTCTTCCACCACATCGGGCTGGACCGTAACATGCGCGAAAAATTTCGAGGGGCTGAACATTTCGCGGCGACGGCAGAATTTATCGAAAAATATGATTGCCCGGCGTTTGACCCGGCTTACGATAGCGCGCCGCTGTCCTTTTTTGAACCGATGGTGATGAAGCTATTCCAATATCCGATGAACAGCATTTACAAAAAGGCGATGGCCGACGCCTGATCGGCGCTGTCATAAAGGCAAAAGAAAACCGCCGCCCCTAGGGTTAGGGACGGCGGTTTTTCTTTGGCTTGAGGGATGCAGGTCAGAACGAAACTTTCACGCCGACCCGAATGCCATAAAGCGACTCGCGACCCCGCAAAACAACGTCGGGAGACGTCACAGCCGAATAACGATATTGCGCACAGGCTTGCGTCGACGCAGTGTTTGCCGCAGCAAAAGTGCCGCCAGCCGGATTGGCCGACCCTGGTGCTGACCCGGTTGGAACCGGCGCGCTAAGGCAGGCCACATCGGCAACAGTTGCTGCATAGGGGAAATTCACCTGACGCAGTGCGCCCCAATCGCTGTCGATCATGTTGAGTACGTTTTCAACGTCGGCAAACAATTTGATCTTCGCATTCCCGACAAACAATGGAAGTTCTTGTGAAAGATGCAGATCGATCTTGAAAAAGTCTGGCGACGTCAGCGAATTTTTGGCCAGAATTTTACCGCGAGATTTTTCTAGCCCGTTGGCAGCAATAAGTGCGTTGAACGCAGTCAAAGAAGCAGCGCTATCAAAGGAAACTAGCGGATCATTGAGTGTTGGCACATAAAGCAATCCGCGACCGCCATTGCCAACCGTGCCCAGAACAACAAGTCGACCAGTCGTCCGGTCAAGGGCCGTCAGACTGTACGGGCGACCAGAGCGATATTCTCCGAAAATACCAATCCGCGTTTCATTATCCCCAAAAAGCTCGGTTTTGTAATCAATGTTGAACTTCCACTGATCCTTAATTTCATAAATCGACCTCCCGTAGGCAGCGCGGTTCGAATCGATAAACACATTATTGTTGTAGAGAGAGCTTGCCGTCGTCGACGTGATTGCATTCTCGTCCTTGACGTTCGACCGCGTATAGCTGCCATCAACCGACAGGCCAAAATCCCATGATTTGGCAAGCCGAACAACGCCTACATAGGACCGACCACGCTTGCTGTTGGTCATCAGCAAATCTTGGTTGGAATCGCCTGCAATCAAACCAATGTAACGTGCGCGACCGTCAGGCAATGCGCCAGACTGAACCGAACGACCGTCTGTCCAAGTATAGCCCTGCATAGTATCGCCATAGAGCAGATTGGCACCGATCAGCCAGCCATCGCCGAGCGGGCCCAGATTGGCTTCATAGTCCGCCGACAATGTTGCGCGGAATTGGCGGGCGATTTTCAAATTCGGGTCGATTGCATTAACCGGTGATGCCGCCAATGCCGCCGTGTTTGTCGCAAGAAAGCCTGTCACGAGGCCCGGAATACTGGTGAGCGCAACATTGTTGAGCGCAGCATTACAAATTGCTGCGGCATTGACGACCGACGTCGAGATATCGCACTGGTTTGCGCTCGTATTGCGCCGAAGCCGAATTTCATTGGTCAACTGACCCGTATTTGAAAAGCTATTGGCCAAAAACACATCAGGCGATCCGCCAGCAAATACGCCAAATCCGCCCCGCAGGATAAGCCGGTCGCTCGCTTTCCAGTTAAATCCAACGCGAGGCTGCAATACGCCTCTGCCGTTAAAAGTGCTCCGGTTGCTAAATCCTTGGCGGGCCAGAAAGTTAGGATTGAGAGGCGGCCTGTCCGCGCTGGCGAACAAGTCATAGCGCGCACCGATGGTCAGTTGCAGTGCATCATTGATCTGCCAATCATCTTGCAAACCAAACGTCCAGGTCTGGGCGCTAAAGCTTGCCGCGCCGTCATTTGGGTCGAGGCTCGGCACGGCATTGCCATACCGCAACTGGCCAGCCTTTCCGGCTTGAAAATCTGCAATAGAATCAAAGTAAAATTCGCCCAAAGTCCGCTGGACGAACAGGTTGAACACCGACGTATCGGTATAACCGGCGACGGCCTTGAACGAATGTGCCCCGGCTTCCAGTTTCGCCGTAAAATCGACGGAAAGATTTTCGGTGTTCAGCTTGTTGGAATGACGCGCAACATCTGGTCCGAACGACACCGATGGCTGCCCGGATGTGCATGACGTTAACGATCCTGCCGTAACTGGATCAACGCACACTGTTATTTCGCCCAGCGTCCTAGCGCCAAAGGGTGTTTGACCGCGGTTATAATCACGGTAGGATGCCCGGACTTCGGTCGAAAAATCATCGGACCAACTCGAATTCAACTGGAATACGCCCGAATTTACTTCTTCGGATAATTCATAGCCAGTTGAGAACAGGCCAAGCTGCGGCGTTGCAACCGTAGTGAATGTGTTGCGCTGGTTGCCGACCGTCCCGACGTTGCGGATATAGGTTGCCGATGCGCGGTGATCATCGGTCACATTCCAGTCGAGTTTTACGACATATTTTTCATCTGCCTCAATGGCGTTACGAATAACACCCAGCGTGTCGTAACCATATTTGGTCTTCGCAATCCCGCTGATCTGATCAACCTGCGCCGCCGATAAGTTTGGAATGGGGGCAGCAAAGCCCTGGCCCTGCGGGCCGCTATCAAACGGTTTGGCCTCATCGGCTTTTTCATAAGCCACCATGAAGAATAATTTATCCTTGATGATCGGCCCAGAGAGGATGCCGCCATATTGTTTGGAGTCAAAATCAAGCGAAACGGGCACACCGCGCGTCCTGTCGCCGGTCAGATTTTCATCAGTATAGGTATAAAAAGCCGATCCTTTGAACTTATTGGCGCCCGAGCGCAGGATAACGTTAATTGCGCCACCCTGAAAATCGCCTTCTGAGACATCGAACGGCGCGACCTTCACCGAAAATTGTTCGATGGCGTCATAAGGGACGGGCCCACGCGCCGTCGGCAGGCCGCCGTTGTTCAAACCAAAGTCATCGGAAAATTGAACGCCGTCGACCGAAAAACGATTCAAGCGCCCATTCGTGCCCGCGATTTCAATGGTCCGGCTGTTGGTCAAATCGATTGTTGTAAAGGGATCCCGGCGGGCAAGGTCGCGGATGTCCCGGTTGATTGAGGCAGCCCCTTCAATATCTTCGCGGTTAAGCGCGGTAATAGGGCCTGTCGAGGTTTCCAATGCGCCACTCTTCGACGCCGTAACCGTAATTTCCGATGCTCTTTCAATGTTGATTGGCAACCGGAGTGCAGTGCCCGCATTGAGGAAAACATCCGTTACCTCGCTGTCCTCAAACCCGCCTGCCTTGATTGAAACCGCAAATGGCCCGCCAATACGAAGTCCGTTCGCGCTGAAACTGCCGTCTGCATTGGTGACTGCTGTCGATGTCGTGCCGGATGGCACATGGGTTATGGTGACTTCGGCACCAGCAACAGCCGCGCCGCCAGACGCTACACTACCCCGGATTGAGGACGTTGTTTCCTGCGCAAACGCAGGAGCCGAAGCGACGATGGCGACAGCCGCTACGCCTGCAAAATAATGGTTTCTCATGTGCCTAACCCCTAAGCGATCTATGGTCCGGGAATCGCCACGCGGTCCGTGGCCGTTGCCCCTATCCTCGCCTTATATTGCGATCCTGTGACAGGCGAGTCCCTTTTGGGGACTATCCACAGCTAGTTTTTGTGCGTTGCAAAAAGGCAACGGTTTTGGGGACATGCTCTTGCGTGTCCCATCACTGGGCCGGGGACACCACCCGCCGAACCGGCACCGGTATGTTGCAAATGTCCGCCCCGCCCGCTGGCTTGATGAAGAATGGATCGCGGCGGTTGGCGCGGGCGTCGGCATAACGCGCGAAGCTTGCCGACTCGGTCGATAAATATTGGAAGTGGGGCAGATCCTTTGCTTCGCTGCCGATCCTGACCGAGCGGATCGCCACCCGCTCTTCCACCGTCTCATAAAAACCCAGCCCGCCGGTCCCGCGCGGCAGGCTTGACAAATGCTCCATCCCCTCGATCACCCGTCCAACCAGCGCGATATTGCGGTCCAGATGCCGCGGCGCATGGCCGATCACGGTATAGAGTTCCGCACCAGTGCCAGTGTCAGGCGACAGGTTCCGGCCAACGCCGACCATGCCGTAGCAGTGGGTTGGCCACCAATAATCGCCGATTTGTGCGACCGGGAAGCCGCCTGCAAAATCGACAGCTTCACCATAAGAATCAATCAGGCGAAAACGCCCTGCCTGCAATTCTTCTTCATCGGGCACCTTTTGGGAATAGGCATCTTCAGGCACCCTCGCCAACCCCTCTGGCAACGCCTTCTTCTCGCTCGCATCGCCCCACTGGACGACATAATTGTCCTGCACGCGGTTGATGCTGGTCCCGTCCCACCAGTGCACGGCTGCGAGTGTGCGCATGTTGCCGACCCAGCCCTGACTGAAGGGCGGCGGGATCAACTGGATCACCACGCGGCGCGGTTTGCCCTTTGCGTCGGATGCCAGGTCCATCACCAGCAAGTCTGCCGGGTCAATCGCCACCCAGTCTGCGGCGGGCGCAGCGGCGACAATTTCATTGGGTGACGGCATCACAACGGGCGCAGGGGCAGCCGCCAACAGCAGCGGGATCAGGGCAAGACGTTTCATTCCGGCAATCTTGCACAATCTCCATCACATCGCTAGGGCGCTCAACTTCCAGCGATATGCGGAGCGGTGGCCGAGTGGTCGAAGGCGCTCGCCTGGAAAGTGAGTATGGGCCAAAAGCTCATCCAGGGTTCGAATCCCTGCCGCTCCGCCACAATCGAAAGGGGGTCCGCCCCTTGCGGGACTTTTTGATTGTGGTGGCGCGGCATCGGTGGACGGCCCCTTGTTCGAGCCGGAGCGAAGCGGAGACCATCGGCGAAGCCGGTAATCACTGCCGCTCCGCCATAAAATAGACAAGCCCACCGCTTTGCGGCACAGCGCGCGCATGACCATATCGAAAGTTGCCATCATCGGGGCCGGATGTTCGGGCTTTACCACCGCCAAACGCCTTCAAGATCACGGCATTGTTTTTGACCTGTTCGAAGCATCGGATGATATTGGCGGCAATTGGTATTTCAACAACCCCAACGGCATGTCGGCATGCTATAAAAGCCTGCATATTGACACGTCAAAATGGCGGTTGGCATTTGAGGATTTTCCGGTGCCACAAAGCTGGCCCGATTATCCGCATCACAGCGATATCCTTGATTATTTCCGCGCCTATGTTGACCATTTCGGGCTGCGTAAACATATCCGGTTCAACACCCGCGTCACCAAGGCTGTGCGCGAAAGTGACGGGCGCTGGTCGGTGACGGCGGCCGGCAAGACCGCGACCTATGACGCGCTGATCGTTGCCAATGGCCACCATTGGAACCCGCGCTTGCCCACCTATCCCGGCACGTTTGCCGGGGCGCAAATCCATAGCCATGCCTACCGCGATCCATTTTCCCCGGTCAATTGCATCGGCAAGCGCGTGTTGGTGGTCGGGATGGGTAATTCGGCGATGGACGTCGCCTCGGAATTATCAATGCGGCCAATGGCTGAAAAACTGTTCGTCTCGGCCCGGCGCGGTGTTTGGGTGTTGCCCAAATATTATAAGGGCAAGCCGCTCGACAAGCTGATGACGCCAAGTTGGGTGCCGCGCTGGATCACCAAAAAGTTTGCCGAGCGGGTCTTTGCCAATCTGGTCGGCCGGATGGAGGATTACGGCCTGCCAAAGCCTGAGCAAGGGCCGCTCAACGCCCACGCCACTGTGTCGGGTGAATTTCTGCTCCGCGCGGGATCGGGCGATCTGATCATGAAGCCGGGTATCAAAGCGCTGGAGGACGGGGCTGTCCGCTTTACCGATGACAGCGTCGAACAGATTGATGTGATTATCTGGGCCACCGGTTATAACATGGCCTTCCCCTTCTTTGATGATCCGGTGATCCAGCCGGACGGTGACAACCGCTTTCCCCTGTTCAAACGGATGATGAAACCGGGGATCGACAATCTCTATTTCATGGGGCTGGCACAGGCGGTGCCGACGTTGGTCAATTTTGCCAAACAACAATCCAAACTGGTCGCTGCTCACCTTGCTGGGCGCTACGTATTGCCACCGGTGGCGGAGATGGAGCGGGTGACCGCCAAGGACGACGCTTACTATCTTGGCCCCTATTATGCATCGCCGCGCCATACGATCCAGATCGATTTTCCGCATTATGTTGCCGCCCTGAAAAAGGAGGTCAGACGCGGGGAACGGCGGGCATCTCACGTCGCATAAGTGACAGGCCAGCAAGCGCAAACCCGACCCCGAGCAGCACGCCCGCTGCCATAAAGGCGGCAGTGCTTCCGGTCAGCGCCAACAGACCAAGGCCCAAGCTGATGATCCAGAGGCGGGCGGGCCAGATGAAGTATTTGACCCTGATTAGCACGACCGACAGGCCGGCCAACCCGAGTGAAAACAGGCTGGCACCACCCCAATAGAAATCAATGCCGAACATTTTGGCGTCCGGGCCGACGATACTCGCAATCGCCGCCAGTGAGAGGGTGGCGCATATCAATCCGGTGCGGCCAAGCCTATCCGCCGTGACAATGGAGAGGGCCATCAGTCCGAATAAAATACCAAGATCAATCACAGCGTATAGCGTTTCTAGTCCAGCGGATTCCGTCGTGTAGGGAATGAATGCGGCGATGATCCGGAGGGTGCCGCCGACAAGCGCCGCCACAGCGCCGAAATTTATGAGCCGGTTCATGGCCGCGACTCGTGCTGCTGGCCATAGCTGACAATTTCATATTCGATTCCGTCGCCGTCAAAGAAATAGAAGCGCCGCCCGGGTTCATAATCATCGTGGCTGAACGTGTGAAGGCCAAGCGCCGTCGCCTTGGCATCAACCGAGTCAAGATCATCGACAACGATGCCCACATGATTGAACGGACGCCCTTTGGCATGGGCCAACGCAATGCCGTCACTATCCGCATTAGCATAAACAGCCAGATAGCTGCTGTCTGTTCCGACATGGACGGTGTTGCCACCGTTGGCCGCCTTTCCCTGCCAGCGGATATGCCAACCGAAAAGGTCGATCAGCATCGTCGCCGTCCTTCCGGGATCGCTGACTGTCAGGTTCACATGTTCAATCATTGGTTGCGCCATTACCGTTTCTCCTTTGCGAATCGCAATTGCTGGTTGACGCACTGTCTTTGCAACCTAAACCTTGGTTGAGGTCAAGATTTTTTTCATGAGGCTAAAATATGCATGCAAATGATGTGATTTCCATTGGCGATCTGGCCGCGCGCACCGGCCTGTCGGTATCGGCGATCCGCTTTTACGAAGCACGCGGGCTGGTTGAACCATTTCGCAGCAGCGGCGGGCAACGCCGTTTCCTGCGATCAGACATCCGCCGTCTTTCATTCATCCGCATTGCGCAGCAGCTTGGGCTTTCAATTGAAGGCATTGCCGCCGAACTCACAAAATTGCCGCATGGTCGCACGCCCAATGCGGCGGATTGGGCCAAAATCAGTCGAGCCATGCGCTTCATGCTCGACGCACAGATAGCCGCGCTCACCCGCACGCGAGATTTGCTAGATGGCTGCATCGGTTGCGGGTGTTTGTCGTTGAAGAAATGCGCGCTCTATAACCCGGGGGACCGGGCGTCGGCGCGCGGTGCTGGCCCACGCTATGTTTTGGGCGACAGGCCTGACATCCGAATCATAACTTGAATTCTGACCGAAAATGACAATAGGGATGTGGGATGATTTCTGAGTCGGAGAGGACCGGAAGAACCGTCTAACATGCGTTATAGCGCGGCAGGACGGCAATCGCTTTAACCAGTCGCAAGGAACCCCCCATGCCCAATGATCCTATTGTCATCGCCGGTTATGCCCGCACCCCTATGGGCGGCATGCAGGGTGTTTTTACGTCGGTTTCGGCAACTCAGCTAGGCGCCACGGCGATAAAGGCTGCGGTCGAACGGGCGGGCGTCGCGGCGGCGGACATTGATCAGGTAATCATGGGCTGTGTGTTGCCGGGTGCTTTGGGGCAGGCCCCGGCGCGTCAGGCGTCAATCGGCGCCGGTCTGCCGCTGTCAACCGGCGCGACCACGATTAACAAAGTCTGCGGATCGGGCATGAAGGCGGCGATGATGGCCGCCGAAGCAATCACTGCTGGCACGTCTGATATCGTCGTTGCCGGCGGGATGGAGAGCATGACCAACGCCCCCTATATGCTGACCAAGCACCGGTCGGGCGCGCGGCTTGGCCATGATGCGCTCAAAGATTCGATGTTTCTTGACGGGTTGGAAGACGCGTATGAACCCGGTCGGGCGATGGGATCGTTCGCCGAAGAAAGCTGCACCGAATATCAATTCACCCGGCAAGCGCAGGATGAGTTTGCGCTACGCTCGCTCTCGCGCGCCAACGCCGCAATTGCGTCAGGCGCGTTTGATCGGGAGATTGTCGCGGTTGAAGTCACAGGACGTGGCGGTTCCACCACCATCTCGGTGGATGAACAACCCGGCAATGCCAAGCCCGACAAAATCCCGACGCTGCGCCCCGCCTTTGCCAAGGACGGCACGATCACGGCGGCCAATGCCTCCTCCATCTCTGATGGCGCGGCGGCATTGGTTGTCACCAAACAGAGCGTGGCCGATGCCAAGGGGCTGACCGCCATCGCCCGCATCGTCGCGCACGCGACCCATAGCCAGGAACCAGCCAAATTCACCTCTGCACCCGTGCCCGCAATCCGCAAAGTGATGGAACGCGCAGGTTGGTCGGTCGCTGATGTTGACCTGTTTGAAATCAACGAAGCCTTTGCAATGGTGCCGATGATCGCGATGAAGGAACTGGGCATCCCGGCCGAAAAGTTGAACGTGAACGGCGGCGGAACCGCGCTTGGCCACCCCATTGGCGCGTCGGGCGCACGGATCATCGCAACGCTGATCGCCGCGCTCCAAAACCGTGGCCTGAAACGCGGCGTCGCCAGCCTGTGCATTGGTGGCGGCGAAGGCACTGCGATGGCGATCGAGCTGGTCTAAACCGCGACGACCGACCTGATGCTGAAATGGGTGATCAGTCGGTGCACCCCGGGGAGTGCGGCAAGCACTTCACGGTGGATGCGTTCAAAACTGTCGCTTTCGGGAATCTCGGCTTTCAGCAGATAATCGGATTCGCCGCTCATCAAATGCGCCTCGACCACGACATCTGACTGGGCAATCGCCACTTCAAATACCTCCATCGTTTCCTTGCGCTGATCGACGAGCGTGACCGAGATAAACACAATCGACGGATTTCCGCGGGCCCGGAGAGACAGACGGGCGCCGTAGCCAAGGATCATCCCGCCATCTTCAAGCAGCTTGATTCGCCGGTGCGTGGCGGAAGGCGACAGGCCAATCTGGTCGCCAATCTGTTCGCTGGTCCGCGACGAATCCACAGTGAGAGAAGCGAGGATTTTGTTGTCAATTGCATCCATGCAGGATTTTATCCCGATATTGGCGCATATTGCAAGATATATTGCTGATTTGCAGGTTGGAGCGCCCGGATTTCACAAAGACCTCCACACGGTTCGTGTCTATACTGGCTGCAACGTATAAATTTCAGGAGCATGACATGAAGATCGGCGTCCCCAAGGAAATCAAAAACCACGAATACCGCGTTGGCCTGACCCCGGCTTCGGTTGCCGAGCTGGTCGCCGCTGGCCATGATGTCATCCTTGAAACCAAGGCTGGCACCGGCATTGATTTTGAAGACAGGGATTATACCGACGTCGGCGCGCGGATCCTTGGCACGCCGGGCGAGGTGTTCGCCGCCGCCGAGATGATCGTCAAGGTGAAGGAGCCCCAACCGTCCGAAATTGCGATGCTGGAGGCGCGGCACACCTTGTTCACCTATCTCCACCTTGCTGCCGACAAGCCGCAGGCGCTTGGCCTGATGAAATCTGGCGCGACCTGCATTGCCTATGAAACGGTCACTGCCGCGCGCGGCGGCCTTCCTTTGCTCAAACCCATGTCCGAAGTCGCTGGCCGGATGTCGGTGCAGGTTGGCGCGCATTATCTGGAAAAGGAACAGGGTGGCCGCGGTGTCTTGCTCGGCGGTGTTCCAGGCGTTGCGCCAGCACGTGTCGCCATTTTGGGCGGCGGGGTTGCCGGCGTGAATGCGGCACAAATGGCGGTTGGCATGCGCGCCGACGTCACCATTTATGATATTAGCAATGACCGTCTGGCTGAACTTGACATGTTCTTTTCCAGCCAGATCAAAACGCAATATGCGTCGAAGGCGGCGATTGCAGCAGCAGTTGCCAAGGCGCATCTGGTGATCGGCGCGGTTCTTGTTCCCGGCGCTGCCGCGCCAAAGCTTGTCACGCGTGAGATGCTCAAAACCATGAAGCGCGGCTCGGTTTTGGTTGATATCGCGATTGATCAGGGCGGCTGTTTTGAAACCAGCCACGCGACGACCCATGATGATCCAGTCTTCATCGAAGAAGGCGTAATCCATTACTGTGTCGCCAACATGCCCGGCGCGGTGGCGCGAACATCGGCCTTTGCGCTCAACAATGCGACCCTGCCTTTCGCTCTCAAGCTTGCCAATTTGGGGGCGGAACGCGCGATGGCGGCGGACCCGCATCTGGCAGCCGGCCTGAACGTCGCGGGCGGACAGATTCGCCACAGGGCCGTTGCCGAAGCGCTTGACCTGCCGTTCGAGGCATAGGACAGAAGCAGAATGAAAACACGCCCTGTCCTTGGCATCATCTGCTGCAACCGCAGCGTCGGGATTGAACCAGCGCAAGCTGTGATGGAACGCTATATCCGCGCGGCAATGACCTACGGCGACGTGGCGGCCTTGCTCATTCCCTCACTGCCCGGCTTGATGGCGGCGGACGAAATTGCCCCCCGACTGGACGGCATCTTATTGACCGGAACACCGTCCAATATGGAACCCCATCGTTACGGCGAAACCGGTGGGGACGGCCCGTTTGATGCGGGGCGAGACGACAGTGCCATCGGCATGATCGGCGCGATGATTGAACGGGCACGACCGGTGTTCGGCATTTGCCGGGGTTTTCAGGAAATCAACGTCGCGCTTGGCGGCACACTCCGCCGCGACGTTGGCACCAATCCTGAACTCTTGCCCCATCACGCACCGGACGGCGTAAGCTTTGACGCGATGTTTGATCATCATCATCATGTGACACTGGCCAAGGACGGGCTGCTCGCGCAGATTTATCAACGGGCGGAACTGGATGTGAATTCTGTCCATTATCAGGGCATTGGCACGCTCGCGCCTGATCTACAGGTTGAGGCAGAGGCAGAGGACGGCCTGATCGAGGCCTATTCCGCCACCCTGTCCGGTGCGCCTATCCTTGCAGTCCAGTGGCACCCCGAATGGCATACCGAACGCGATCCCGACAGCCAGACCTATTTCCGGATGCTCGGGTGCGCGCTGCGCGGCGAACCGATGACCAATGCCCTGATTGCCACCAAACCCAATTGAGGAAAATCTGAATGCCCCGCAATTATGATATCGCTGAACTTCGCCGTCTTGACGTTGCGCATCATCTGCCCGCCCAGCAGGATTATCAACTGATCGAAGATATGGGCGGAAGCCGGATCATCACCCATGCCGATGGCTGTTACATCCACGATGGCGATGGCAACCGCATATTGGACGGCATGGCGGGCCTGTGGTGCGTCAATGTCGGTTATGGCCGCGAAGAACTGGCGCAGGTTGCCGCAGACCAGATGCGTGAACTGCCCTTTTACAACACTTTCTTCAAAACCGCGACGCCGCCCGCCGTGATGCTGGCCGCCAAAATCGCCAGCCTGACGGGCAACCGCCTGCCGCATGTGTTTTTCAACAGCTCCGGATCTGAAGCAAATGACACGGTGCTGCGCATGGTGCGCCATTATTGGCAGGTGAAAGGTGAGCCAAGCCGCACCATTTTCATCAGTCGGCATAACGCCTATCACGGATCTACGGTTGCAGGTGTCAGCCTTGGCGGCATGAAAATGATGCACGGTCAGGGAATGCATGTTGCCGGGGAAGTGCCCGTTGCTGGCATCGAACATGTCCGCCAGCCCTATCACTATAATGAAGGCCGCGACATGAGCGCGGAAGATTTTGGCACTGTCTGTGCGCAAGCGATTGAAGACAGGATCATCGAGGTCGGGCCAAAAAACGTCGCCGCATTCATCGGGGAACCGGTCCAAGGCGCTGGCGGCGTCATCATCCCACCCGCCAATTACTGGCCACAGGTTGAGGCTATCTGCCGCAAATATGGCATTTTGCTGGTCGCGGATGAGGTGATTTGCGGATTCGGGCGCACGGGCGAATGGTTCGGGCATCAAACCTTTGGCTTCCAGCCTGATATGATCGCCATGGCCAAGGGCCTGTCGTCAGGATATTTGCCCATCTCCGCTGTTGCGGTGTCGGCGGAAATTGTCGCGACGCTTAAAACCGGAGGTGATTTCGTCCACGGCTATACCTATTCTGGCCACCCCGTTGCCTGTGCGGTCGCGTTGCGCAACATTGAAATCATGGAACGTGAAGGCCTGATCACGCGCACCCGCACCGACACCGGCCCCTATTTGGCCAAAGCCCTCAAAACATTAAGCGACCATATTTTGGTCGGCGAAGCCCGGTCAATCGGCCTGATCGGTGCCGTTGAAATCACATCGGACAAGGCCAGTGGCGCACGCTTTGGCGGCGCTGAAGGAACAGCGGGACCAATGGTGCGTGATCTGTGCATTGAAAACGGCCTGATGGTGCGCGGCATCCGCGACAGCATCGTCATGTGCCCGCCCCTGACTATCAGCCACGCCCAGATTGACGATATGGTCGGGATCATCCGCACCGCCCTCGACAGTGCCGAACCCAATTTGCGGGCGATTGGGTGACGTAGAGCGGCACCCACAACAAGAAAGAGGGAGCCAAAACCCCCTCTTTCCTCCCCCTATTCTATCTAAACTGTCAGGAAATCGGCGGCACCGATGTTGGCGGTGCGTCGCTGTCGAGTTCATGCACTTCGGAGTGGCCAAGGCCGACATGGCTGCGGCTGCGGCTATAGGTGAAATAAACGACCAGCCCGATCACCGCCCAGATTGCGAACATGATCTGGCTTTTCACATCAAGACTGTAGAACAGATACAGACAGCCCGCGATGGCGACCGGTGCTGTCAGCATGATCGCCGGCGTGCGGAACGGACGGTGACGGCCCGGATCGGTTCGGCGCAAGGCCATGACCGCAATCGATACTGCGGCAAAGGCGAACAATGTCCCCGAATTAGAGATATTGGCCAATTGCCCGACCGGGAAGAAGGCCGCGAACATGGCAACAAAAATACCCGTCAAAATGGTGATGACATGCGGCGTTTTATACCGTTCATGGATTTTTGAAAAAGCCGCTGGCAACAGGCCGTCACGGCTCATCACGAAAAAGATGCGGGTCTGACCAAACATCATCATCAGGATGACTGATGGCAAAGCGAGACCAGCAGCAAGCCCGATCAGGTTGCCGATCTGCGGCCAGCCAATTTCCCTGAGCGTCCATGCCAGCGCCTCTTTTGAACAGACAACCGCATCCGTGCCGGTTGCGGCGACATTGGCGGCACACGCCTTGGCAAGTTCAACACTGCCGGGTTCCAGAGCGGCCCCGGCGCTATCCAGCATCGGCTGCGCGCCGACCGACCCAATAACACCAGCCGCCACCAACAAGTAAAAAACCGTGCAGATGGCAAGGCTCCCGATCAGGCCAATCGGCATATTGCGCTGCGGATTTTTGGTTTCCTCGGCTGCGGTCGATACCGCGTCAAAACCGACATAGGCGAAAAAGATTGATGCAGCGGCTGCGGATACCCCACCAAAACCAAGCGGCGAAAAGGGTTCAAAATTCTCCATATTCATCACTGGCACCGCTAGAATGATGAAAATAGTCAGAGCGGCAACTTTGATCGACACAAGAATGGAATTGATCGTCGCGCTTTCCTTTGTGCCAATCACCAGCAGCCATGTCACCAGTCCGGCAATCGCCATCGCGGGCAGATTGATAACACCGCCATCAAACGGCCCGAGAACCAAGGTGGAGGGAATATCAATGCCAAGCGCATTTTCCAGCAAGCCGACCACATAGCCAGACCAGCCAACCGAAACCGCGCCGGCCGCGACCGCATATTCAAGGATCAAGGCCCAGCCAACCATCCAGGCAAGGATTTCCCCCATCACGGCATAGCTATAGGTATAGGCCGAACCCG
Source organism: Sphingomonadales bacterium (assembly GCA_031409315.1). Taxonomy (GTDB): domain Bacteria; phylum Pseudomonadota; class Alphaproteobacteria; order Sphingomonadales; family Sphingomonadaceae; genus Aquisediminimonas. The sequence continues at coordinate 8,730 of JANNWX010000247.1, read as the reverse complement.
AAACCGGGACCATCGCCGCCATTTCGGCGTAGCAGAGCGCCGCAACCGCGCAGACAAACCCGGCGATGATGAAACTGAGCATCATGCCCGGCCCTGCTTTTTGCGCGGCCTCGGCGGTCAGAACGAAAATACCGGTGCCGATCACAGCACCGATCCCAAGCATTGTCAGTTGAAAAGCGCCAAGCGAGCGGACCAGAGATTTTTTCTCCGCCGTCGCCAAAATCGCATCGAGGGACTTTATCCGTCCGAAAATCATAACATACTCCCCTTGGATTCTTATTGGGCGCGAACCTAACCCCTAATCCGCAACACGCAACTGCTTATGTGCGCTGCGCTCATTTGGGCAACATCATCCCCATCTGTTTTCCGCCAAAAATATGGACGTGGAGATGCGGCACCTCCTGATGTCCGTGCTGGCCGATATTGGCGATCAGGCGGTAACCGGGGGCAGACAGGCCGTGATCGCGGGCGACGGTGCCGACGGCGCGGATGAAACCGGCTATTTCGGCGTCGCTGGCCTCTGCGGTAAAATCATCCCAACTGACATAAGCACCCTTGGGAATAACCAGAATGTGGACGGGCGCTTGCGGGCTGATATCGTGAAAGGCCAATGCCCATTCGTCTTCATAAACCGTCCTACTCGGGATTTCGCCGCGCAGAATGCGGGCAAATATGTTCCGGTCATCATAGGGCGTGGTTGGGTCGATTGGCATGGGGTCAGTCCTTTTTGGCTTTGGCTCGGATGGCGGCCAGCATACGGATCGTGGCAAGGCTATCGGCGCCGTGGGTCGGCACCGGGGCGCCGTGCACCACAGCGTCACGAAATGCCTCCAACTGATAGGCATAGGATGAGCGGAGCGGAAATGTCTCAAATTTCTGCGCACCGTCATTGGCGGAGATGCAAAACGTGTGTCCTGATTGCGGGGACAGGGGGTTGGTAACGCGCAATGTCGCATCGCGGCCAATGGCTGTGAATGAGGCCCGAAACGGTGCGTCCATATTGCAGGTCAGCGTCGCCGTCGCGCCGGACGGCAGCGCGAGACTGGCCTTGGTCACAATGTCCGCGCCCGACGGGGCCAGCATCTGGTGCGCGTCCAATATTATTGGCTCTTCGCTCATCGTCGAACGGATCCAATAAGCGGGATAGACGCCCAGATCCCATAGCGCGCCGCCGCCAATATCTGGCAGATACCTGATTTCGCTATCGCCTTTGCTGACCGGCACGTCAAAGACCGCTTCGATTCTGCGGATTGGCCCCAATATCCCGTTTCGAACAACCTCCCGCATCCGGGCGCTAAGCGGGTGGTAATGGCTGTGTTGTGCCTCCATCAGCAAAAGCCCGCTTCGTGCTTCGGCGGCCAGCATGGCGTCCACATCAACAACCGAAAGCGCGAACGGCTTTTCGCACAGCACCGGTTTTCCAGCGGCAAGGGCGGCGATGGACCAGCGGGCGTGAAGGTTGGGCGGAAGCGCGTTATAGACGACGTCAATCTCGCGCGATGCGATCAGTGCGTCATAGGTCGGGAAAACCAGCGCAATGGCGTGGGTTTTGGCATAGGCCTTGGCCCGTTCGGAATCGCGAGCGGCGATGCCTGCAACCATCACCCCGTCAACCTCGCGGGCCGGGGCTATCAGCGCATAAGTGGCAACTCGCGCGGCACCCAAAATGCCGATCCGCAGCGTCATTGGGAGCGGGACGCCTTTTCGGCGATACCCGACAGTCCGTCACGCCGGTCAAGCTCGGCCAAGACATCATCCATTGAAAGGCCAGCATCGGCCAGCAGTATCATCAGGTGAAAAATCAGGTCGGCGGTCTCCCCGGTCAGGGCCGCTTTGTCACCCGATAGAGCCGCGATCACCGTCTCGACCGCCTCTTCGCCGACTTTCTGAGCGATTTTAGCGCGGCCTTTCGCGCTCAGCCTGGCAACATAGGATGTTTCAGGATCAGCTGTGCGTCGGTCCTGGATGATGGCTTCAAGTCTGGAGAGAATGTCCGGCATAGCCCGCGCATCTGGCGCAGTCGGCTAGGGCGCGTCAAGCGTCTTGGTCGAAATCCTGGCGGCGGCGCGCAAGGCTCGATCGCCTGCCGATCAACAATCCGGCAACGCCGATCAGAAACAGGGCAAGGTCGGTTGGTTCGGGAATCTCGATGCCCACACCAGTGCCCGATGCCGCTTGCGCCTGCCCAGCAAAATTCAGTGCCATAACCGCCACTACCAGAAGTAATTGTCGTGCCTTCATACCCGAATTCCCAAACCAGCATGCGAAAAACGCCCGCATATTGGAAATAAAGCAATTTAGCGGCCAAAACCGGACTCAAAGGGGCTTTGCAGGGCTGCGATGGTTAATGCGGGTTTTGCAAACAAGGTTAATGTAAAGCCGCCCGACGTTAACCCTGTTCCACCCGGCGGCGCACCGGCAGCCCGGCTTTTGCAAGCGCGCGGTGGGCGTCGGTGATCGTCACTTCGCCGAAATGGAAGATTGAGGCCGCAAGAACGGCGCTGGCATGGCCGTGGGTCACGCCTGCAACCAGATGGTCCAACGCGCCAACGCCGCCACTGGCGATAACCGGAACCGATACCGCGTCGGCAATGGCGCGCGTCAATTCCAGATCATAGCCATCACGGGTTCCATCGCGGTCCATGCTGGTGACCAGTAATTCGCCTGCCCCCAACGCCGCAAGCCGGATGGCATGCGCAACGGCATCAACCCCGGTTGCGGTGCGCCCGCCGTGGGTGAACACCTCCCACGTGTCAGGACCGGTGCGGCGGGCGTCCACGCTGCCAACGACGCACTGGCTGCCAAAGCGGTCGGCAATGTCTGCAACCAGTTCGGGCCGGGCGACGGCGGCGGAATTGACCGCGACCTTATCAGCCCCGGCCAGCAGCAGCGCGCGAGCATCCTCCGCACTGCGCACGCCGCCACCGACCGTCAGCGGCATGAAACAGACTTCGGCGGTCCGGGTGACAATATCCAATATCGTGTCGCGGCCCTCATGGCTGGCCGTAATATCAAGAAAACACAGCTCGTCCGCGCCCGCCGTGTCGTAAGCCCGCGCCGCCTCTACCGGATCACCGGCATCGCGCAGCCCGACAAAATTGACGCCTTTGACGACGCGGCCACCCGCCACATCAAGGCAGGGGATGACGCGGATACGAACGCTCACGCCGCCGCCACCGCTAGCGCGCTCGCCAGATCAAGACGCCCATCATAGAGCGCCCGGCCGGTGATGACGCCTTCGATCCCGTCAACCGCATGGATGGCAAGCATCCTTATGTCGCCAATCCCAGCAACGCCGCCGCTGGCGATGACAGGAATATCTGTGGCCCGGGCCAGATCGACCGTCGCTTCGATATTGCAGCCTTTGAGCATACCGTCACGCCCGACATCGGTGAACAGTAATGCTGCAACCCCGGCATCTTCAAACCGACGGGCCATGTCGGTGATGCTGACGTCGGAGACATCGGCCCAGCCCTTGGTGGCGACCATGCCGTCCTTTGCATCAACCGCAACAACGATGCCGCCGGGAAAGTCGCGGGCGGCGGCGCGGACAAGATCGGGATTGTCGAGCGCTGCAGTGCCAATCACGACGCGCGCGACACCCAAATCGAACCAATGTTCGATGGCCGTGCGGTTACGAATGCCGCCGCCCAGTTGGACATGGCCGGGAAAGGCGCTGACAATCGATTCAACTGCGGCGGCATTGACCGCCTGTCCGGCAAACGCCCCGTCCAGATCAACAACATGGAGATAGTCCGATCCCGCCTCGGCAAACAGCAATGCTTGGGCGGCGGGATCATCGCCGTAGATCGTCGCCCGCTCCATATCGCCCTCGGCAAGCCTGACAACCTGCCCATTTTTAAGGTCAATTGCGGGGAAGACAATAAGGCCTGTCCTGAGCGAAGTCGAAGGGCTCATGGTTTCCAATCCAGAAAGCGAGATAACAGCCTAAGCCCGTATATCTGGCTTTTTTCGGGGTGGAATTGCACACCGATCCGGTTGCCAGCTCCAATTGCCGCGACAATCTGGCCGCCGTGGTCGGTGGTCGCCAGAGCCCCGTCGCCTTCAAAGGCAAAGCTGTGCAGGAAATATGCTTCCCCAGCTTCGATCAGCGGATGGGGCGCTATCGGCACCACATCATTCCAGCCCATATGGGGAATTTTTATGGCCGGATCGCTCGGTGTCAGCATCCGAACGGTGCCGCCAATCCAGCCAAGCCCAGCGTGACGGCCATGTTCTTCGCCTGCCTCGGCCATCAATTGCATACCCACACAAATGCCTAGGAAGGGCTTGCCGCCCGCACCAGTTGCGTCGTTCAAAGCGTCGATCATGCCCGATGTGGCGCACAGGGCGTTCATACAGTGGGCGAAAGCACCGACCCCGGGCAGCACGATCCTGTCGCTAGAACGGACAATATCGGGATCAGAAGTAACGATGATGTCGGTCGCCCCCGCTGCTCTCAGCGCGTTCCTGACCGATTGGAGGTTGCCTGCGCCGTAATCGACGAGCGCCACGCGCTGACCCACGTCAGAGCATCCCCTTGGTTGATGGTACGCTGTCTGCCTTGCGCACGTCAATCTCAACCGCTTGGCGCAGGGCGCGGGCAAGCGCCTTATAACAGCTTTCAACAATATGGTGATTGTTCGATCCGTAGAGATTTTCGATATGCAGCGTGATCCCGGCGGACGTCGCAAAACTGTGGAACCAATGTTCGATCAGTTCGCTATCCCACTCACCAAGCCGTGGGCTATCAAACTTTGCTTTCCACACGAAATAGGGCCGCCCCGAAATATCAAGCGCGCAGCGGGTCAGCGTTTCGTCCATCGGGGCATATGCCGAACCGTACCGAGTGATCCCTTTTTTGTCGCCAAGCGCTGCCAGGACTGTTTCGCCAATGGCGATGGCACTGTCTTCGGTCGTGTGATGTTGGTCGATATGAAGATCACCTAGGGCTTTCACATTCAGGTCAATCAGCGAATGGCGCGACAATTGTTCAAGCATATGATCAAGAAAGCCGATGCCGGTTGAAACCTGATAGATGCCGGTGCCGTCGAGGTTGACCTCAACATCTATCGACGTTTCATTCGTCTTGCGGTGAACCGAGCCTGTGCGCATGATGAAGCGGCCTATAGCGCGCTTGTCGTCATGTGCAACGTCTTGACCCGTTCGCCTTCTGCGTTCAACTGATGCGCTTATGAGTGATGACACACCTGACAGCCTGATTCCCTATGATGAAATCGTGCAGGATGCCTTGCGCGCCGTGGTTGGCCGGGTGCTTGGGCAAATTGGGTCCGACGGGGATTTGCCCGGGCTTCACCATTTTTACATCACCTTCAAAACGGGCGCGCCCGGCGTTTCGATACCGCGCAGCCTTATCGAACGCTTTCCCGATGAAATGACGATTGTCCTCCAGAACAAATTCTGGGAATTGAAGGTGAATGACGATGGGTTTGAAGTTGGATTAACGTTCAGCGGCATTCCGTCAAAACTCTATATTCCCTTTGCGGCCATCACGGCGTTTCATGATCCGGCGGTTGATTTTGCGCTCCAGTTTCAGGTCGATCTTGAAGGCGGCGGCCCCGTCGCCCACGCGCCAGCCGAAAATGATCGCCCGGTTGCCGAGCCAGCCGAAGACGGATCAAATGTTGTGTCGGTTGATTTCGGGCGGAAGAAATAGGCTAATGGCCGAAATAAGGATCGAAACCGACAGTTTCGGCCCTATCGACGTTCCCGCCGATCATTATTGGGGCGCGCAAACCCAGCGGAGTATTGAAAATTTTCCCTTTGCACAGCGCGAACGGATGCCACTTCCGATCATCCACGCTTTGGCAATTGTGAAGCACGCGGCGGCGCGGGTGAACCGGGCGCACGGGCTGGATACGGCGTTGGCGGATGCGATCGAAGCGGCGGCGGCGGACGTCGCGGCGGGGCGGTATGACGCAGAATTTCCGCTGACCATCTGGCAGACGGGGTCGGGCACGCAAACCAACATGAACGTGAACGAGGTGATCGCCGGAATTGCCAATGAACGGCTGGCGGGCACACGCGGTGGCAAGGTGCCGGTCCATCCTAACGATCATGTCAACATGGCGCAGTCATCAAATGACAGTTTTCCGACCGCGATCCACATTGCGGTGGCGATTGCGCTGCGTGAGCGCCTGCAGCCCGCCATTCTGGAACTCCATATTGCGCTGGACGACAAAGCAGAAGCGTGGGCCGACATTGTCAAGATCGGCAGAACCCACCTGCAGGATGCGACTCCCCTGACACTGGGTCAGGAATTTTCCGGTTACGCAACGCAATTGGCCAAGGCCAGCGTTCGCATAACGAGCGGATCGACCTACATCGACGCTTTGGCGCAAGGCGGCACCGCGGTTGGCACCGGCCTCAATGCGCCAAAGGGATTTGCCGAGGATTTCATCCGTGAAGTGAATTTGATAACAGGCATGGAATTCAGGAGTGCGGAGAACAAATTCGAAGCACTGGCCGCCAATGATGCTTTGGTCGAATTATCGGGGATGTTGAGCACGATCGCCGTCTCGCTGACGAAGATCGCCAATGATATCCGCCTGCTCGGTTCTGGCCCACGCTCAGGCCTTGGTGAACTTATCCTGCCCGAGAATGAACCCGGCAGTTCGATCATGCCCGGTAAGGTCAACCCGACCCAGTGTGAAATGCTGACGATGGTCGCGGCCCAGGTGATCGGCAACGCCCAAGCGGTGACCGTCGGCGGGATGCAGGGGCATCTGGAGCTGAATGTGTTCAAACCGATGATCGGGGCGAATGTGCTGCGCTCGATTGATCTGATGAGCAGCGGCATGGAAAGTTTTGCCATCCGCTGTATCGCGGGGCTGGAGCCGAACCGCGCACGCATCGCCGAACTGGTTGACCGGTCGCTGATGCTGGTGACTGCACTCGCGCCCGAGATCGGCTATGACAATGCCGCAAAAATCGCCAAGCATGCGCACCAAAACGGGCTGACGCTCAAACAAGCGGGCATCGCGCTCGGCTTGGTCGATGCCGCCATGTTCGACCGACTGGTGCGGCCAGAGGATATGGTCGGGTAGCCGTCCCACGCAAACACGCATCGCGCTCTGAATTGCTCTGATTTGTTTCGACCAAGCGTCGATGATTATCTGCCAAACCTGTTGTTTCGTCTGAAGGCTGTGGCATAGTCGCGCCAATCCAATTTCAGGCGAGGGCAATTCCATGACCATCCATTTCCCCATATTGGCACGACGCGACCTATTGTCGGCGGCGCTTTCGGCTGGGGCTGCGGCTGCTGCGCCGGGTGCGGCGCTTGCTGCGGCGAAAAAACCACTCTCCAATTCTACGCGTTTTTCCGTTCTGCTCAGCCGGTTTGCCGAGGAGATTTTGCGGCTCAGCCCCGAAACAGCCTCCAGCCTCGGCCTTGATTCAGGGACAAGGCTCGCCCTTAAATCACGCCTGTCAGACGGGTCGGCAATCGGTCAGGCGCGGTGGGGCGTGCAAGTGGCGTCGATGCTGGCGCGGCTGGCGACGATCAACCGGGCCAGGCTGAGTGCGGCACAGCAGATCCAGTATGACACGGTCAAATATGCCGCCCAACAAGGCGTTGCGGGCACGAAATTTTTCTATGGTGGCGCGGCAGGGGGGTTTTTCGGCGGCGCAACGCCCTATCCAGTGACCCAGCAGGACGGCGCTTTGACGGCGATCCCGGAATTTCTCAATTCGCTGCATCTGGTGAAAAGCTCAGCCGACGCCGAAGCCTATCTGGCACGGGTCGCGGCAATGGCCCGGGTTCTGGACGAAGAAACCGCACAAATCCGCTCCGACGGCGCACGCGGGGTGATGCCGCCCAGTTTCATCGCCAAAAATGCGCTTGGCCAATTGCGGGATTTTCGCAAAACCCCCGCTGACGAACAAGGTCTGGTGACCTCGCTTGCCGAAAGCACGCGGAAGGCCGGGATCAAAGGGCCGTGGAGCGCGCGCACCACCAAGATGATCGAACAGTTGATCTATCCAGCACTCGATCGGCAGATTGCGGCCTTTGCCAAGGCAACGGCGAACGCGCCAGACACGGCGGGGGTTCACCGCTTGCCCGACGGCGAGGCTTATTATCACTATGCATTGAAACTTGGCACCACAACCAACCGGACCCCAGCCGAAATCCACGCCATCGGTCTTGAACAGAATAAGGCGATCCAATCACGGATGGACGTCATCCTCAAAAGTCAGGGGATGACCCAAGGGAGCGTCGGGGAGCGCGTTCTGGCGCTAACCAAGGACCCGTCGATGCTGTATCCAGATACGGCGGACGGGCGCGCGGCCCTGATTGCTTATTGCAATGAAAAGGTTGCCGCGACGCGCAAGCTGATGCCGGGCCTGACCCATCTTGATCTCAAGGCGCCGCTGATCATCAAGCGGGTTCCAGAGGATATTCAGGACGGGGCATCGCTTGGTTATATGAATTTCGCCGCGCTCGATGGATCGCGTCCGGCCATCTATTATATCAATCTTAAATCAACGACCCTGTGGCCGAAATATCAACTGACCACGCTGACCGCGCATGAAGGATTGCCCGGCCACACATGGCAGGGGGCCTATCTGGCGGAAAAGAGCAAGGAAATCCCGCTGATCTCATCGCTGATGGGGTTCAACGCCTTTATCGAGGGCTGGGCGCTTTATGCCGAACAATTATGTGACGAAAAAGGGCTTTATGCCGACGATCCAATGGGCCAGATCGGCTAT